>JALOQF010000223.1 GCA_025459425.1 Myxococcaceae bacterium | reverse complement strand
GCAGCCGTCGGCCGGCGTCTCGAGGCGCGAGGGGGGCGCGTAGGTCTCGCACTCGAAGTCCTGGCGGTAGCGGTTGCCGCGCGCGCGGTTCGTCTGGAACCGGATGAGGTAGGCCGCCGTCGTCAAGACGCCCGCGTGGAGGTCGCTCCCGCGGTCGACGTCGATCCACACCATGTCGTTGAACGGCCGCGTGGGGAGCGGCTCGTTCGGGTCCGGCATCGCCCACACGCGGTTGGTCGACAGGTTCGAGGCGAGGTTCTTCTTCCAGAAGGCGAGCGGCCCATTCACCGGCACGGAGCGCGACAGCACCAGGTCGGTGTACGGACGGCCACCGGTCGAGACGCGGTCGACCATGCGGCCGAGCTGCTCACGCACCGAGTTGGCGATGACGGTGCGCACGCTGGCGGTGGGGCCGAAGCAGAACTTGAGGCCCGCGCCGCAGCCGCAGCTCTTCTGGCCGTTCGTCTCGTAGTGGCCGCACGAGAGGGTGCGCGCGGTCGCGCCGGTGCCGAGGGTGACGGTCTCGGTCTCCTGCGCGTCGAAGGCGCACACCTTGATGGGCGTGGTGGACCAGTATGGCGTCACCCAGCGCCAGCCTTCCTGGCTGACCGCGACGCCGTTCACCATCGTCACGCGCAGGCCCGCGGCGGCCGGGCGAAAGCCGCCTCCCGGCTCGAACTGCGTCTGCTCGAAGTCACCGCACTGGCCACCGTGGGTGGTGTTGGCGTCGGTGACCCCGCGGTAGGTGCGTCGGCGGCCCGTCGACGAGAGCGACCAGACGTCGGCGGGGTTGCCCTGGGTGGTGAGCTGCGAGTTGACGTTGTTGAGGGCGACGTTGGTGATGTTCGGCCAGAAGAGGTCCTCGTGGTACCGGCGCATCACGACGCGGAAGTCGTCGCTGGCGAGGTAGTCACGAATCACGCTCGCCGGCACGGTGGGCTGGGCGTCGAGGGCCTCGTACTCGGCCACGTCGGGCACCCGGCCGCGCAGGTCGAGCGAGAGCCGGCGGAGCAGTTGGTACTTGTCGAGGTCGCGCGGCTGCTGGCACTGGGCCGCCGGCTGCGCGAGGGCCGTCGCCGACAGCACGGCCACGACGATGAACACGATGTGCTTCATGCATCCTCCACGGGGCATCTTCACGGCAGCAGTCCTTGCGCCACCCAGCGCTCGAGCACCTGGTACTGCGCTGGCCTGAGCAGGCCCGACGACGCAGGCGGCATCGGCATGTCGACGTTCTTCACGCGCGCGAGAGAGCGCTGCGCCCAGGTGCGCGCGACCGCGAGGTTCGTCAGATTGAACACCGGCGCGTAGTTCGCGCCCGAGGTGTGGCAGCTCGTGCAGTGCGCGGTGAAGAAGGGGCGAACGTCGGCGAAGGTGACGGGCGTCTCGGCGGGGGCCGCGAGACGCTTGAGCGAGGCGCCGTCGAGCACGAAGAGGGCGCCCGAGGCGTCACGCACCAGGCCCGAAGCCTGCGGCGAGGCGACGTCGCCGAGCGTGGTGAGGGTGTCGGCGACGAGCGACGACAGCGCACCGTTCGACGTCACCAGCGCCTGCTCACCGTCGGCCCACACGTCGCGCACCGCCGGCAGCTCGCCCAGCGTCAGCAGCGCCACCTCGTTCGTCGGCGACACCCGCAGCAGGCCCGCGTCGGTGGCAAACAGCACGGTGCCGTCGTCGAGGCGGGCCGAGGCCGAGATGACGCCCACCCCGCGTGCCAGCGCCGTCACCTTCGGCTCGGCGACGTCGATGAGATACAGGCGCTCGCCGCGCACGACGAGCGCGGTGGTGGCGTCACGGCCGACGACCGCCTTCACCGAGCCTCCGCCGCGGGGGTCATCGAGCGACACCAGGTCGACGCCAGACGCCGTGGCGCGCTGCAGCCCCGTATCCGTTCGCAGCCACCAGGCCTCGGTCGCGCCGGCGCCGACGACGTCGAGGCCCTTCGCCGACCCAAGCTGGAGGCCGTCGGACAGGGGCGAGCGCAGGAGGCGCCCCTGTCGCTCGAGGAAGACACCTGTCGAGGTGAGGACGAGCGACGTGGTGCCCCGGCGAGCGAGGCCGCGCACGGTGCCCAGCGACTCGTCACCGACCGCGCCCACGGGCACCGGCGAGAGGCTGGTGCCAGCGCGGGTCGAGACGCGGTCGAGCGTGGCGACGGCGACCTGGCCCGAGATGAGGGTGAGGCCCACGGCGCCCGAGGTCGCCATCACCTCGGACGCGACGGGCCGCGTGCCGCTCACGGGCGTGAGCGCGAGGGGCGAGAGCGTGGGCGGCTCCACCGGGGCCGGCGGCGGCATGACGATGACCCCCGGCGCACAGGCGGCAGCAAGGACAGCGGCGCAGGCGAGGCGGAGACGGCGCATGGCCCGTGCCCTGAGCAAGCCCTCGGCCATGGAAGAAGCTTCGTAAAAACAGGCCCTTCACCGAGCGCCCGCGCCCCTCAACGACGGAGCTGGAGTGAGCGTGCCCGGTCGGCTGTCCTCCCGCGCAGGACAGCTCGAGACCTTCCGCGAGGTGTCACTTCAGAGATACACTCCGCTTCACCATGGCGGAGCTCGACCTCGAAGCGCTCTCGCGGCACCCGGTGGTTCGCAAGCTGACCGAGAAGGTGAAGGACAGCCTGGGGCTCACCTTTCTCTTCGTGACGCCGAAGGCGCGGGTGGTCGGCATTCCCCCCGGGCAGTTCATGCCGACGAACAACGCCTTGTGTACGCGCATCTGCACGGACCGGAAGAAGGGCATGAAGGCGTGCCTGTCGGCGGGCACGGGGCTCTTCGCGACGAAGCAGCTGAGCCAGGGCGACTTCACGCAGAAGCCCTGTCACATCGGGCTGCAGACGCTGGGAGCGCCCATCGTCGTCGACGGGAAGATGCTGGGGCTCATCGCGACGTGTGGCTTCACGCGGGCCGAGCACGTGTTCGAAGAGGAGCAGTCGGTGGCGCACCGGGCGGCGCGGCAGGGCTGGGCGCCGGGCTTCGACGAGGCGCTCGCGCAGCTGCGGCAGACGCCGAGCCTCAACGTGCGCGAGGTGCGCATCGCGGCGGACCTGATGCAGCTGCTCATCGAGCAGCTCATTCACTTCTCGCGCTCGAGCGAGGCCGACGCCGAGGCGCTGCAGCGCGCATGGCAGGCGCTCGAGGTGTCGTGCCCGCCGTCGCCGCTGGTGGGGGCCGGGGGCGGGCTGCGGGCGGTGGCGGCGGTGGTGGAGCGCTCGGCGTCGAAGCGGCTGCCGACGCTCATCACGGGGCCGTCGGGCGCGGGCCACTCGCACCTCGCGCGGCACGTGCATCGGCGTGGCGGGTTCCTGCGAACGCCCTTCGTGCAGGTGGAAGCGCGCGAAGGGCTGTCGCTGGTGAAGGGGCTGGCGAAGAAGCCTGGCTTCGGCGGCACGGTGGTGGTGGACCACCTCGAGCAGGCGTCGGTGTCGATTCAGGACGAGCTGGCCGAGCTGGTGCGCGAGAGCCCCGACGTGTTCTGGATTTGTACGTCGCGCGCGCCGCTCGACCCGGCGGTGGTGGCGACGGTGGGCGTGGTGCAGCTGGTGCTCCCGCCGCTGGCCGAGCGGCTCGACGACGTGGACGACCTCGTGGCGCACCTCTTGTCGTCGATGGGCGTGGCCACGCCTGCGCCCGCGCCCGTGCTGTCGGCGCTCGAGCGGTACGCGTGGCCGGGCAACGTGGCCGAGCTCGAGGCGGTGCTGCGGCGCGCGCTGTCGCTCGGCGGGCTGTCGCTCGCGCACCTGCCGCGTGACGTGGCCATGCTGTCGACGGCGAAGCGCAAGCGGGCCGGGTTCCACGACGAGGTGTTGCAGTTCAAGACCGAGCTGGTGGCCGAGACACTCGCGCGAACGAATGGCAACGTCAGTCAGGCGGCGCGGGAACTCGGGCTGCAGCGCACGTACCTGCACCGGTTGATGAATGAGCTGGGGGTGCACCCGCAGCGGAAGACGGGCGAGCCGGCGACGTGAGCGGCGGGACTCGGAGGTGCGTTCAGCCTCGCTCGAGCTGGAGACCTGGCGGCTTCACAGCGTCCTGACGAACTCCGCCGCGGGGGGCACCAGGGCGATGAGCTGCCCGACGACGAGCCACGGCTCCCTGGACAGGAGGCGCTGCCGGCGCGACGCCTCGAGCGCCGCCGACACGGTGAAGAACAGCACCACCACCTCGAGCAACCCGCCGAAGAACGGCAGGAATGACAGCCACGACGGCCCGGCCTCGGCGCCCAGCACGTAGCCCTTCGACACCGCCCACAGGCGCAGGCCGTACGTCGCCAGCGTGAAGACGCCGAGCCCGAACACGACCCGTCCCTCGCTCAGCGGCGCCTCGGGCGATGGCCGGTCGAGGCCCTCGAGGCGCCAGTGTCGACGCAGGGCCGCGGTGGCGGCCACGGCGAGGGCGACGGCGACGAGCGCCACCAGCACGGCGCCCGTCTCGAAGCGCGCCCGCGTCATCACCTGCCCCGGCCCCACGGCCTGGGTGCCGTAGGCCACCAGCGGCATCAAGTCGTTCTGCTCGAGCACCCGCGGCGTCAGCGACAACAGCGCCGCCCACAGCACCGTCGCGATGGCTGCGGTCTGCACGCCGGCGACGGCCAGAATCCAATACCGCTCGTCGACGGGGAGCGAGGTGGCCACCGAGAGCGCAGCCTCGAGCGCCTGCATGTCGGGGAACCGGTCGGAAGGCCGCGCGGCCATCGCCTTGCGCACGACCCGCTCGAGCCCCAGCGGCAGCGGCTCGACCTCGCCGACGGGCGGCCGGCCGGTGAGCAGCGCGCGGAGCAGCGCCCCGGTCGAGTACACGTCCATCGTCGGAGCGGGCGGCGCGCCCTCGAGCACCTCGGGCGCCATGAAGCCCACGCTCCCCACCGCGACGTCCGGGCGGGTGACGGTCCACGAGCGGCCGTCGACGCCCACGAGGCGCGCGATGCCGAAGTCGCCGAGCTTCACGTCGCCCTTCGCGTCGAGCAGCACGTTCTCGGGCTTCACGTCACGGTGGATGACGCCGCGCGCGTGCGCGTACGCCAGCGCCTGACACACCTGGCGCGTCACGCGCAGGGCCTCGTCGACGGGCAGCGGGAGCCGCTTCGACACGGGGCCGCCGTCGACGAGTTCCATCACGACATAGGGGTCTTCCTCTTCGACGCCGGCGTCGTGAATGCGCACGATGTGCGGGTGGTCGAGCCGGGCCAGCGCGTGGGCTTCGCGGGCAAAGCGCGCGCGCACGTCGGCGTCCTTTGCGACCTCGGGTGCGAGCACCTTCACCGCCACGTCACGGCCGAGCGCGCGGTGGTGAGCGCGAAAGACGGTGCCCATGCCGCCGCGGCCCAGCTCGTCCCCCAGCTCGAGGCCGGCGAACTCGACCGCGCCAGAGTCGTCGAGCAGACACGACGGGCACACGCCACCCGGCGGGAGCGGCCTGCCGCAGCGCGCACAGCCAGCCGTCACTTCAGCTCCGGCGCCAGCACGTCGCGCACCTCGGCGGCCCGCTCGGCCTCGTGCAGCACCGTCTCGCCCACCTCGGCCTCGACGAGCTGCCGGAAGCGCTCGCGCGAGCGGTGGAGGAACGACTTGAGCTGCGGCACCGACATCTGATGACGGGCGGCGACGTCGCGGTACGAGGGCGGCGTGCCGGCGCCGAAGAACAGCTTCACCACCTCGAAGGGACCGGTGCGCTCGCCGCGCGCGAACTCCTGCGCGAGCGCGTCGAGGGCGCGCTCCATCACGGCCTGCGCCCACGCGCGCTCGTAGGCCGCCTCGGGCGACAGGCCGTCGTCGACGAGGAGCCGCTCGGCCATCACCTCGTCGATGGCCACCGTGGCCGCGCCAGCGCCGCGCTTCACGGCGGTGGCCGCTTCATGGCGGGTGTTGAGCCAGTTCTGCGCGACGGTGCGCAGGTAGGCGCGCAGCCGGCCCTTCTCGGGCGTCACCCGCTCGAGCACGTCGCGCTCGAGCAGCAGCGTCAGCACGTCCTGCACGCCGTCCTGCGCGGCGGTGGCGTCGAGGCCCTTGCGGCGCAAGAAGACGTAGAGCGGTTTCCAGTACGTCGTCATGAGGCTCGTCCACGCCGCGCGCCGCGCCTCGGGCGACGACTTCGCCGCGAGAATGAGCGTCCAGCGGGTGGTGGGGAACGAGGCCGGGCCCTCCATGCGGGGCGCGACGCTACCGGCCGGCCGAACGGGCGTCGACCACAACGACGGCGAGGCACGAGCGTCACGGCGTTGACCGCCTGAATGAGGTTAAACAGCCTGGTCCATGCTCGCGACGCTGCTCACGCTCGCCATCAACGCGACCCCCTGCGAGGTCAGGGCCGACGAGGCTTCGGCCGTGACCTGCGGCGAACTCGTGGGCCAGGCGACGCGGCTCGTCGCCGACGGCCCCATCGGCACCGTGCAGGACCTGGTGGTGACCGGCATCACCCAGGCCTTCACCACGACCCAGCGGCGCCGCCTGAAGGTGCCCCTCCGCGGGCGGAACGTTGCCGTCGACGAGGTGACGGTCTTCGACGACGCCCGGGCCAGGTCCGCGATGATGCACCTGCGCGTCCTGTTGCGACGCGAAGTCGCCGAGAAGCACACGTTCCGGGTACTCGTCTGCACCGCCAGCGGCCAACGCTCGGAGCTCGAGGGATGCGACGCCGTCTTCTCGGCCCTCGAGGCCCTTCCCCTCGCTCAGCTCCGAGATGCCGCCGCCCTCGCTTCCGCGCCGATGGCAGGAGGGTCAGATGGTGGAGCCGAGCCTGCCCCCACGTGGACGGGCGTCCGATTGCCCACACCTGCGGGGTGCGCCGCGCCAGCGCCAGGGCTTCTGGAGTGCGCCGAGGCACGCCTGCTGTGGGCCGACGCTCCCGACGAGGAACCGCTCGCGCGACAGAAGCTCCTCAGCTACCGGCTCGCCGCGCAGAGTGGCTCCGAGGCCATCGACAGGCCGTGTCTGCTCGACGGCAAACCGTTCACCTGCACGACGGTCGCGACGCAGGCCCGGGGGCAACCGCTGTCGGTCACGCTCGCCGTTGGCGACGTGAAGGGTCGACGCACCTCGCTGCAGTGCCTTGACTTGAGCTCGACGCCGGACGCTGGCCTTCCGCCTCCGTGCGACCTCGTGCTGGCCTGGCCGCCTGGCGCGTCGACGAAGTGACTGCCCGGGCCAGTCGTCCTCCCTTCTCTGCGCGCGTCGAACCGGCGAGAGTGAAGGGCCGTGGGCGTCGCGCTCCTCCTCTGCCTCTCGCAGCTTTCGCCGCCGCCGCTGTTCCCCAGCGACGTGCCGCTCGAGGTGCCTCAGCCTGCGCCAGCGCCGCCGAAGCGGGTCCTCGCCGAGCCCGAGCCGACGACGGCGCTGCACTTCGCGCCGTTGAGCCTCTTCGCGACCCACCTGTCCTTCGAGGTCGAGCGGGCCGTGACGCGCACCGTGACGCTCTTCGGCGCCATCGGCGGCAGCCTCATTCTCCAGGCGGGCCTCGAGCTCGGCGCGCGGGTGTACCTGGGCGAGCGCGCGCTGGAAGGGCCCTTTCTCTCGGCCCAGGGCACGCTCTTCTACTTCTCGCAGACGGGCACGTTGCTCGTCGGCCCGGCGGGTCTCTTCGGCTACACCTTCTCGCCGAAGGGCCGGTTCGTGCTGTCCGTTGGCGCGGGGCTCCAGGTGTGGCACCAGCCAACCACCGACGCCGGTACGACGTTCCTCGGCTTCCCCGCGAACCCCGACGTCGTCTTCCTGCCGGGCATCCAGCGGCCGGTGAGCCAGGGCTGGGCGCCGCAGCCCGTCTTGCGCTTCACCGTCGGCCCTACCTTCTGAGCAGGAAGGTCAGCTCCCCGACTGCTTGAAGACGAAGGGGTACGACACCGTGAAGCCCGCCTCGGCCTGCTTCGCTGCGGGGAACCGCCAGGTGCGCACGCGGCCCGCGAGGCACTGGCCGAGCTCCGGGTGCGGCGTCGAGACGACCTCGGACGAGTCCACCGCGCCGGCGCCCGTCACGTGCCACTTCACCACCACGCGCCCTTCGAGCGAGGGGTGCCGCGAGAGCAGCGACTCGTAACAGAAGCGCACCTGGGCCAGGTGGTCGCGCACCACCTTGCGAATGAGCTCCTTGTCGAGACAGCCCACCGCGGCGCAGGTGATGACGGGCGGCGATTCATTCGACGGTGGCGCCGCGGAGCCGTCCTTCACGAGCTTCACGTCGTGCGCGCCTCCTGGCCCGAGCGGTGTGCGGCCGATGGAGCCGATGCGCTCCGGCCCGCCGACGTCGCCGCCGCCGCCGTTGCCCCGCAGCGTGAGGCCGCCCAGCCCGTTTCCGGCGCCGACGACGTGGCCCATCGCGCGCGTCAGCTCGTTCGACAGCCCGCCGTTCCCCAGCACGCCCTGCCCACCGAGGCCCGAGAAGAGGTTCTTCACCGCCGACGTCGGCACGGGCACCCCACCCGTCCCGTGCGTCACCGGCATGGGCTTCGGCTTCGGGGCGCCGGCCGAGGCTGGCTGCTGGCCCGGCTTCTGGTCCGGCGCCTCGACGGGCGCGCTCCGCGGCTCGGGCTTGTGCGCCGTGACGAGCACGCGGCGCATCGTCACCGCCGCCGTCGACAGCCCGTCTTCCTGGAAGGCCTCACCTTCCATCGAGGTGAGCTCGAACCGCAGCACCAGCAGCAGGCCCAGCATCAGCGTCACCAGCAACACGTTGAGCCACTGGTAGTCCCACGCCTCGCGCAGCCGCGACACCATCGTCGGTGCCTTCACTGGCCACGCTTCGACGGCCAGCTCGCCGAACTCGAGCAGCACGCCGTCGCGGCGACCCAGCGGCAGCGACCACCCCTCTCTGGCCTCGACCGCCAGGCCGCGATGAATGACGTCGCTCATCGCCAGCGGCGTCTCGCCGTTTCGCAGCACCTCGCCGCGCACCCCGTCGGTGAAGTCGACGCGCGGCACCTCGCCCTCGAAGCGGAACACGGCCTTGCCCGCGCGCGGTACGGGCACGTCGGCGCCGGCGCCGCTGCCCAGCGAGAAGGCGGCTCCGGTGCCGCGGCGCAGGAGCGTCGCGTCGATGAGGCGGTCTCCCCAACGAACGGAGATGGCGAGCGCGGCGGTCGTCATGGGCTTCCTCGTGGCGGGCGGACGAGCGCTCGACACCGGCGCGGTGAACGGGTTCCCACGCGCGCGCGTCATGCCCGTCGACGCCTCGCGCCACCACGCGGGGTGCGGCGTCCCGGAGCGCTCCTCGCCTGGCCCTGACGCCCGCTGCCGGAGTCGAACGCGCTCGCTTCACCGTGGCCGCATCAGGCGAGCCACGTCATCGTGACGGGTGCTCGGCGGGGACTGCAGCAACGAAGGTGCGTGCGAGGCCTACTGCGTCTCCGCTGATGCCATGCCCGAGCCCCTGCAGCAGCCGGAGCTCGACGGGCGCACCGTGCGCCCGAAGCGCCGCCTCGAACCGGGTCGCCTCGCCGATGGAGATGAACTGGTCCTGCGTGCCGTGAACGAGCAGCAGCGGGGTCTTCACGGGGACCTCGCGCACCTCGATGGGCCGGCCGCAGAACGAGACCACCGCGTGGAGCGAGCGACGGGTGCCCACCGTGACGGCGAGCGCGGCGCCTTGTGAGAAGCCGAAGAGCGTGACGTCGCGGGTGCCGAGCGACCGGAGCGCGAGCTCGGCGTCGAGCCAGCGCTCGAAGGCCGTGCCCGCCGCGGTGATGCGCTGAGTGCGGTTCTCGTCCGTCATGCCCTCGATGCTCCACCACTGCCGACCTGCACCGTTGGCCGTCGGGGCAAAGCCATCGGGCAAGAGGCTCTCTGCGTCGGGGAACGACGCCGCGAGCGCTTCGGCGACACCGTGGAGGTCGTCGGCGCGCGCCCCGTACCCATGGAGGAACACGAACAACCGACGCCGCGGCGCGCTGGGCGCGATGCGGAGCACCCGAGGCTGCGGAGTGCTCGAGTCGACGTGCGAACCGGGAAGACCGTCTTCGGACACGGGGGTTCGTGCTCCTTTCGAGCATGCCAGGAGTGCGCAGACGACACCGACCGACACCCGGGGCACGCGACCGGACCGCATGCGTCAGCCCGCCGACGCCTGCCCGAAGTGAACGGCGCTGAGACGAATGCCCATCAGACTCCCGGTCCACGCGACGTGACCCGAGTCGCTCCCTGCCGCACCGGCTGCCACCATCATGGGCAAGAGGTGCTCCTCGTGTGGGTGGGCCGCGCGCGCATGGGGCGCTTCGGTCCAGTTCGCGAGCATCTGGTCGCGGGTCTCGGGCGGGGCGGAGGCGGCGTGACGAAACCACTCGTCGAAGGCGCTCGAGCGGCGCACGAGGTCTCGGGCCCGAAAGTCCTCCCAGCTCATCCCGCTGCCGATGATCAAGACCCCCTGCGCCCGCAAGCTCGAGAGCGCTCGACCGATGGCCAGGTGCCGCGCGGGGTCGTACCCCGCGTCGAGCGAGAGCTGAATCGTCGGAATCTCGGCGCCGGGGAACGCGAGCTTCATCGGAACGAAGGTGCCGTGGTCGAAGCCCCGACGTGGGTCTTCCGCGCTCTCGATGCCGGCGGCCGAGAGGAGCTGTCGAACCTGCGCTGCGAGCCGTGGGCTCCCGGGCGCATTCCATCGGACCGAGTACGTCTCGGCCGGAAAGCCCTGGTAGTCGTACACCATCGGTGGTCGTTCGCTGGTGAGCACGGTCGGGAGCCGCTCTTCCCAGTGCGCCGAGATGACGATGGCGCCGGTGGGTCGACCCGGAAGGGCGCGGGAAAGGCCCTCGAGGTAGGCGCGGAGGGGGACGTAGTCGGCCGCGAGCGCTGGCGTGAACGCCGGCGTCCAGGGCCAGGGGCCGCCGCCGTGCGGCAGGTAGATGGTGGGCATCGTGGTCATGCGTCCTCCGTCCTTCTGGGGAACGACCCGCCGCGGGTCGGCTCGAGCTGCTGCTGCGTGCAGGGCGACCGCAGCGGTCGCACCGCCGATGAAGGTGCGGCGGCCGATGCGTTCACGGCCGTTCGAGCGCCTGGCCATGTGCTCAGCCCCTCGCGGCGATGGGCGACAGCTTGAACCGCCCCCACGCGATGAAGGCCGCCAGGCCGCCGAGAACCAGGTTCGCGACGATCATCGGGTACTCGCCGCGGCTGATGTGCGTGAGCGCACCGAGCACCATGACGGTCAACAACCCAGCGGCCGCGAGCGGCGTGAGCTTCGGCATGATTCGCGTCGCTGCAGGGAGAACCAGGCCCAGCGCGCCAAGCAGCTCCACGATGCCGATGAACCGCACGGCGCCGCCCATCGCGCCGGTCACCCAGGGCATCTGCGCCTGAAGCTGCTCCAGCGGTGCCGACACTTTCATGCCGCCAGCCATCAGGAATGCCGCGGCGAGCAGCCCCTGAGCGACCCAGAGGCCGACGTGGAGCCCCTTGCTGGGCGTGGAGGTCGAAGACGAGGTGGAGGGAGCGGCAGCTGCGTTCATGGGGGTGTCTCCTTGCTTCGGGTTGGTGAGCACATGGTAAGGCCGTTCTTCTTGTTGAACAGCTGGCTCTCCCCAAACACGGCGTTCTGTTTTCGAAACACGCCACAGGGCGCGTCCCGACGTTCCCGACGACGCCTGCAGCCAACACGCGCGCTGGAAAGACGAGACCCCGACCCGCCACGAAAGGGCGAGCCGGGGTCGGTCGAACGACGCTGCTGAGGGGTGGGTTACTTCTTCGCCGGCGCGGCCTTCGCGGGCGCCGCAGCGGCCGGCTTCTTCATGAGCTCGACCTCGAGGGCGACCTTCACGTCCTTGCCCACGACGAAGCCGCTGTTCGCCATCGGCATGTTCCACGTCAGGCCCCAGTCCTCACGGTTGAGCGTGAGCGAGCCGCTGGCCGCGCGCGCCTTCAGGCCC
>JALOQF010000579.1 GCA_025459425.1 Myxococcaceae bacterium | reverse complement strand
TCGAAGCACAGGGCGCGACTTCCATCATGTCGGTCGGTGCCGAAGGTTCAGCCCCCGTACGGGCGCTCACGAGGGCCTCGAGCAGCGTGGGGCGTGGCGAAGCACCTCTGCCGCGAAGGCGGCGAAGGCGTCAGCGGCCCGAAGCGTCGCTCCGACAAGGGCGGTGGGCGCATAGCGCGCCCGGGCTCCACGGCCTCTCGGAAGGGATGCAGCCCTGGCCTCGGCAGCATGCTCGTGTGACGAGCCGCTCGAACCGGGTCGCACCGGTTCACCCCCGCGCCTTCCCCCGAAGTCTGGCTCGGCCGTGACAGGCCTGCCCTGACACACGTGCCCGGACCGTGCGCCAGGGTCCGTCGTTTCCCATGATTCACAGGACCCGGCGATGCTGGCACCGGCGTTGCTCACGTGCGCCGCGATGAGCTTCGTTCTCTCGCTGATCCTCGGCAGTACGCCCGCCGTGCCTCCGCCGCCTCAGGAGCCGCGCACCGCGGTCTTCGTTCAGCCCCTCGCCAGCGCCGTGTACGCACTCTTCGGAGCAGTCAGCGCTTCTGCGGGTGCCCAGCTCGTCCAGACCGACCGCTGGTCCATCACCTTCGACGCCGCGTTCGTCTGGGGCCCGGGCCAACGCCCGACCGCCTCGGAGCAGTTCCCCGGCGGGCTGAGCCTCGGGGCGTCACTGGGCGCCTCCTGGCGCGCGTGGGGCCGTGGGCTGAACGGCTTCTTCGTCACCCCGAAGCTCTACGCCATCACCAACGCGAGCCACCGGGTGGCCCGAGGAACGCTTCCGACCGGTCTCTTTCCCTCCGAAACGACCGCGCGCGAGCGCTGGAACTCGGGCGAGGTCGGCCTGGCCGTCGACCTCGGCTTTCAGTGGACGTTCGGTTCCTTCTTCATCGGGTCGGTGCTGGGCATCGGTGGCGGCTGGTACCTGGGCCCGTCTTCCACGGGTTACGTCGGGCCGCTGAGCGCCTTTGGAGCCGGTCTCGGCGCAGACGACCCCAATCGCATGTCTGGGCCGGTGCTCGCCTTCAACGTGCATCTGCTGCGCGTGGGCGCTGCCTTCTGACGCTGCCATGACGCCCTTCCTGTTCGCCCTCGTGATCGCCGCGGCGCCGCGTGAGGGCTCCGAGGTGCGGCCCGTGGATCAGGCTCCGAGCACTGCGGTGTTCCTCCACCCGCTCACCAGCGTGCTGTTCTCCGGCCTCGGGAGCGGATTGAGCGTCTCGGCTGGCGCGCAGCTCGGCGCCGCGGAGCGCTGGTCGTTCACCGTCGACGTCGCGGTCGTCACGGCTCCTGGTACGGCGCCTGGCGGGAGTGAGGAGTTCCCCGCGACCACCAGCGTGTCGGCCTCTGCAGGCCCATCGATTCGGCTCGTTGGCGAGGGCGTGCGTGGCGTGTTCCTCACGCCAAAGCTCTACGTAATCGGCAGCAGCAACAGCACGCTCGAGAGCCCTGAGACCAGCGCCCGGCGCACGCGCTGGTCGACGGTCGAGGTCGGCGCAGCGGTCGACCTCGCCGCGCAGTGGACGGTGGGGCCCTTCTTCATCGGTTCCGTGCTGGGCGTCGGAGGCGGCTTCGCGGTCTCGCCCGATGCGTCCTCGTCGAACCCGACCTGGACCAGCTCGTTCGGCGGCGCCCTCTTCGGCGACATGTCCCCGCGCAGCCCGGGCCCGACGCTCGCGTTGACGCTGCACCTCGTGCGCATCGGCGTCGCCTTCTGACGCGGCGTCGCTGCCGTTCGCGAAGCGGTGTGGTGACCTCTCGACGCGCTCTCTGGCTGACGGCACTCGACGGCTCGATGCGCGAGCGGGGCGACACGTCGTTTGCGTCGCTGTGCAGCAGCCCGGAGCGGCCCGACGCCCAGCTCGGCCCCAGCGGCCGAGGCGCCGGGCGAGCCAGACGTTGGGGGAGCAGCGTGTCGAGCACGAAGGGCTGGGCCAGCTCAGCGCTCGGCGCTGGTGCCGCGCGCGTAACTCACCCAAGCCAGGAACGACGAAGGGCCCGGGACGCCGTGCGTTCCCGAGCCCTCGAGGTGAACCAGCCTCGCAGTTCGCGTCAGTCGCCGAACGCGTCGTCGATGCTCGTCTTGCTGGGCGCCTTCTTGGGCGCCGGCTTCGGTGCGGGCGCTTCCTCGTCACCGCCGCTGCTCGCCGAGGCCCCCAGCGCGTTCTTGGCCTTCGAGTTCGAGGGGTCGTACTTCAGCGCTGCGCCATACGCGGCCTTCGCCTTGTCGTCGTCGCCGTTGGCCTCGTACTGCTTGCCGACGAGGAAGTAGAGGTTGCCCAGGTGCTTGCGGATCTCGCCGCTGTACTTGCCCCAGCCGCTCGAGAGCTTCTCGTCGATCGCCAGCGCCTTGGTGAACTCCTTGATGGCCACGGTGCCGTTGTTGCTCAACAGGGCTTCCTGGCCGTTGTCGTAGGCGGTGATGAAGGTCGTGAGCTGGCCGGCGAGCTCCTTGTCGCCGGCAGAGCGGGCGAGCTCGAGGGAGCCCTCGGCGTTGCCACGCTCGTACGGCGCGAGAATCTGGGTGCGCTTGGAGCCGCCCTTGGGAGCCTCGTCTTCCGCCTCCTCGGTCTTCGATGGCACGGCCACGCGACGGGTGGCCGCGGCGAGGCGGTTGACGGCGGGAGCGATCTTCGCAGGTGCGACGGTGGGCGCCGTGCCAGCGGAGCGGGTGACCGTGGTCGAGCCCTCGTCGATGGTGGGCTCCTCGGGCGCAGCCTCGGGAGCCGGCGCCGGAGCCGCGCGCACGGGCGCGACCACCGCGACGGCCTGCTTCTTCTTCAGCGCTTCCGCAATGGCGTCGTTCGGCTCGGCCGAGGCAGGCGTGGTGTCCTTCGGGGTCGTGCTGGCAACCGGCGCCGTGCCCGTCGCCATCCGAATGAGCGCGAAGGCGAGCACCGCGGCGAGGCCGAAGCCGACGGCGCCGGCGAACACGGCGATCTTCACCATGCGGCTCGAGTTGACGGCCTTGAGCTGACCGGTCGAGTACTGCGGCCGCGCCACGACGGCGGTGGGCACGCGCGCCTTGCCGCTCTGCTGCACGGGGGCTGGCGGCTTCTCGCCCTTCTGCATCGGCCCGCGCAGCCGCAGCAGCGCGTTGCCGAGCGCGAGCGTGTCGCCGATCTTCACCTCGACCTCGCTGGCGATGCGCGTCTTGTTGACGAACGAGCCGTTCTGCGAGCCGAGGTCCTTCACGAAGAACTGCTCACCGACGCGGCGCACCTG
>JALOQF010000222.1 GCA_025459425.1 Myxococcaceae bacterium | reverse complement strand
GTCAGCGCAACTGCGGAACGGCCGGCCTACGAGAATGCGAGCGGCGGGGGCCCTGAGGCCACGTCGTGCAGCGCAAGTCCGGAACGGTCGGCGCACGAGAGTGCGAGCGGCGGGGCCCGAGGCCACATCGTGCAGCGCAAGTGCGGAACGGCTGGCGCACGAGAGTGCGAGCGGCGGGGCCCCAAGGCCGCGTCGTGCAGCGCAACTGCGGAACGGCCGGCGCACGAGAGTTCGAGCGGCGGGGCCCGAGGCCACGTCGTGCAGCGCAAGTCCGGAACGGCCGGCGCACGAGAGTGCGAGCGGCGGGGCCCCAAGGCCGCGTCGTGCACCAGCGCGGACGAGAACACCAGGCGCTGGCTCCTCGAGCAGGTGCGGGTTTGCCGCCCGACGAAAACGAGCCCCGCTCAGGGGGCCAGGTTCACGTTGTCGACGGTGATGGAGCTCGACGCGTTGCCCGGCTGCTGCGGGTAGGACGCCTCGACGCGCAGCACCAACGCGTCGAGCGCCTCGTTGTGCGGCACCGTCTGGACCGTCGTGAAGGCGGTGGTGAAGGCCGTGCGGAAACGCACCTGCCCGCCCGACTCCTCGAGGCGGAGGAAGCGTGGCCAGTTCGCCGTCGGCACCGCGAGCACCGTCGCGCCCGTGCCCCCGTCCGACAACCGCCACGCGGCGACGAGGCCCCGAGCGTCCATCTCGAAGCGGAACGTCGGCGCGATGCCGATGGCGGGCTGCAGGCCGATGAAGCCCTCGAAGTTGTTGCCGAGGTTCGGCTTCGCCGTCAGCTCGACGCTCACCCCACACCCCCGCAGCGGCAACGTGCCCGTCGTCTGGGCCGACGCGAGGTCGGGCGCGCTGTTGCGGCTGCGCACGGGCACGTCGAGCTCACTCGTCACCGTGGCGCCCAGGAGCGTCCACTGCGGCGCGCTGCCCGAGAAGGCGTCGGTGAAGCCCGACCAGCAGCGCTGGCAGGTGTTCTGGGGCGTGCAGGTGGCTCCGAGGGCGCAGCCCGCATCGCCGCTGCTGCACGAGGTGGGGCACGTCGCCTGCGCGCCGTTGCACGCGTACAGCCCACACGTCGTGCCCGCTGGAGCCACGACGCAGCGTCCACGCGATGCCGAGAGGTTGCACACGTCGCACGCAGCCGAGCACGCGCTCTCACAGCAGACGCCGTCGGCGCAGGTGAGGCCCGACTGGCAGGTGGTCGAGGTGACGCAGGTGCCACCCAACGCCGTGCCCCCGTCGGCAGCACCACCACCGCTGCCACCACCACCGCTGCCACCACCAGCCGCCCCACCGGCTGATCCGCCCGCCACTCCACCCGACGAACCACCCGCGGCACCGCCGGCGGATCCACCCGCCACGCCGCCCGACGAACCACCCGCCGCACCGCCGGCGGATCCACCCGCCACGCCGCCCGACGAACCACCGGCCGCGCCGCCGGCTGAACCACCCGCGCCGCCATCTCCAGCGTCTGCGCTCCGCGCGCACTGACCGTCCACACAGGCAAACCCGTCGGCACAATCACCTGCGGACTGGCACGAGAACGGCTGGTCGACGAACGCGGGCGTGCGCTGACACGCCCACGCCGCGGCGACGAGGACCGTCACGAACCCCCCTCGATTCATCGACGCGTCCCCGCCAGACCGAACTGCGCATCGAGCGGCACGGTGAGGCTCACGCTGCCAGGCCCGGCCGACACCTGGACCCGGTCGACGATGAAGAGCGTCACCCCGGCCGCCACCGCCACGCCACCTGCGATGAGCAGCACCTGGCCCACGTCGAACGAGCGCTGGGCCGCCGCCTCGAGCGCGAACGCGTCACGCTGGGTGAGCGAGGTGATGCGGCCCTCGGCGTCACGCGTCGCTCCAGCGAGCACCTGGGCTGGCCGACCGGCCTCCGCCAACAGCGCGGCGCCGACGCCGACCGCGACGAGGCCCGCGCCGCCGAGCACCAGCCCCACCACACCCGAGCCGCCGAGGCCGCGCTCCGAGGCCACCGGCGCCGCCATCACGGGCTCCGAGCCCAGCACGTTGGGCGTCTCGGCCGAACCCCACGTCGCCACCACCGACTGGCCCGGCCCCAGCACCACACCCCACGCTTCGACGCGTCCGCTCGCGGGCCACGGCGCCTCGAGCCTCGCCGCGGCTGGAACGGTGACGCTGCCCGGAGCTCCAGCGGCGCGCCACGACAGCGTCACCGACTCGACCAGGCCGCTGCCGAGGCCCTGCACGGTGAGCGCGCCTCCTTCCATCGAGAGCCCCAGCGTGCCAGCGCGCGCGGCCGCGTCCTTCGCCTCGGCGACCAGCGTGCGCACCCTGGGGCCGAACTGATCCGGCAACACGAAGCCCGGCTCGAGCGCCAGCACCTGACGGAACAGCGGCGCGGCGTCGTCGAAGCGCTTCACCGACGCCAACGCCAACGCGCGCAACGTCAGCGCCTGCACCACCTGGGCCCGGCTGAACCGCTGCCACTCGCCCGGCGGCGGCGTCAACGACAGCACCTGGTCGAACCGCAGCTCGTCGTAGGCGGCCTGGGCCTGCACGAGCCGCTCGGCGGGCGATGCGGGCGACGCCGAGACGAGAGTCATCACCAGACACGCGAGCATCACCGCGCGCAGCATAGCGCCGGCACCCGAGGGCGAAAGCCGCCACGCCCGCATGGGAGGCCTCGGGCCCGGGACTTGACGGGTGAAGGGAGTCTCCCGAAAGTGCCGGGCCGTGGGGTTCACGGCGTGGTCTCCCGGTCAACGCGTCGGCCCGTACACGCTCGCGCGCGTCGTCGCCTCGGGAGGGATGGCAGAGGTCTGGGAGGCGCGGCTCGACGGGCCGGTGGGCTTCGCCAAGCGCGTCGCGGTGAAGCGCCTCATGTCGTCGCTCGCCGACGAGCCGCAGTTCGTGAACCTCTTCCTCGACGAGGCGCGCCTGATGGCGAGCCTCACGCACCCGCACATCTGCCAGGTGCTCGAGCTCGGCGAGTTCGAGGGCAGCTGGTGGGTGGCGATGGAGTTCCTCGCCGGCCACACCGCCTACCAGCTGATGCGCGAGACGGTGAAGCGCGGCTGGCGGCTCCCGCTCGAGCTCGCGATGCTCATCGCGCGCGACACCGCCGAGGCGCTCGCCTACGCGCACGGCAAGCACGACGAGCAGGGGCAGCCGCTGGGCATCATTCACCGCGACGTGTCGCCGCAGAACGTGATGGTGACGTACGAGGGCGTGGTGAAGCTGGTCGACTTCGGCATCGCCAAGGCGGCCACGCGCACCGTGCACACCGAGACGGGGCAGCTGCGCGGGAAGATGGCGTACATGCCACCGGAGCAGGCGCGCGGCGAGCCGCTCGACTCGCGAGCTGATCAGTTCTCGCTCGGCGCGACGCTCTTCGAGCTGGCCACGCACACGCGGCTGTACGGCAACCTGAAGGAGATGGACCTCTTCCGCGAGGTGGCGACGAGCGTCGAGCCGCTGCCCCGCGCGCGGAGCCGGCTGCCCGAGCTGCCCGAGAGTCTCGACGCCATCATCGCGCGCATGCTCGAGCGCGACCGCGAGCGGCGGTTCCCGACGATGACGGCGGTGCGCGACGCGCTGACGGCGGCGCTCAACGAGGGGACCGATTCGTTGCCCACCACCGAGGCGCTCAAGAAGTACATGACGGCGTGCTTCCCGCCCGAGGAGCGGCCGGCGATGGGGCTGCTGACGAGCTCGACGCCCTCGTCGTTCCAGAGCCAGAGCAAGCCCCTCGACCCGGCGATGCGTCGCGGGGTGAAGCCCCGGCCCGTCGTGGTCGGCCTCGTGGTGCTGGGGTTGCTCGGGGCCGCGCTCGCCGGCGGCCTCGTGGTGAGAACCCTCGACGCGCCGAGGGTCGAGCCCGTCGCACCGCCGCCACCTGCGCCCACGGTCGTGGCGACGCTCGAGGTGCCCCCGTCGGAGCCCGTCATCACCGTCGAACCCGAGCCGGCCCCGACGCTCCCGGCCGACGCAGGCTTCGAGGGGCTCGACCTCGGCGCTGGGGAAGACGGTCGGCCCACCCCGGCCACGAAGGCCGGCGCCGCTCGACCCGTCGCGAAGAAGAAGCCGGGCCTCTTGTCCCTGCAGACGACGCCCTGGAGCATCGTCTACTTCGGGGCGAAGAACCTCGGCGAGACGCCCCTGGTGAACGTCCCGCTCCCGCCCGGGACGCACCGCCTGCGCCTGGTGAACGACGAGCAGAAGGTGTCGACCACCATCGAGGTCGAGATGAAGTCCGGACAGGTGACGACGAAGCGCCTCAAGCTGTGAGCACGCCGTTGGCGCGCCCTGCCACCGTCAGGCAGCCGCTCATGACGTTCCAGTTGAGAGTTCAACCACGTCGTCGCCGAAGGCGCTCCGGACATGTTCGTCGTGCGCGAGCGCCGCTCAACACCTTGGTACCATTCAGCTCTGCCCGTTTATAGGAACCTGCGTCGGCATGTCTTAAGACCGTCGTAACTTGCTATAAACTCGTAGAAGTCGCTAGAGGGGACTGATGAACGCCGCCGACAACCCCTTCGCGCCAGGAGCAGGAACCCCGCCTCCAGAGCTCGCTGGTCGAAGCGGAATCATACAGGACGCCGAAGTGGCCGTCGCACGAGCGCGAAGAGGGCTGGGCAAAAGCATGCTCCTGCTTGGCCTCCGAGGCGTCGGTAAGACCGTGCTGCTGAACCGAATTGGCGAGCATGCCCGTCAATCCGGTGTGTTTGCGCTCAGCCTCGAAGCGCCCGAAGGCCGTGGCCTCGCCGAAATGCTCGTTCCAGAGCTTCGACGGGCTTTGCTTGCGCTGAGCAGTTCGCAGCAAGCGCTGGCGTACGCACGACGTGGGCTCGCGGTGCTCCGGGGCTTTGCGGGCGCTTTCAAGGTCAAGCACGGCGATGTCGAAGTCAGTGTGAGTGCGCCTGGCGTCGCCGACTCAGGCAACCTCGAGCACGATCTTCCAGAGATGCTCGAGGCAGTCGTTCAGGCGGCTCAGGCGGATCAGAAGGCCGTCGTCCTGCTCATCGACGAGGTGCAGTATCTCACCGCGGACGACCTGAGCGCCCTCATCGTCGCAACTCACAAGCTTGGCCAGAAGGGCCTGCCCTTTCTGCTCGTCGGAGCAGGCCTGCCGTTGCTCGCGGGTCTGGCAGGCAACGCGAAGTCCTACGCCGAGCGCTTATTCGACTTTCCGAACGTCGGCCCGCTCACCGAGACCGCCGCGTCAGAAGCCATCGAAGCGCCACTCGCGAAGGCTGGAATCACCATCGAAACAGCAGCGCTCAGGCACATCGTTCGAACGACGAAGGGTTACCCGTTCTTCCTCCAGGAGTGGGGCTACCAGGCGTGGAACGCCGCCTCGAGTTCGCCCATCACGGAGGCTGACGTGGTGCTTGCCGGAAAGGCCGCGATCGAACGGCTCGATGCCGGGTTCTTCAAGGTCCGTCGTGACCGACTCACGCCCAAAGAGCTCGAGTACCTCAACTCGATGGCGACCCTCGGGCCAGGGCCACACAAGTCGAGCGACGTCTCGACCTCGCTTGGGAAGACCGTGACTGCAACTGGGCCCGTTCGCGATGGTCTGATCAAGAAGGGGATGATCTACAGCCCTCAACACGGGCTCATCGCGTTCACGGTTCCACTCTTCGATGAGTACCTGCGTCGTGCGGCTGAACTCCGGCCGGGCTGATCTGCTCAGCCGTCGAACCTTCCAGCTCGAGCACGAATGACGGCATAGTGCTCGCCTACGGTCTGTGTCGCTGACCCAGCACCTGGGAGTCCCGGGTTCGGCCGCTCGGTGCCTCGCGCGAGCCGTGGTTGCACGGCGGTGCCGGCGGGCAGGGAGAAGCCCAGGCCGGTGGCGACGAGACGGCGGGACGAGACGGGCACCTCCATCGGCAGCGGGTGCTGCAGGGCGTCGGCGTCGTCCTCCAGGTGACGACGAAGCGCCTCGAGCTGTGAGCGCGCTCACGGTACCGGCGTTCTCCACAGCGACGCGTTCGGGCCCTCGTGCACGAGGATGGCGAGCGTCCCGGCGGCGTGCTCGAAGGCCACGGGGCGCTGATGTCCCGGCAGGTTCCAGGTGCGCACCGAGGTGATCTGGTTGGCATTCATCGCGATGACGACCACGTTGCTGCCGGTGTTGGCGAGCCACGGAATCGTCACCCCGCCGAACGTGCTCGGTCCGTCGATGGACCCGAGCAGCAGCACCCCCGTCGGTCCGCGGATGAGGTCGACGACGGTCATGGGCCCACTCGACGCGAGCGCCGAGTCGAGCGTGAACGTGGGATAGGTATACCGCTCGACGCGCAGCGTGTTCCCCATGCCAGCCTGCCCGGCGACGAAGAGGAAGGTCGTGCCGTCGAAGGAGACGCGAATGGGCCCCGTGAAGTTGGGCGTGCTGCCGGTGAACAGGTCGACGATGCCCCCCGGGGGCGCCGAGTTGATGGCCGCGGTGCTGAGCGGGAAGCTCGACCAGGCGAGGCGAGGCATCACCACCAGGTTCGAGTTGCTTCCCGGAGAGCTCGCATAAGCCGGCGCTCCATTGGCGCGCCCTGCCACCATGAGCCAGCCGCTCATGAGGTTGCCAGATGGGAGCTCGACGACGTCGTCACCGAAAGCGCTCCCGGCCATGTTCGTCTCGAACAGCTGCTGGCCGAAGGTCAACGAGCCCGAGTCGAACCGCCGCACCTTCACCCGGTAGCCCACGCCGCTCTCGCCATCGGTGAGCACGACCATGGGAGCGACACCGGTCGATGACAACCCGCGCAGGCGCGCGACGCGCCCGGGGAACGGGCTCGACTCGAGGACCTGCGTTGAAACGGACGAGAAGTTCATGGTGGGGTTGACGAACTCGAGCTGAAGCGTGGAAGTGCTCGCGGCCTGCACGAGCCCGGCGATGGCGGTGGTGCCCCCCGTGCTGGCGATGGCTTGAACGCGCAGGCCCGAGGCCCACGTCGTGGTGCGCACGTTCGGGCCTGGCCCCCCGACGGCCGTCCACGACTCGATGAACGACTGGCCTCCGTCGAGCGGCTCACTCACCGTGGCGAAGCGACCAGGCGGGGCGAGGTCAGTGCGCGCGATGCCGACGAAGCGGCGACCCGTCAGGGGCCACGTCACGAGCGGAGGATTGCCTCCGTCGAAGCCGCCCATGCCGCCCGCGGAGCCACCGGCGCTTCCGCCCGCTGCGCCTCCAGCGCTTCCTCCCGCAGAGCCTCCAGCGCTCCCACCGGCAGAGCCACCAGCGCTTCCGCCAGCGGAGCCTCCAGCGCTCCCACCGGCAGAGCCACCGGCGCTTCCGCCAGCGGAGCCACCTGCGCTCCCACCGGCGGAGCCACCAGCGCTTCCACCTGCAGAGCCTCCAGCGCTCCCACCGGCAGAGCCACCGGCGCTTCCGCCAGCGGAGCCACCTGCGCTCCCACCGGCAGAACCACCTGCGCTCCCACCGGCAGAACCACCAGCGCTCCCACCGGCAGAACCACCAGCGCTCCCACCGGCAGAACCACCAGCGCTGCCGCCAGCAGAGCCTCCAGCGCTCCCACCTGCAGAACCACCAGCGCTCCCGCCCGCAGAACCACCAGCGCTCCCGCCCGCAGAACCACCAGCGCTCCCGCCCGCAGAACCACCTGCCACGCCTCCGCTCGTCCCACCTCCACTCATCCCACCAGCCGCAGCGCCACCAGCGAACGGCCCTCCGGCTGATCCACCCGCCATCCCGCCGCCCGTCATCCCCTCGATGAGCACGCAGTACTTCTCGCCCTCGATGACGCGGCAGACCTGACGCGACGAGGGGCAGCTGTCATCGGGCGCGCAGCGGTAGAGCGCGTCGTCAGGCGGTGCGACGCACGCCGCGGCCCACAGCGAGACGCCTGCAAACACCCACACGCTTCGCATCACGAATGCTCCCCCTCGGTTCTCGACGTGGCGGGCCTGCATCATGCCGCAATCACCCGCGTGGCGTTCCGGCCACCGACTGAACTGGCAACCGAAACCCGAACCGATGCGTCAACCTTCGCGATGGTGCATCGGTCGGGGTAACCTGTGACGCGTTCGCGCATGTCAGCTGATTCCACACTCGACACCACCACGGTTCGTGACCCGCTGCTCGGCGCGAAGCTGGGCGACTACCAGGTCGTCGGCCCGCTCGGCGAAGGCGGCATGGGCGTCGTGTACGAGGGCCTGCACACCGTCATCAACAAGCGCGTCGCCATCAAGGTCATCAAGCCCGAGTTCTCGGGCGACCAGATGCTCGTGCGGCGGGTGCTCGCCGAAGCCCAGGCCGTCAACGCCGTTCGCCACCGGGGCATCGTCGACATTCACGCGCATGGCCTCACCCCCGACGGCCGACCGTACCTGGTGATGGAGCTGCTCCACGGCGAGACGGTGCACGACCTGCTGTCACGCCAGGGGCAGCTCTCGCAGGCCGAGGCCATCGCGCTCCTGCTCGAGGCGACGGGCCCGCTCTTCGCGGCGCACAAGGCCGGCATCGTGCACCGCGACCTCAAGCCGTCGAACCTCTTCCTCTGCCGCGACGACGACGGCGAGCGCTTCTTGAAGCTGCTCGACTTCGGCCTCGCCAAGCGCACCGCGCCGGGCGTCTCGTCGTCGACGATGACGTCGGCGTCACTCATCGTCGGCACGCCGGACTACATGGCGCCCGAGCAAGCGCGCGCGCAGCCCACCGACGCCCGCACCGACATCTACGCGCTCGGCGTGCTCGCCTTCGAGCTGCTCGCAGGCCGGCTGCCCTTCACCGCGGGCTCGTCGGTCGACCTCGTGATGCAGCACCTGACGGCCCCGGTGCCGCGCCTCGCCGACCTCGACCCATCGATTCCCGTGGAGCTGTCCGACCTCGTCGCGCAGATGATGGCGAAGGAAGCGGCCCAGCGGCCCCAGACGCTCGAGCCGGTGCGCGCGCTCCTCAAGCAGCTCTCGGGCCGTGCGCCGGCAGCCCCGCAGAGCCCCCGCCCCTCGCAGGTGCGGCCAGCGCCCGCCACGCCCGCGGGCTTCGAGGCCACCTTCGTGCGCCCGTCGCAGAAGGTTGCGAAAGAGAGCGCCGCTCCCGCGTCGCAGGAAAGGCCCGCGTCCGACCGCACGAGGGTGGCGCTGATGCCCGACTCGAGCAGAGAGGAGGTGGGCACGGCCGAGACGGCCATGTCGCTCCAGCAGGTGGGCCCGACGCCGAACAAGCGCCGCGACACCATGAGGCCGACCGAGCCCGAGGTGCTCGAGACGGTCCGCCACACCGCCGCCACCACCGCGGTCGTGAAGCGGGCGGTGGAGCGTGAAGCCGAAGTGGTGGTGACGCGCAAAGACCACGGCACCTTGCCTGCGCCCCGCTCGAAGCTGCCGCTCCTCGTCGCAGCGGGCCTGCTGCTCGTCATCATCGGCGCCGGCGCCTTCGTGATGAGCGGTCGCACGACGACCGAAATCGTCGACGTGCGGCCCGACGTCGAGAGCACGCCGCCCCCGAAGCCGACCCCGACGGCGACGCCACCGCCGCCGTCCACCACCACCACGGCCCTTGCGCCGGTGCCGGTGCCCGCGGTCGCGCCGACCACTCCACCCGTCGAGGCCACGCCCGCCGCGGCCACGCCTCCGCCGACGAAGGTCGACAAGCCCGCCGAGAAGAAGCCGCCGACCCCCGTGGCCCGGCCGACCACCATCCGCCGGGTCCCGACGCAGGACGAGCTCGCGGCCCGGGTCGAGAAGCTGCGCGGGCGCCTCACCGATGCCTCCAAGCGCCTCATCCTCGAGAAGAAGCTGGCGCCGAAGCTGACGCAGCCCCTCGACGAGGACGCGCGGCAGGACTTCTCGGAGAGCCTCAGCGCCCTCGAGCGGTAAACGGCGCGCTGGCGACGCTGGCGCTGGCCGAGCGCCGTGCCATCATGGAGCCCCCATGTCGATGCTCGCCGCCACCGTGGTGTTGTCCGTGCTGCAGGCCGACCCCGCAGGGCTGTTGGTGCTGAGCCGACAGGGCCTGCCGAACGACGAGCTGCGCAAGGCCCTCATCACCGTCGATGCCGAGCTGCAGCGCGCCGGCGTGGTGGCCCTCACCGCCGAAGAGACCAGCAAGCGGCTCAAGGCCGCGGGCGCCGCCGAGGCGACGAGCTGTGGTGGAAAGCCGGCCTGCCTCGCCGCGCTGGGCACCAGGCTGAACACGTCGTGGCTGGTGACGGTGTCGGTGACGAAGCTCGGCCGCGACCGCGCGTGGGTGCTCGAAGCCATCGACGTGAAGGCCGGCACCGCGGGGGCCCGCGAAGAGTGGCTCGACGAGACGAATGGAGACGTGTCGGAGCCCGCCGCCCGCTTCGCTGGCCGCCTCTCGAAGTCGATGAAGCCCACCGACGCGCCCATGGTGGCGAAGCTCGACCCACCGCCGCCGCCCCCGCTCGACCCACCGCTGGTGACGGCCACGCCGGAGCCGACGCCCTCGGGCAAGGTGCTCCCGAAGGTGCTGCTCGTCGGCGCAGGCGTCGCCGTCGTCGGCACCGTCGTGCTGGCCATCGCCGCCGCGTCGACGTCGAACCAGCTCGGCATGACGACGCAGGGCCCGGGCAACGTGAAGCTCTCGATGTACACGGCCGCCGAGGCCCAGGCCCTCGCCTCGACGGCCAACGGGCTCACGGGCGCCGCCATCGGTGCCGGCGTCATCGCGGCCGGCCTCGGCGTCGGCACCGCGCTGACGTGGTGAGCCGCTCGTTTCATCTGCATTGAAGTGGAGCCGCCGCGCTCCAGTCGTGGTGACACCTCTCGACATCAGAGTGATGGCATCGGCCCATCAACCGCGCGTCATCGCTGACGGTCGGCCGGGGCACGGCGCGTGAAAAGCACGGGGGAATGGATCAGCGCGCCGCGACCCGAATGCCCCGGCGGTGGAAAGCCCTCTTCGGCCCGCAGGCGCCGACGCAGGCGGGCTTCACCCAGGACATCAGCGCGACGGGGCTCTTCATCACGGCCTCGCACCTGCCGAAGCTGGGGACCCGGCTGGTGGTGAAGCTCGAGACGACGTCAGCGGCTTCGCCCGAGATGGTGGGTGAGGTGGTGCGGCACGTGGTGGTGCCGCCCGAGCTGCGGTCGGTCGAGCGCCATGGCTTCGGGGTGCGGCTGGTAGGTGATGGCGCGGCGATGCGGCAGCTCATCGACCGGGAGCAGCGCGCGCGCGGGATGTCGGTCGTTCCAGAAGTGCCGGCCGGGCATCGGCGCACCTTCGCGACCGCGGCGGAGTACGTGAAGGCCCGCAGCGAGGAGCTCGCGCGCGGCGCGCTGTCCTTCTCGACGAGCCGGCCGGTGTCGCTGAACACGGCGGTCGAGGTGACGGTGTCGTTCGGCTGGAGCCGCGCGGAGCACGTCGTGCGCGGCCACTGCGTCCACGTGCGCGCCGGAGACGGTGGCGGGCACGTCGTCATCGTGATGGTGGAAGAGGCAGCGCGCACGCTCGAGTCGATGGACCGGTTGGCCCGCTGCTGAGCACGGCAGGGCGGTCGGCCCGCAGCCTCACAGGGCCGCGGCACCATCATCGTCAGCTCCGAGCCGCGGAAGTCGGTGCGTGCGCGCGGCCCCGAGTCGTGCTCGAGCCCGTCGACGCGCTCGGCCAGCAGCATCGTCACCTTTCCACCGAACGAGTGCGCGCAGGCGCCCGTCACCGGCAGCGACGGCCAGACGCTCAGCCGCGAGCTCGAGCGTGACGTCACCGCGCACGTCGCGCTCCGAGGCGTCGAGCCGAACGGTCGCGCGCTGGAAAAGAAAACGAGGAGTCGTCAGTTCATCACCCACTGCGGGTCGCACGCGAAGCGGGCGCAGGCGCGGGTGCCGGCGTTCCACGACATCGCCGCGTAGTCGGCCTCGCAGTACGGGCGAATCTGCGGGCAGGTGACGGTGGGCACGCAGCCGGCCGGCATGAGGCAGCGGTTGGTGTCGCGCACCCACGACAGCGTGTAGCCGGCGGCGCACTGCTGAATCGACACGCGCGGGCACGACTGGAAGGGCTCCGGCAGGCGCATGAAGACCTGGCCGACGTCGAGCACCTGCTCGCGGCCGCGGGTGACGAAGCGCGCGGCGACGACGGCGCCGTGGCCGGTGACGCGGTCCTTCATCCACGCGCGGTCGACGTTCACCTTCGCGGCGCGGGCCACGTCGACGTCGTGGAACGGCGTGGTGGCGCTGGAGTGGATTCGCTTCGCCCGCAGGTCGGGGCACGGCGCGGTGATGCAGCGAATCTCGGGCGCTCCCTCGACGGTATAGAACGTGTCGGTCGACGCCACGGTGACGCCCGGCATGCCGCGGAAGGCCTCGGCCACCAGGAACGTGCGCGTGTTGAAGCGCGTCTCGAGGGGGCCCAGCCGGCCGCGCAGCACGACTTCGCCTTCGCGGGCGTCCGTCACCTTGGCTTGCGTCTCTTCGGTGAGGCCCGACGGCGTGAAGTCGAAGCCGCTCACGTACTCTTCCCGCAGCGTCTTGCGGTTGACGTCGCGCACCCAGTACCCGCCGCACATCGGCGAGATGCAGCGGCGGTAGTCGCGCCGGAAGACGATGTACGAGTTGGAGCGCGTCGACAGCTCGCCCGTCTCTTCCGCCGTCGCGTCGGCGCCTTCCGTCGGCTCGGTGACGTCGACGTCACTCACGCCACAGCCAGCCAGCAGTACGGCCACCACCACCCCGAGGTGCTTGTTCATGGTGGGGGCGGGTACCACCCTGTCCCACCTGTGTCTACCCCCGCCGGTTGTGCATGGCCGCGAAATCCCATATGCGCGCGCCGGTTTTTCCGGCCCATTCCAAGGAAATCAGCCATGTCTGGACCTGCTCCTGCGCCCAACGCTCCGCCGATGCCGTTCGGAGAGCCGACGCCGCTTGGCCTGTTGGGGCTCTCCATCGGGTGCGCGGCGCTGGTGCCCATCGCCTTCGGGTGGCTGCCGACGGAGCCGGCGAAGGTGGCGACGATGATGAAGACGGCGTCGTGGTTCTGCCTGCTGTTCGGCGCGGGCTGTCAGTTCCTGGCGGGCGTGATGTCGCTGGCGAACAAGAACACGCTGGGCGGCACGCTGCTGACGACGTTCTCGTTCAACTGGGTCTTCAACTGGTACGTGCTGGACGAAGCGAGCCAGGGGCGCGGCGTCGACGGGAGCGTGGTGCTGTCGGTGGACGTGACGTTCCTCATCATCTTCGTGGTGCTGTCGTACGCGTTCGGGTTCTTCTCGAAGCTGCTCTTCTTCTTCCTGGTGGACATCGACGTGCTGTACCTGGCGCGCATCGGGCGGCACTTCACGGCGCCGGGCACTG
>JALOQF010000578.1 GCA_025459425.1 Myxococcaceae bacterium | reverse complement strand
CCTCCTCACGACCCGTGGAGCCGCGTGCAGTCCGCGCTCAGCCCGCTGCCCGAACTCGCGCGACCCGTGGAGCCGCGTGTAGTCCGCGCTCAGCCCGCTGCCCGAACTCGCGCGACCCGTGGAGCCGCGTGTAGTCCGCGCTCAGTCCGCTGCCCGAACTCGCACGACCCGTGGAGCCGCCGTGCAGTCCGCGCTCAGCCTGCTGCCCGTGGCGGGTGTCACGAGCCCCGTGCCCGCACCCGGCTGAGCTCCTGAGTTGCCTCCAAGGCATTCCCTGGCGGGCCATCACCCCGTGGCGCGCACCGCCGCCGGCCGCGCGCAGACCTGCACGCGAACGACAGGCATCGGAGCCTCGACCCCTTTCAGCCGCGCAGGGTAGCGCTCGGTGATCTGCGCGGCCGCCACCAGCCCGTTCGCGACGGCCTCGTTGGCCACCGACTCGGCCACCACGAGCTGGCCGGCCTTCGCCTCGCCCTGGAGGCGCGCAGCGACGTTCACGGTCTGGCCAAAGTAGTCGAGCACCTTGTTCGCCGTCGCCACGAACCCCGGGCCACCGTGCACGCCCACCTTGAGCGACGTGCGCTCCCCGAGCGCATCGCCCAGTCGGAAGGTCTCGAAGTCGGTGAGCATGTCGCGCGCACCGGCGACGCCCGCCAGCTCGTCGGGGAACACCGCCATCACCGCGTCGCCCATCGTCTTCACCACCACGCCGCCGTGCCGCTCGATGGCGCGGGTCAACACCTCGAAGTGCGCCTGCACGAACCGAAACGCCTCGGCGTCACCCGCGTGCGTGTAGAGATCCGTCGAGCCCACCAGGTCCGAGAACACGAGCGCGATGCGCTGCACCTGGAGTGACAGCCCGGGCCGCAGCACCTGCGCCGAGAACTCGCGTCGAAACAGCGGCAACAGCATCACGTCACGCGCGGTGGCCGCGAGGTTCGTCCACGCCGCGCGCTCGAGCTTGACGTGCCGCTCCGGCGCCGAGTCGGACGCCGAGACCGCGATGGTGGCCGAGGGAGCGACGGTCAGCCGCTCCGGCCAACGGCCGTCGGACAGCTCGACCGACGTCGCGGCGCCCGCTTCGGACTGGACGAGCGCCACCGTGCCACCGCGGAGGAACAGCCGGAAGAGCCCGACCTCGTCCGGCACCGTGAGCACCGCCCGCCCCGCCGGAGAGACGATCGCCTGGCTCACCACGTGGGGCATGCGCCCGGGACTGCCGACACAGAACGGCCCCACCTCGAGGTGGCGAATCGCCTCGAGCGGGCGGAAGGTGACCTCGAGCGCCTGATCGAGCTCGAGCCCGAAGCGGATGTCACAGAGCTGACAGCCGCCGTGCGTCGACAGCTCGCTCAGCGAATCGGCCGCCTCCGAGCCCGTTCGGCAGCTCGGGCAGACGACCTCCCAGCGCAGCTGGAGCAGGCCCGCCCGCACTCCGAGCAGACACGCACACAGCAGCGCGCGACGGTCCGCTCCCCATTCGTCCGCCAGCTCGTAGGGCCGCATGCGCATGACGTGATCGTCCGGCGCCGTCGCCACGAAGTCGACCAGCCGGCGGCCGAGCGCGCCCTGGCCCGACTCGTCGAGCGCGACCGCCGCTCGCTCGAGCCGCTCGCGGTTCACGGGGTGCGCCGGCGGGAGCAGCAGCGGCCGGCCCCCGCGCGCGTCGAGCAACGCCTGGTCGAGCGTGCCGATGGCCGCCACCAGCTTGTTGAGCGTCATGCTGGCCGACAAGCGAACGACCGGCGCCATCAGGCTGCTGCGGGGCCACAACGACAGGCGCACCCGCACCGTGCTGTTCGCGCCCCGCGCCTCGGTGAAGTAGCCGACGTCGAGCCGCTCGACCGGGCCGGACACCATGTCGCGACGCACCTTGAGCGAGCGCATGAAGTCGAACTCGTAGGGCCGCTCCGTCCACGCGACCTCGAAGCCGCCGAGGCGCGTCTTCACCAGGTAGCGGGCCGCGCTCTGCGGAGACGTCGCCGGTTCGACCTTGAGCCGCTCGTTGCCCATCGCCCGGTTGACCCAGTCGGTGTCCGACAGACCCTTCCAGATGGCGCTCAGGTCGCTCTCGCACTGCACCACCTGCTCGAGGACGATCTCACGCGCCACGTTGCCCCCCTTTCGGCACTCGTCAGGCGTTGGATTGCGACGGCGTCGACGCCCGGCAAGGAAGGCAGGTTACCCTGAGCGCTCCGGTGCGCCAGCGACCTACCTCCCCTTTCATCATGGCCGACGCACGTCGGAGGGAATCGTCGTGAAGCGCACCATCGTCATCGGAGATCTGCACGGCTGCTTCGACGAGGCGGTGGCGCTGCTCGACCGGCTCGCGGTGAGCACGAGCGACCGCGTCATCTTCGCGGGCGATCTCGTCGATCGTGGCCCGAAGCCGCGTGAGTGCGTCGAGCTCGCGATGCGCCATGAGGCCGTGCTGGGCAACCACGAAGAGAAGCACCTGCAGCAGCGGCGCCGCGCCGCCGAGGCGCTGACGCCCGATCACCGCGCCACCCGCGACGCGCTCGACGAGCGCCACTACGCGTTCTTCGCCGGCCTGCCGCTCTTCCTGAGGCTCCCGGAGTACGGCGCCGCCGTCGTGCACGCGGGCTGCTTCCCTGGCGTGCCGCTCGAGCAGCAGTCAGCGCACCACCTGCTGCACCTGCAGCACATCGACCCGCCAGCCACGAAGTCGTACTGGCCGTCGAAGGCGCCCGCAGGCCACCGCTTCTGGACGAACTTCTGGCAGGGCCCGGAGCGGATTCTCTTCGGCCACTCGGTGCTCGACAGGCCCCTGGTGACCGAGTGGGCCGTGGGCCTCGACACCGGCGCGGTCTACGGGCACGGGCTGACAGCGCTGGTGCTGCCCGACTGGGAGCTGGTGACGTTGCCGACGGCCGATCGCACCGGCGGGCGCAAGACGCTCGCACGTTACGACGTGCAGGCCGGCGTGAAGACGTACTCGTGACTCGAGCGTCCTTCGCCGCCCAGCGAGGCGCGGCGTCCCCTTCTTCTCGGCTGGAAGTGGGCAGCCCCGGGGCCATCGCGGGGCCCGCGGGCGCTGCGTCCGCATTCGACGCGGGGACGACGGCGTCCTTCCCGTCAGCCTGCTCGAGGGCGCGCGAGGCGCCGCGCGACGAAGTCGAGGCGATCGTTCCCCACGAACATCTCGTCACCGAGGAAGAAGGTGGGCACGCCGTAGGCGCCCCGCGCGACGGCCTCGTCGGTCGCGGCCTT
>JALOQF010000577.1 GCA_025459425.1 Myxococcaceae bacterium | reverse complement strand
CCCACCACCGGCAACGGCACGATGCGGAAGATGGCCTCTCGCTCGTCCTCGACCGACGCGTCCGATGGGCTCGCCACCACGCGCTCGAGCGGCTCGAGCCGCTCGACCGGTCGCTTCGGCCCGGCGTCCACCGAAGCCGACGAACCGGAGCGACAGCCCACCACCGCCAGCAGCAGCCCCAGCATCGCTCCGCGCATGGTCACCGCCCTCCAGCGGCGCCACCGAGCGACGCCGCGCACGCCTTCGAGATGAGCCCCTGCCCCACCGCCACCTCAACCGCGTCCCGCGGGTGCGAGAACACCGTCATCTGCGGAAAGCGGCTGGCGTCGTCGGCGCGCCCGGCGTCACGAATGAAGATGGCCTTCACGCGATCGGGGAACTCGGCGCGGATCTGCGCGTACACCTCGGGGTCCTTCTCGCCGGAGTCTCCGATGAGCACCACGGGCCCCGGCACCGACTTGAGCAGCGCGCGAATGACGGGCTGCTTGTAGTCCGACAGCGTCGAGGGCCCGAGATCGCGCAGGTACTGACCGAACACGGGAAAGTCGTGCTTCTGCAGGAAGCGCGTGACGCGCGCCGTGTATTGCACCGGAGAGCCGCTCACGAGCGCGAACACGGGCCGGGCCGGCTGATCTCTCAAGCACCGGTAGAACGGCGCCATGCCCTCGACCACCGGCTGCGTCAGCTCGTCCTGGCCGAAGACCGTCTTCACGAACTTCGGCTTGTCGAGCACGTTCGTCACCGCCACCGTGTCGTCGAAGTCGCTGATGACGAAGAACGGCGCGTCGGGGGCCATCACGTCGACGGTGGCGCGCCCGGGCTCGGCGCCCTTCACGAAGGCCTCGGCGGTGGTGAGGCCCGGGGGAAAGGGCGTCTTCCCCGCGCTGAACGTCGCCTCGAAGTTGCCGTCGTGCCCGCTCGTCACGCTCGCCTGCTGCTCGGCGAACCGCACCTCGACCGACGCGCCTTCCCAGTTGCTGGTGGTGAGCCGCCGCAGGTTCTTCGACACCGTCGAGCTACCGCCCGACGGCCCGCTCTTCAGCACCCGGCCCGAGAGCGTCACCTGGCTCGTGGTGCCGATGGCCGGAAACAGCAGCACGACCGGCTGCGCCACCGACACGCCTGCACCGAGCCAGGCACACAGAAAGAGGGTTCGCACGTCGGCCAGCATACCCGGCTCCGCTCGAATGCCGATCGACTCGCGACACCATGGGGAATACGGTTCGGGCCCGCTCCGCCGTGTCCTCGTCGTCAGACAACCAGTTCGGGAAGTACGAGCTGCTCGAGCGCATCGCCGCCGGCGGCATGGCCGAGATCTTCCGCGCCCGCTACTCGCCCGCCGCCGGCGTGGTGAAGCCCGTCGTCATCAAGAAGATCCTCCCGCACTACGCCGCCAACCGAGCCTTCATCGCGATGTTCACCAACGAGGCCCGCATCGTCATGGGCCTCTCGCACGGCAACATCGCGCAGGTCTTCGACTTCGGAGACGTCGAGGGCGACTGGTACCTCGCCATGGAGCTGGTCGACGGCCAGCCCCTGTCGAAGGTGGTCAAGCGCATGCGGGCGCTCGGCATTCCCACGGTGCCGCCCGAGTTCGCCGCCTACCTCACGGCCGAGATGCTCAAGGGGCTGCACTACGCGCACACGCGGCTCGACGAGAAGGGCCGGCCGCTGCAGATCGTCCACCGCGACGTGTCTCCGCAGAACGTGCTCGTCAGCTACGAGGGGCAGGTCAAGCTGGTGGACTTCGGCATCGCCCGCGCGCGCAACGCCGGCCGGGAAGACACCACCTCGAACGCGGTGAAGGGCAAGTACGCCTACTTCGCGCCCGAGCAGGCCCGCGGGAAGGACCTCGACGCGCGCACCGACGTCTTCGCCTCGGGCATCGTGCTGTACGAGCTGCTCACCGGCCAGCTGCCCTTCCAGGGCCGCATGATGGAGGTGCTGACGAAGATCGTCCGCGGCCAGTTCGCGCGGCCCAGTGAGCTCAACCCCGCGCTGCCGAAGGCGCTCGAGACGATCGTGCTCAAGGCGATGGCGCTCGAGGCGAACGATCGCTACCCGAGCGCCGAGGCGTTCCAGCAGGACCTCGTGCGGTACCTCGCGGTGCACCACCCCGACTTCACGCCGAGCGACGTCTCGCACTTCCTGCAGTTCCTCTTCGAGGCCGAGCTGGTGAAGTCGGGCCGCCCGGTGCAGCTGCCCCGCGACTTCGTCAACCGGACCGAGCGGTGGAAGCGGGGCGAGCCGGTGCCCGAGCCCGGGCCCGAAGCGCCACCGCCCCCGGGAGAGGACCCCGAAGAGCAGGTGCCCACCGAGATGGTGGAGGTGGGCCTGCGCTCCGAGCTGCTCGCGGCCCCGGCAGATGACGACGACGAAGAAGATCCCACCCGGCCGATGCACGTGCCCGACTCGATGCGGCCCGACGAGGCGCTGCGCCCGTCGCGCCGGCCCGAAGACGACGCGCCGGCGGTGACGGGGGTGCCGTGGGGCCGCGCGCTCACGCTGGGCCTGGCCGCCGCGCTCGTCGGCTTCGCCGCCGTGTTCCTCGCCGTGAAGCTGTCGCGCGGCACGCTCGAGATCGTCTCGAAGCCACCCGGCGCGGTGGTGCGCCTCAATGGCCGCACGCTCGACGACAAGACGCCGATGCAGGTGCGCTCGTTGCCGGGCGCCGTCACCTACCGGGTCGAGGTCGTCGCCGACGGCTTCACCCCCTGGGCGAACGACGTGCCGCTCAAGCGCGGCCAGCACCTCGTCATCGACGCCCTGCTCGAGCCCGTGCCGCCGCCGCCACCGCCACGACCGCTGCCGGAGCCACCGCCCGCGAAGGTCGAGCCCCCCCCGCCCCCACCGCCACCGCCCGACGCCGTGCGCTGGCCCACCGCGCGCTTCGAGCTCGACGCGTCGAGGCACCGGGTCGATCTCACGAAGGCCGGCGCGCTGAAGATTCCCCTCGACGAGAAGCAGACCTATCGCGTCACGCTGAGCCGCGGGCCTTCGCTCGGCTGGGGCTACTACGTGGTGAACGCCGCCGGAGCCGCTCCGGGGCCGCTCCCCACGACGCCGCAGCAGATCAAGGGCGCCACGCGCCTGTTCGTCTTCCGGGTTCCTTCGTCCACCCTCGCCGGAGAGCGCCGGCCGGCAGAGACGAAGCCCCGCACGCTGACGGTCGAGGCGCGCGGTCGGCCGAAGACCCTCAAGGCTCCGCTCGCCACCGAAGTCCCTTCCACCTC
>JALOQF010000221.1 GCA_025459425.1 Myxococcaceae bacterium | reverse complement strand
GCCATCGGCAGCATCAACTCGCCGATGCAGTGCATGATGAAGGAGATCTGCGCCCAGTGTCTGCAGCGCCACGTCGACCCGCGCACCGGCAAGGAGTCCTTCGTCTTCTCGTGCTTCAACCAGGACCAGCTCCTCGACAGCGTCGACTTCACCCACCTCGACATGCGGCTGCGGGCGAACTCGGTGCTCGAGAAGCAGGCCGATCTCGTCTTCGGACAGCTGGTGGCGAAGCAGCCGGGGCTCGTGCGGGTCTGACGGGGCGTCAGCCCGGCGCCCACCCCGGCGGCGCGAGCTCGAACGTCGTGAAGTCGAAGCCCGGCGCCACCGTGCAGCTCACCAGCGTGTAGTCGCCGAGCGTCTTCGCGCACTGCCAGGCGTTGGGTGGCACCACGGCCTGCGGCCGCTCGCCGGCCAGCACGTCGGGGCCCAGCCGCACCGTCCGGTTCTGCTTGCCATCGTCCGACAGGCCCAGCTCGAGCGGCGCTCCGGCGTGGAAGAGCCACACCTCGGCGGCGTCGACGCGGTGCCAGTGCGAGCGCTCGCCCGCCTGCAGCAGGAAGTAGATGGCGGTGGAGTGCGCCCGGCCCGACGGCCCCGGCGAGTCACGGAACGTCTCCTTGTACCAGCCACCTTCGGGGTGCCGCTGAAGGCCAAGAGCCTCGATGAGCTGCTGCGCCGTCGTCGCCATGTCTTCAGCCTCCACAGTCGGCTTCACACCCGGGGCACTCGACGCGAAACGGCTGCACTGCTTCGACGAGCCGCTCGCCAAAGGGGCCGTCGTAGCCGTACGACTCGAGCACGAGGGCCTCGCCGAGAATGCCCGCGTCCCGCCGTACGGGACACAGGCGCACGATGTTCGCGCCGCGAGACGCCTGCACGCCACCGTCGAGCGCGTCCCACGACGTCGACAGGAAGCTGGTGTCGTCTCGCCCCACTACGAGGCCATCACGCGCGCGCACGACCCGCGTCACCACGAAGAACTCGTTCGGCGGCGAGAGCTGCACCTCGTACTTGAGCGACAGGTGATGCCCGCCGCCTTGAACGCCGCGCTCCATGCGCACGCGCGAGTCCAGCGGGCTCCACTCGCCCGCGATGTCCAGCACGAGCGCACGAAAGCCGGCGTCGGGGAACCGCGAGGGGCCTGGACGCACCGGGGCCTCACTCGGAACCACCGGTGGCGGTGGAGGTGGCGGCGTCGGGTTGATGCAGCAGCCTCCGAGCGCGAGGAGAAGAAGGGGGGCCCTCGTCATCTACAGCTCCTCGCGCGTGGGCAGGCCGGCCACCGCCCCCAGCTTCGTCACGGCCCGCGAACCCACACGGCAGGCGAACCGGGCAAAGCCCTCGACGTCGTCGACCGCCAGCCGCTCGAGGCGGGCGCGCGTGTCGACGGCGCTCGACAGCTCGGTGAGCAGCCCCGAGGTGAACCCGTCTCCCGCGCCCGTCGTGTCGACGACGCGCACCTTCGGCGCCGGCACACGACGCGTCACGCCACGAAAGCGCACCGCCGCGCCGCGGGCTCCCAACGTCACGACGGCCAGCGCCACGCCCCGGCCCTCGAGCCAGCGGAGCGCCCCGTCGACGTCCTTCGTGCCGGTGACGAAGTCGATCTCTTCGTCCGAGAGCTTCACGACCGCGAGGCGCGGCACGAGCCGGTGGAGCAGCCGGCGCAGCACGGCCGGGTCCTTCCACAGGTGGAGCCGCAGGTTCGGGTCTGACGAGGTGATGCGGCCCGCGTCGAAGCTGCGCTGCACCGCCGCCTGCACGGCCGCGCGCGCCTTCGCCTGGAGCAGCGAGTTGGTGCCCACGTGCAGCACCGTCGCTCGTGCGATGGCCGCCTGCGCGCCCTGCGTGTCGCGCTCGTCGAGGAACGTCTCGGCCGCGCGCGCCCGGTAGAAGGTGAACGAGCGCTCCCCGGTGCGCGTGAGCGAGACGAAGCCCAGCCCCGTCTTGCCTTCGGCCGTGTGCCGCAGGAAGCGGGTGTCGACGCCCTCGGCCTCGAGCCGCTCGTGGAGGAACCAGCCGAACTCGTCGTCGCCGGTGACGCCCACCAGGGCCGCCCGGCCGCCCAGCCGGGAGACGCCCACCGTCACGTTGGCCGGCGCGCCGCCGAGGCACGGCGTCCACCGGGTGACGTCGCGCACCCGTTGGCCGCGCGCGTCGGGCAGGAAGTCGACGAGCGCCTCGCCGAGGCAGATGACGTCGTGGCGCGCGCTCAATCGGCCCCCACCTGCTCCATGAACTCGACCGACTTGAGCTTGCGGCCGAGGTGATGGGCGATGAACACGTTGAGCAGCTCGCGGGCCCGCGCGCGGAGGTCGGCCGCCATCGGCGTACGCGCTCCGGCCTGCAGCCTCGCGAGCGCGTCGACGACCTCGGGCGAGACGGGAAAGCCGTTGGGCACCCGCGGCGCGCAGGCGAAGCACACCACCCCGCCGTGCTCGGGGTCGAAGCGCGGCCTCAGGCCCGTCGGCTGGCCGCACAGCGCGCAGGGCGAGAAGTTCGGCATGAAGCCGGCCTGCGCAAGCGCGTCGAGCTCGAACAACAGCAGCGACGTCGGGCCCGCCTGCTTCGCGTCGAGCAGCCGCAGGTAGTCCTTCAGCGTGTCGAAGAGCGAGGCGTGTGGCTCGTGGTCGCGCGTCAGCTCGCGAATCAGCTCGAGGCAGTACATCAGCCGGGCGATGCGCGGCAGATCGTCGCGCAGGTGGTGGAAGCTCTGCACCACGTCGACGCCGTCGAGGCGGAAGGTGTCTCCGCGCCGCTCGACCAGATGGGCCTTCAGGTGCGTGCCAGCTTCGAGGGCTCCAGCGAAGCGCCGCTTCGACTTGCGGGCGCCCGCGGCGAAGGCCGAGACGCGGCCGCGCTCCCGGGTGAAGAGCGTCACGATGCGATCGGCCTCGCCGTAGTCGACGGTCGACAGCACCAGCGCCTCGTCGACGACCCGGATCACGGCGACGTCACCGCGCCACCGCCTCGGCCACCCCACGCACCACCGACAGCCAGGCCCAGAGCCCGGCGACCGCCAGCACGGCGGCCACGCCCCACAACCCCGTCACGGCCTGCTGGCGCCGCCCGGCCTCGAGCGCCGCGGGGTCGAAACCGTCGCCGCGCGGCACGTCGGGGAGCGCCTCGAAGCGCTCGAGGGCCTCGGCGACCGGCAACCCCACCGCCCCGGCGTAGGTCTTGAGCGCGTTGACGACGAAGACGCGCTCGGGCCACTTCTCGGCCTCACCGTCTTCGATGGCGCCGACCAGCAGCGCGGGCAGCTTCGTCACCGCCACCACCTGCTGACGGGACAAGCCTCGCCGCTCGCGCTGCGTCACGAGGAACTGACCGAAGGCGAGGCGGGCCTGTTCGGCCGCGTGCCGCGACGACGCCTCCACGTCAGGCCTTCTCCTTGAGCTTGAGGCACAGGTCCTTCAGGTCGAGGTTGGTCGACTTCTCGACGCAGGTGTCGAAGCTCTTCTGCGCCTCCTCGCGCTTGCCGGCCTTCAATTGGCAGAGCCCGACGCGGTGGTGCGCGTCGGCCGCCAGCGGGCACGCGTCGACGTAGCGGCCGTAGTACTTGCACGACTCCTCGTCGTTGCCCTGCTCCGAGAAGATCTGCCCGAGCTGCGCGTGCCCCAGGCAGTACTTCGGGTTGACGGTGACGGCGGCCTTCAGCTGCTCGATGGCGCTCTTCGTGTCGCCCTTCTTGTAGAGCGCCCAGCCCTTGTTCCCCTGCGCGATGAAGGGCGCGCCGTAGAGCACGTCGTTGAGCGCCTGATCGTACAGCCCGATGGCGTCGTCGTAGCGCTTCATGTCCATGTACAGGTTGCCGAGGTTGGTGGTGGCCTCGCTGAAGGGCTGCTTGAGCTCGATGGCCTTCAGGTAGGCCACCTTCGCCTCTTCGAGCTTTCCGAACGAGTGGTGCAGGAGGATGCCCTTGACGTGCCACGCCTCGGCGAGCCGCGGGTTGAGCTCGAGGGCCTTGTCGATCTCGGTGAAGGCCTGCTGGGCGTTGCGGGCGAGCAGTCCCACGGCCAGCTCGTAGCTCGACTGGGCCTGGTCCCTCGCCTCCGGAGAGACGTAATGGGCGCACCCCGACACGACGAGCGACAGGCAGAACGCCGAGAACAGCTTGCCGATGTTCACGACGCCGGACTTCTGCCCGGTGCCCCGCTTGCCGGGCGCGGGCTCGAGGCCGGGCGACAACGGCACACCCGGCACGGCCGAGGGCGGCGGCGGCTCGCGCTGGAACACCGGCAGCGTGCGAATGAAGGACTCCTGCTCGTCGGGCGGGCGGCCGCGGAAGTTCAAGTTGTCGACGATGAAGCCCATCGACTCGACGAAGCCGAGCGCCTCGGCCTCTTCGGCCTGGTAGCGGTCGGCCGGCACGGTGCCGTTGGTGGGCACGTACACCGCGCACTCACCGCTCTCGGACAGATACAGGTACACGAAGACGGCGAAGCCGCTGGGGCCACGCAGCCCCAGCACGTAGGCGGTCGCCGGGCCCGCGCTCCGGCCAGGCACGGCGAGGTGCGGCTGGTTGAGGCTCTGGTAGAGCTGAACGACCTGCTCCTTGACCGCAGGCAGACCCTTGAGGCGCTCGTCGATGGTGTACACGGGTGGCGTCTTTCCTCGTTCAGCGCGTGGTGACGCTGAACTCCTGGCGCACGTCGTTCGCGTCGGCGGCGGTGCGCTCGAACTTGATGAGGGGCAGCTCGATGGTCACCTGATCGGCCGTCATCGAGCCCTCGCCGATGAGCACGCGGAAGAAATGGTCGGCCCGGGTGGACTTCGGCTGGTCCTTGTTGGCCATCACCTTGCGCGCCTGCAGCAGCACCTGGTTCTTCCCCGGCGCGAAGTACCGGGTGATGTCGCTGACGATCTGCTCGTCGTCGCTGCGCAGCGTGCGCACGAACTTGCCGTTGATGTACAGGTCGACGTCGTACTCGGTGCGGCCGAGCACGTTCTGCTCGGTGACGACGAAGTACTTCTTGGTGATGAGGCCCTCTTCCTTCACCGCGGCGGTGGGCTTGTCGGCGGCGATGGTCACCTTCTTCACCGCGTACCCGGGCGCGTCGATGTGCACGTTGCCCTTCTCGTCGATGCTGACGTTCACCTTGCTGAAGGTCTGGTTCACCAGCCCCTCGACGTTGACGCCGTTGACGTACACGTCGGCAGCGAACGCGGGTGCGGCACCACAAGCGACGACGAGCAGCAGAAGAACCCGCATGGACAGCCTCCGGCGTGAGGGCTTAGCGCAAGTGTAAACCATTGGCATGTGAGGAAGATTTCGGCTACCCGACGGGCGCCGCCATGAGCTTCTTCACGAGACTGAAACTGGCCCTGTCCGTCCTCTTCGGAGGCGAGCTGCCGGCCTCCGCGGCGCCCGAGCGGGCCCTGCCGGCGAAGGTCGAACCGCCACCGCCGCCCCCTCCGGCGCCGGTGCTCACGGCGGAGCAGCAGCACGCGGCCGCCCTCTTCTTCCTGGGCCTGCTCCAGCGCGAGGGCCGGCTGCTCGACTTCCTGCAGGAAGACATCACCTCGTTCTCCGATGGTGACGTCGGCGCGGCCTCACGCGTGGTGCACGCCGGCTGCAAGAAGGTGCTCGCGCAGTACCTGGCGCTGACGCCGGTGGTGACCGAGAGCGAAGGCGCCACCATCTCGGTGCCCGCGGGCTTCGACGCGAGCCGTTTCCGCTTGACCGGCAACGTCACCGGCCAGGGCCCGTGGAAGGGCAGCCTCAAGCACCACGGCTGGCAGGCCACGAAGGTCGAGCTGCCCGCGGTGCCGACGACGGTCGACGTGAAGGTCATCGCCCCCGCTGAAGTCGAGCTGCCGTGAGCGCGACCTATTCCATCGGCATCGACCTCGGCACCACCCACTCGGCCCTCTCGTGGATGGCGCTGGACGCGAAGGAAGGCCGCGGCCCGAACCAGGCGGTGCTCCCGATCGCGCAGGTGACGGCGCCGGGCACGACCGAGGAGCGGCAGTTGCTCCCCTCGTTCCTATACCTCTCGGCCGACGGCGAGTTCCCCAAAGACGCGCTGGCGCTCCCGTGGAAGGGCGACGGCCGCACGGTGGTGGGCGAGTTCGCGCGCACGCACGGCACCAGGGTGCCCACGCGGCAGGTGGCCTCGGCGAAGTCGTGGCTCAGCCACCCGGGCGTCGACCGCCGCGCGAAGATCCTCCCCTGGCAGGCGCCGCCCGACGTGACGAAGGTGTCTCCGGTCGAGGCCGGCGCGCGGGTGCTCGAGCACCTCGCCCACGCGTGGAACAAGCAGTTCGGCAAGAAGGCGCCGCTGGCCGAGCAGCAGGTCGTCGTCACGGTGCCTGCCTCGTTCGACGCCGCCGCGAAGGATCTCACCCTCGAGGCGGCGGAGCAGGCAGGCCTCGAGCGGGTGACGCTGCTCGAAGAGCCGCAGGCCGCCGTCTACGCGTGGCTCGAGGCGATGGGCCGCGGCTGGCGCGAGCACCTGAAGGCCGGAGACGTGCTCCTCGTCGTCGACGTCGGCGGTGGCACCTCGGACTTTTCGCTGCTGCGGGTCGGCGAGGCCGCGGGCGAGCTGTCGCTCGAGCGGCTCGCGGTGGGCGACCACATTCTCCTCGGCGGCGACAACATGGATCTCGCGCTCGCCTTCGCGGTGAACGAGCGCTTCAAGGCCCAGGGCAAGACGCTCGACGCGTGGCAGCTCGCGGCGCTGACGCAGTCATGCCGCGTCGCCAAGGAGCAGCTCTTCTCGAACGACGCGCTCGAGAAGGCGCCGGTGACGGTGCCCGGCCGCGGCAGCTCGCTGGTCGGCGGCACGCTCAAGGCCGAGGTGACGCGCGACGAGCTGACCCGGCTCCTCACCGACGGCTTCTTCCCGAAGTGCGCGGTGACCGACGTGCCGGCCTCGCAGCGGCGCTCGGGCCTCGCCCAGGTGGGGCTGCCCTACGCGCAGGACGCGGGCATCACGCGGCACCTGGCCGCCTTCCTGTCGCGGCAGGCGCAGTCGCTTCAGCTCTCGACCGGCTTCGCGCAGCCGACGACGGTGCTCTTCAACGGCGGCGTGTTCAAGGCCCAGGCGCTCAAGGCGCGGGTGCTCGAGGTGCTCTCGGGCTGGCTGGTGCAGGCCGGCGCGCCGGCGGTGAAGGAGCTCCCCGGCGCCGATCTCGATCTCGCCGTCGCCCGCGGCGCGGCCTCGTACGGCTGGGTGAAGAGCGGCCACGGCATTCGGATTCGGGGCGGCACCGCGCGCAGCTACTACGTGGGCGTCGAGGCGGCGATGCTGGCCGTGCCGGGCTACGTGCCTCCGGTGAAGGCGCTCTGCGTGGCGCCCTTCGGCATGGAAGAGGGCACCCAGGCCGACGTACCCCCGCAGGAGTTCGGCCTGGTGGTGGGTGAAGCCACGCGCTTCCGGTTCTTCTCGTCGTCGACCCGCCGCGACGACGTCGTCGGCGCCATGGTGGAAGACGCCGAGCGCGCGGCCGACCTCGAGGAGCTGGTGCCCATCGAGACGACGCTCGCTGGCGACGCCGTCGGGCAGCTGGTGCCGGTCAACCTGCAGGCCGCGGTGACCGAGCTCGGCGCACTCGAGGTGCGCTGTCTCGAGCGGAACGGCAAGGGCCGCTGGAAGCTCGAGCTCAACGTGCGTGAGAAGGGGCCCTGAGAAGGAGCACCGATGGCGTTCATCATCGGCATCGATCTGGGCACCTCGAACTGCGCCGTCGCCTTCACCGACCCGAAGGGAGGGGCCGCGGCTGCGATCGTCGACTTCCCGGTGCCGCAGTTGGCGCGGCCTGGCGAGCAGGTGTCACGGCCGCTCTACCCGTCGGTCGTCTACCTGCCCTTCGAGGGTGAGTTCCCGCCCGGCTCGACGTCGATGCCGTGGACCGACGGCGCCCGCGTCACCGGCGAGTTCGCGCGCTGGCAGGCCAGCCGCGTGCCCCACCGGGCGGTGGCCTCGGCGAAGTCGTGGCTGATTCACCCGGGGGTCGACCGCCAGGCGCCGATCCTCCCGTGGGGCGCGCCCGCCGACGTTCCGCGGCTGTCACCGGTGGCCGCGCAGGCCGAGCTGCTGTCGCACCTGGCGCAGGCGTGGAACCGGGCACACCCCGACGCGCCGCTCGCCGAGCAGGACGTGGTGCTGACGATCCCCGCGTCGTTCGACGAGGCCGCGCGCGCGTTGACGCTGCAGGCCGCGCGTGACGCCGGCTTCCCGCTCGCCCGGCTCACCCTGCTCGAGGAGCCGCAGGCGGCCTTCTACGACTTCACGGCGCGGCACCGGAGCACGCTGGCGAAGGCGCTGGCGAACGTACGCCTCGTGCTGGTGGTCGACGTCGGCGGCGGCACCACCGACTTCTCGCTCGTGCAGGTGGCGATGCTGCCCGAGGGGCCGGCGCTGCAGCGGCTCGCGGTGGGTGACCACCTGTTGCTCGGCGGCGACAACATGGACGCCGCGCTGGCGAAGCGGCTCGAGACGAAGCTGCTGGGAGAAGGGCGCACCTTCACGGCCGCGCAGTGGGCGCAGGCGGTGCAACAGGCCCGCGCGGCGAAGGAAGCCGTGCTCGCCGTGAACGGCGCCGAGCAGCACGCGGTCTCGATCGTGGCCCAGGGCAGCAAGCTCATCGGCGGAACGCTCTCGTCGGCCTTGAGCCGCGCCGAAGTGCTCGACGCCGTCGTACAGGGCTTCTTTCCGGTGGTCGCGCCCGAGGCCACGCCGGCCTCGGCGCCGCGCGGTGGCGTGGTGGAGCTGGGCCTGCCGTACGCGAAGGATCCCGCCATCACCCGGCACCTCGTGGCCTTCTTGCGCGCCCACGCCGAGGCGGGCCTCAAGGCGCTCGGCCAGGCCAGCGGCAGCGGGTTGCCCCGCCCCGACGCGATTCTGCTCAACGGCGGCGTCTTCAACTCGCCCGCCCTCGCCGACGCCCTCGTGAGCGCGGTCTCGGCGCTCTTCCCGTCGCAGCCACAGGTGCCGCTGCTCCCGCACGACTCGCTCGATCTCGCGGTGGCGCGCGGCGCGGCGTACTCGGGCCTGGCCCGCCGGGCGCTGGGCAAGAAGATCGGCGGCGGCGCCCCGCGGGCCTTCTACGCCCTCGTCTCGGACGGCGCCGGCGGCCGGCAGGGCGTCTGCCTCGTGCCGCGGGGCCTCGAAGAAGGCGCGACCGTCGAGCTGAAGGACCGCACCTTTCAGCTCACGCTGGGCCGCCCGGTGCAGTTCCAGCTCTTCTCGACGACGGCCGACCGGCTCGACGCGCCGGGCGCGCTGGTGCCCCTCGACGACGAGATCTTCAAGCCGCTCCCGCCGATCCACACCATCCTCGCGGGCGCGAAGGGCTCGACCATCGGGGTGCACCTCGTCTCGACGCTGTCCGAGGTGGGCACGCTGGCCTTGTCGTGCGTCGCCGGCGAGCAGCGCTGGCGGCTCGAGTTCGAGCTCAAGGGCGCGGCGAAGAGCCAGGGCGTCAGCGTCACCGAGGCGATGCCGGCCCGCTTCGCCGACGCGACCGTCGAGATCGACCGCGTCTTCGGCACCAAACCGCTCCCGGTGAAGCCGCAGGACGTCAAGCAGCTCTTCAAGACGCTCGAGCGTTTGCTGGGGCCGCGTGAGACGTGGGGCCTGCCGGTGCTGCGCGAGCTGTGGACGTCGCTGCTCGCCGGGGCCTCGAAGCGCCGGCGCTCGGTCGACCACGAGAAGGTGATGTTCCAGCTGCTCGGGTACGCGTTGCGGCCAGGCGTCGGGTACCCGCTCGACGGGTGGCGCTGCGAACAGACGTTCGGCCTCTTCAAGGAGCTCGTCACCCATCACGGCGAGCAGGCCGTCTGGTCCGAGTTCTGGATTCTGTGGCGCCGCGTCGCGGGTGGTCTGCCCGAGAGCGCGCAGCAGGCCATCTACGCCGCGATGGAGCCCCAGCTGGCCCGCCGCGTGCCGGTCGGCCTGCCGGTGCCGAAGGACAAGCTCAAGGGCGTACAGCCGCAGGGGCTCGACGAGATGGTGCGCTGCGCGGCGTCGCTCGAGCTGCTCCCGGTGGCGAAGAAGGCCGAGCTGGGGGCGTGGGTGGCCTCGCGGCTCGCCGCTCCCGAGACGACGGGAGGCCCGTGGGCCTGGGCGCTGGGCCGGCTGGGCGCGCGCGTTCCCGTGCATGGCGCCGCGCACCGCGTGCTGTCAGCGGAGACCGCCGAAGCGTGGATCGGCCAGCTCCTGAGCCTCGACCCCACCCGCCACGACACCGCCGCCTTCGCGCTGGCGCTGTTGGCGAGGCGAACGGGTGACCGGGTGCGCGACGTCGACGAGGCCACCAGAACGAAGGTGCTCGCGCACTTCACGCGGCTGTCGGCGCCGGCGTCGTGGCACCAGCTCGTCGCCGAGGTGGTGCAGCTGTCGGCAGCCGACGAGGCCCGCGCCCTGGGCGACACGCTGCCGGTGGGCCTCAGCCTGTAGGGCCTGACGGATTCACCAGCGAGGCCCCAATGACGGGGCATGCTCACCGTCCTCACCTGCGCCCTGCTCTCCATCAGCCCCTCGACCTCGTCGGCCCGGCTCCTCGACCAGCCCACCCTGCTCGCCCAGAGCAACTTCTTCCCGCCCAGCTCGGGCAACCCGCGCGTCGACGAGCTCGAAGCCGAGATCTTCCGAATCAACCAGGACCTCGCCCAGCTCAAGTCCTTCTGGCCCGTCGGCACCATGGCCATGTGCATCGCCGGCGGCATTCTCGCGCCGCTGGCGCTGCTCGGCCTGGTGACGATCTTCATTCCGTTCATCGGTCTTCCGCTCTTGGTGCTCGGCGGCGGAGGCATCGCGCTGCTCGTCTACGGCCTCATGACGGGCTTCAAACACGACGAGCAGGTGAAGCAACGTCGGGCCGAGCTGACGGACCGCCGCAACGAGCTGGAGCGCGAGGTGCGCGACCTCAAGCGCCGCGCGGCGGGAGCGATGGAGGCTCCGGTGCTGCTGACGCTCGCCACCTTCTGACGTGCGTCGCCATGGGAGCGCGATGGGCCCTCGACCGGCCGCATCAGCACGGCTACATCGCACCACCATGACCATTCGCACCACCAAGCGCGTCGAGACCCTGCTGTCGAACAAGACCATCAACAGCGAGAAGAACGACTACCGCTCGTACGGGCGCACGTTCCCGAACTCGGGGCTGCCCCCACCGCTGTTCGGCCAGCAGTACAAGTTCGGCAAGGCCGAGGCCGTGAAGCTCACCAAGGCCATCGTCGCCAACTACGATCCTGCCGCGCAGAAGCGGGTGCTGAGAGAGATCCACGCGCGCTCGTCGACCGACCGGCTCGCGAAGGGCACCGTCGCGCTCACGCGGGACGCCGCCACCGAGCTCAACAAGCTCGCCCGGCAGCTCGGCGTCAACGTGCTCTTCACCAGCGGCCAGCCGCGCCCGATTCACCCGGTCGGCTGAAGTTTCTGCGCGCATGGCCAGGCCTCCGAAGCCGAAGTCACTCGACACCGATGAAGCCGTGAAGGCCGCCGTCGACGAGCTGCTCGGTGCCTTCTCGGCGCCCGACGGCGTCGAGCCTGACGACACGGGCTTCGGCGAAGCACCGAAGGCCCTGAAGAACGGCGACGAGGGCCCGAAGACGGCGCCCTCGGCCGACGAAGACGCGCTGTGGGGCGCGCGGCGCAAGAAGTGACGACGATTCCCCTCGAGCCCGGCCCCGCCGAGTGGCGCAGGCTGAGGCGTGCGCAAGCAACCCGGAGCCGGCAGGTGCTCCACGCGCTGCCCGACGGCGCCCTGCCCCGCTCCGACGCCGCGCGCCGCTTCTGGTCTCGCCGCACCTGGAGCGAGCTGGCGGCCGTACCCGCCGTGTCCCAGGTGGTGCTGGCGTTGATGCGGGAAGGCGCGCCGCTCGACACGCTGGGCAGCTACACCACCATCGCCCAGGACGAAGCGCGCCACGCCGAGCTGTCCCGTGCGGTGGCCGAGCGTCTGGGCGGCTACGACGCCGACGTGCCCGACGGGCTCGAGTACGAGCCCGGCCGCCTGGCCCAACCATC
>JALOQF010000220.1 GCA_025459425.1 Myxococcaceae bacterium | reverse complement strand
CTCGTCGCCATCCAGTCCCTGCGGAAGCGGCTGAGCCAAGCGAGAGTTGCCGCGTGGTATCGTCACGTTCAGGCCCAACTCAAGTGATCACAGGGGTAGGGCTGTTGGTGCAGTCCAGGTAGCGCGACCCTGCATCCTTAGCTTCTACCGAGCCGCTATCGACAGGACGTCCGGCTCCGTCCGGATTCAGCTCATCGGTCGGGAGCAGACAACCAGACGTGAGACCCAACAAGGCAGCTATACTCAAAGGCACGTGGCGGTGTCGCATTACATACCTCGAAGCGTCCTGATTTCGTAAGCCAGCCTGTTGGAGCAACTCCCCGCGGTTTGGGTCACTCGGAGAACCTCAGACTCAGCGAGCGCACGGCTGAGAGCAAGGACTGGACCCTTGCCGTCACCCCCGGAAGCGTCAAAGACCCGAAGCCGGGCACCTGGCATGGCTCGTAGGACAAGAACTGTTCGAGCTCCAGCCACAGGTGCTGCAACTTCAGGAGCCGGCATCTCGAGCCATGTGCCGGTGCATCGGCGGGAGCTCAGCGCGCCGCTGGCGAAGCACCCGCTCACCAGGTGCCTGCGCACGCTCTCCCTCGCCAACGGCGTGCTGCGGCCGAACGAGGTCGACCTGCTGCTCCAGCACCGGGCCGCCTTCCTGCACCTCGAGCGCTTCGACCTGTCCGCCAACCTGCTCGATGACGCCGCGGTCGAGCTGCTCGCGCGCGAGTTCCTCAACGCTGGGTTCGACGACCAGCGTGAGGACTACGGCGAGGACGAAGACCGCTACGTCGCGGTCGGTGAGTGACGTTCGTTCAGACGCCGGAGACCAGCAGGTCGAGCGCAGCGACGAGGGCAGCGCGATGCGCTTCGAGGCTGTCAACGGGCCTCCCCAGCGACTTCGTCCGAATGGCGCCTGCCTGCTGCATCACCACCGCGTACCGGTGGCCCTTCACCATCACGATGGGGTTGAGCCACGTGATGCTGCTGCCTCCGAGCGCAGCAGGGACGAGCGGAGCCACCAGCCGGGTCTTGAGCGCATCGAGGACGCCGTGCTGCAGGTTCACCAACAGCGGCACCTCTCGAACGGTGCGCAGGTTCGGGTTCTTGAAGACGTCGAACTGGCGCATCACCAGCCCCGCTCGTCTTCGTTCCAGATGCCGGCCCGGGCGACGAACGCGTTGTACGCGTCGAAGGCCTCGGCGTTCTCCTTCTGCCAGGCAGCGACCCGGTGCTGCCGAAGCACGACCGCGAGGTGCGCCTCGAAGATTTGCGAGAGGTTGAGCCCGAGCGCGCGCGCCTCGTCGACGAGGGCCTCGTCGAGGGTGACGTTGGTGGCCTTCCGGCGAGGACGCTCCCCGGCCGGTGGAATCGTTCGAGCCGGTCTCGGCGAATGCGCACGCTTCATGCGCATATCGTATACGCACGCAGCGCTCCGGCGCCACACAGCGCCGCCGAGTCGTCAGCAGAGCCGGTTGAGCCCGTTCAGCGCCGCCACGCGGTACGCCTCGGCCATCGTCGGGTAGTTGAACGTCGTGTCGACGAAGTACCGCACCGAGTTCGCCTCGCCTGCCTGCGCCATGATGGCCTGGCCGATGTGCACGATTTCGGCCGCCTGGTCGCCGAAGCAGTGAATGCCGAGGAGTTGCAATGTCTCGCGGTGGAACAAGAGCTTCAGCATGCCCACGGTGTTGCCCGTAATCTGCGCGCGCGCGAGCGAGCGGAACATCGAGTGCCCCACCTCGTACGGCACGCCATCGGCGGTGAGCTGCTTCTCGGTCTTGCCCAGCGAGCTGATCTCCGGCGAGGTGTAGATGCCGGTGGGGATGTCTTGCACGAGGCGGTCGTCCGACACGCCCAGCACCGCGTGGCCCGCCGCGAAGCGCCCCTGGTCGTAGCTGGCCGAGGCGAGGCTCGGGTACCCGACGACGTCTCCCACCGCGTACACGTGCGGCAACGAGGTGCGGTAGTGCGCGTCGACCTTGAGCTGCCCGCGCGAATCGGCCGAAAGGCCCACCTGCTCGAGCCCCAGGTCGTGCGTGTTGCCCGTGCGGCCCTGTGCCCACAGGAGCACGTCGCTCTTGATGCGCTTGCCGCTCTTGAGCAGCAGCACCACGCCATCGGCCTGCTGCTCGATGCCGACGTATTCTTCTCCGTGGCGCACCACCACGCCCTGGTCGCGCAGGTGGTAGCTCAAGGCGTCGCTGATTTCGTCGTCGAGGAACGACAGCAGCCGGTCCCGGCTGTTGACGAGGTTCACCTTCACGCCGAGGTTGCGGAACATCGACGCGTACTCGCAGCCCACCACGCCAGCGCCGTAGACGGTGATGCTGTCGGGCGTGTGGTCGAGCTTGAGAATGGTGTCCGAGTCGCGGATGCGCGGGTGCGTGAAGTCGATGTCGGGCGGCCGGTAGGGCCGTGAGCCGGTGGCCAGCACGATGTGCTTCGCCGTCAGCCGCGTCCTCGTGCCCGGCCCGCCGGTGTTCACCTCGAGCGTGTTGGGCCCGACGAAGGCCGCGTGCCCGTGAATCACCTCGACGTGGTTGCGCAGGTAGAAGTCTCGCCGCATCGCCACCTGCTTCGCGATGACGCCCTCGGCCTGCCGAAGCAGCGACGGGAACGACACCGGCACCGCCATGGCCGCCTCGGCGAAGAGCGGGTTGCGGCGCGCGCGCATCGCCTCGTTGATGGCGTGCCGCAGCGCCTTCGACGGAATCGTCGCCCAGTGCGTGCAGCCGCCGCCCACCTGCTCGGAGCGCTCGACCATCACCACCTTCGCGCCGCCCTTCACCGCGCGCATCGACGCGCCTTCGCCCGCCGGGCCGCTGCCCACCACCACCATGTCGTACGTCTTCTCGACCGCCATGAGGCGCGTGTGTACCACTGCGCCGAGGCGAGGCGAGTCAGCAGCGAGGCCACGGACTTCTCGCTCGCAGGAGCAGCACACCGTGTCGCAGGCCGGGGTTCGGCGTTCGACATCTGCCGCGTTGACCCTTTCAAGCCCGAAAGCGGCCTCCGCACAGCGTGAATGACCTTCATGCGTCATCGCGTGAATTCGCGGCTGACGAAGCGCACGCCCGGTGCTTGGCTCCGCCGGCCGTTCACCCCTCACACTGGAGAGTCCCCATGGGTCTGCTGTCCATGTTCAAGGCCGCGGTTCCGGCGAAGAAGCCCACCGATGACGTGCTGCTGCTCCACGCGATGTTGCTGATGGCTGGCGCCGACGGCTTCTTCGACGACGCCGAAGCCGACACGCTGCAGGCCTTCTTCATGCAGTTGCCCGAGTTCCAGGACAAGGAGTTCGGCGAGGTCTACGGCAACGCGAAGAAGATGATTTCGAAGTACCCGAACCTGAAGGAGTCGGTGAAGGCGCTCGGCGAGCTCTCGACGCCGAACCTCAAGCGCAAGGCCTTCATCCTCGCGGCCGACATCGCGTTCTCGTCGGGCGACATCGACGAGTCGGAAGACGAGATGCTGTCGGCGATGAGCCGCGTGATGGACATCGACGAGACGACCGCTTCGAAGGTGCTCGAAGTGCTGTCCTGGAAGTACTCGAAGTAAGTCGTCTTCAAGCGCGAACTTCACACCGAGGTGATGGCCATGGGTGCTCCGACGTACCAGCTGACGCTCGAACGAACGCTGCGCGACACGCTCCTGGCCGACCGACACGTGAAGTTCGCGTTGCAGCGGCTCGAGAAAGAGACGACGGGCTACGGCTACGTGGCCCGTCGCAAGCTGCTGGCGCACGGGCTGCGGCTGACCCGCAGCATGGCGCCGGGCGTGGCCGACGCGGTGGCCTCGTGCAAGGCGACGCTGGGCCTCACCCAGCCCGTCGAGGTCTTCGTGCGGCCCGAGCCCGTCATCAACGCGGCGCTCGTGCGCAACCCCGGCGGGCCGCCGGCCATCATCCTCTCGTCGCGCCTCATCGAGGTGTTCACCGAGGCCGAGCTGCGCTTCGTCATCGGCCACGAGCTGGGACACCTGGCGTTCGACCACGTGGCGCTGCCGATGCCCGCGCTGGCCATGGTGGAAGACATGGCCGGCGTCATCGTGCCGCGGTCGACGGCGCTGCAGCTGTATTACTGGTGCCGCCTCGCCGAGGTGAGCGCCGACCGCGCGGGCCTCGTCTGCGGGCAGGACCCCGAGGCGGCCGCGAGCGGCTTCTTCAAGTTGGCCTCGGGCCTGTCGAGCGCCTACGTGAAGGCCGACCTCGAGGCCTACTCGAAGCAGGTGACGAGCCTCGCCGCGGCGCCGGCCGCCCGGCAGAAGCCCGACGAGTACGACGACTCGCTCGATTGTTTCAGCACGCACCCCTACAGCCCCTTGCGCGTGCGCGCGGTGGTGGCGTTCTCGAAGTCGAAGACGTTCGCGGCGCTGACGGGCCGTGGCTCCGACGGGCTGTCGGACGCCGACGTCGACGCCATCATCGAGCGCGACTTCCGCGAGATGGAGCCCAGCTACCTCGAAGAGAAGAGCGAGCACGCCGAGGCGATGCGCCGGGCGCTGGGCCTGGGCGCGGTGCTGGTGGCGAACGCCCACGGCGGTGTGTCGGAGATGGAGAAGAAGGCGATGATGGCGCTGCTCGGCGCCGAGCCGCTGTCGGCGTTGATGGCCGAGAAGGACCCACGGCAGGCCTTCGACGCGCTGGTGCCGAAGCTGAAAGAGGTGCCGCTCTTCTCTCGCGCGCGGCTGGTGCAGCACCTCACGGTGGTGGCGCACGCCGATGGCAACGTGGCCGACGAGGAATACGGCGCCCTGGGCCACGTGGCGACCGCGCTCGCGGTACCCATGTCGGTGGTGGACGAGACGATTCACGGCGCCGTCGCGCCGATGGACTGAGCGTCACCAGCGCAGGCGCCCGGACGGCGTCGATGAGCTCCCGGCGGGACTCGAACCCGCACCGTCGGACATGAAGCAGGCCTTTGGGAAAACGCGCTTCCCCAACGGAACGTTCGTCACACCCCGTCAGGTGCATCCGCAACCTCGGTGCCCGCACCCCACACCCGCTCATCACGACGCGGTAGCAGGTCATCCAACGCCCTTGTGGGGACCGGTTGGTCCGTTTTCCGGTGCTCTTCCGATTTGAGCCACGGGAGCGTTTGGAGCCGACGAGGTGCGCCGTCACTCCTGACCTGCGCCTCGCGCGCCGATGGACCGCGCTTCACCGGCGCAGACGAATCAGCTCCACCGAGTTCGGCGTCGGCTGGGCCAGCACCCAGTCGGGCGTGATGGCCTCCGGGCGCACCGCGGGAATGCGCTCGAGCATGAGCTGCCCCTGGGTGAAGCGGCCAGCGAAGAGCCCCGCATCGGTCGAGAGCAGGAGCGCGCCCGGGAGGTTGGCGGGGTTCCCACGCTCGAACGTCGTGTGACCGGGCAGCGGCAACGTCAAGACGACGCCGGCGTCGGGCCCCAGGGGCCGGCTCACCGCGGTCAGGTCCCAGGGCGTGGCGGGCGTTGGACGCACCGGCTCGAAGCCGAGGAGGCTGCTGGGCGCGATGCCCCACGTCACCGTCGGCGACACGGCACGCAGCATGGTGCTCCGCGATGGGTTGGGAAAACACTCCTCGGTGGTGAGGTCGCACCACTGGCCCCCCAACGACACGTCGACGACCACGGCGCCGTCGTCGTCGACCACCACGCGCCCCGCCGAGCCGCTGGGCCCCGCGACGCGCGTCAGCACCGACGCGTCGGGCGCCGCGACGAACTGCCAGTCTGGGCCGACGGCGCGGCGGCCACTGACGCCGTAGAGCGAGAACGGGCGGTCGAGCTGGGCTTCGTGCGTCGACACGAGCCCGCCGTCGGTGTCGACGAGCCGGCGAAGCGAGAAGCCGGCGTCGGCCAGGCGGTCGACGACCCAGATGACGTCATCGACCGTCGAAACGCCAACGGCGTCGGGCCAGACGATGGGTGATGCCCCCGGGCGCTCCACCCGCCAGCCGCGCACCGAGGCCGGCTCCGCGCACAGGAGCGTTCCGCTGGAGGTGATGCCCGGGGTGTTGCAGTTCTGAGACAGGCTCCGGCGCTCCACGGGTTCGGTCGAGCGGTCGGCCGCGACGAGGAGCGGCACCGTCATCGAGGTGATGGCGGGGTCGACGATGACCTGCAGCAGGTACCCGCCCGGCGCGAGGGTGCCGACGTCGACCATCATCGACAGCCCGAACTGCTCGGGCTCGATGCGCACGTTCGAGACGGTGGGCGTCAGGCCGAGCGGCCCACCCCGCAGCGTCGCCACCACCGTGATGGCGTCTTCCGAGAGCCCGCAGGGGTTGACTGGAATGACGACTGGAATGGGAGGAACCCGGCCAGCGGTGACGAGCCGCGCCAGGCCGACGGGTGGAACGCCCCGTGGCAGACACGTGCCAACCGGAGGCGGTGGACACGCCGTGAGCACCGTGAGCGTCGTCACCACGAGCGCAGAGGCGAGACGGGAGGCGGCGTCACGGCGGTGTGGTTCGAGGACGGGTGCCATCGAGAGGCGAGTCTGGCGCACCCGCGGCGCGACGCGAAAGGAGACGTTCTGCAGGTGGGCCCTCGCGCCGATTTCCTGGTCGTGTCGAACGCGCCACTTGGGCGTGCAAGCGCCCGCTGCATTTCGTACGCATGGCCCCGTGCGGCTGCTGTCCCTGTCCTGCGAGAACTTTCGCAACCTGTCGCAGGTGACGGTGACGCCTTCGCCGCGCGCCACCATCGCGGTGGGTGAGAACGGCCAGGGCAAGACGAACCTGCTCGAGGCGCTCTACTACCTCGCCACGCTGAAACCCCTGCGCGCCAACACGCTCAAGGAACTGGTGCAGTTCACGCAGGGGCGGGCGCGGGTGCAGGGGCGGTGGCTCCTCTCGGGCGCGGAGCGCGACATCGCCGTCGAGGTCTCTCACGGCACGCGCACGGCCTTCGTCGACGGCAAGCGCGCGGCCTCGCTCGAGGCGTACTTCGGCGGCGTCTCGGTGGTGGCCTTCACGCCCGACGACTTGTCCATCGTGAAGGGCGGGCCCGAGGGCCGCCGCGCCTTCCTCGACCGGAGCGTCTTCAACCGCTTTCCCGCCTACCTGCAGGAGAGCCGCGAGTACACGAAGGCGCTCAAGAGCCGGAACCGGCTGCTCAAGGAGCAGGCGCCCCACGCGCACCTGCAGGTCTGGGACGAGACGCTGGCGCGCATGGGCGCGAGGCTGTGGGTCCGTCGTCGCGCGCTGGTGAACGAGGTGTCGCCCCGCGCGCAGGTGGCGTTCGGGCGCATCGGCCGCATCGAGGCTCCGGCGACGTTCCTCTACGAGCCGTCGCACCTGACGATGCCGTTCCAGACGGCGAGCGAGGCCGAGCTGCAGACGGCGCTGGCCCAGGCCCTCGACGCGCGACTCACACGGGACTTCGAGCGCGGCCACACCTCGGTCGGCCCGCACGTGGATGATTTGGAGCTCTCGCTCGGAGAGCACGCCGCCCGCCAGTACGCCTCGCAGGGGCAGTCGCGCGCGCTCGTCATCGCGTGGAAGGTGGCCGAAATCGAGAACCTCGCGTCGACGAACGGGTTCTTGCCGATGCTGCTCCTCGACGACGTGTCGAGCGAGCTCGACCCCGAGCGCAACGCCTTCCTGATGCAGTACCTCGCCGACTCGGGCGCGCAGACATTGCTCACGACGACCGACGCGCAGCTCGTGCGACGCGCCGCCGGGAGCGAGACGACGTGGCTGTCGGTGAAGGCTGGCACCGTGACGCCGATGGACGCGGGCTGACGGCCTCGTCGCCGAGCTTCCGCGTCAGGTAGGCTCCGTGGGTATGTCAGCCCCCTCTGATACGACCGCGACCATGAACGAGGTCGACGCATCGTTGAACGCCCGCCTTCGGCCGCTGTCGGTCGACGAGTACATGACGCTCGTGAACCTGGGTGTGTTCGACAACGAGCGCGTCGAGCTCATCCGCGGAAGGTTGGTTCGGATGGCGCCACAGGGGCCAGAGCACGCATGGACGTCGGGGTCGATCAACAACATGCTGGTGCAGTACTTCGGGAGGTGGGCGACGGTGCGGCCCGCCGCGCCGGTGAAGGCAGGCGACTTCTCGATGCCCGAGCCCGACTTCGCGCTCGTGCCGCATACGTCGTCGCCCGGCAAACAACACCCCTCGAAGGCCTTCCTGCTGGTCGAGGTGGCGCGCAGCTCGCTCGCCGATGACCGCCGCATCAAGGCGCCGCTCTACGCCGAAGAGGCCGTCGCGCCGGAGTACTGGATTGTGAACGTCGACGAGGGCGTGCTCGAGGTGTACCGGCACCCGAAGAACGGCGAGTGGACCGAGCACTTCACGCTCGGCCGCCAGGACACGATTCGGCCGGTCGCCTTCCCCGACGTCGAGTTCCCGCTGGCGTCGTTCCTCCTCGGGCCAAGCGGGCACTGACGGCGACCGCACCGTGGTGTCCGTCCGTTCTTCTGTCGGCGGCAGCCTCGCCAGCATCGCGATGCCCGAGGCTGGTGATACGAGAGCCGCATGAGTGACTCGGTGGTGGTGCTGCAACTGAAGCCCGACTCCGTACCCGCGTGGTTGTCGAGCCTCGAGGGTGTGGAGCGGCTGCGCGATGGCGCATTCCTCGTTCCAGCCGGCCGCTTCGCGAGCGATGACGTGGCCGGAGCGACGGTGCGCCAGGCGCTGCCATACGACCTCTCGGCGCATGGCGACGCGCGCGGCCTCAGGTGGATGAAGCTGACCGCGATTCCACCGAGGAAAGTCGTCGACTGCGCCCTGCCGGGCTTCGGCCAGTTCAAGGCGTACGCGCTCGACTACGAGGCGTGCGTCACCACGGCGGGAGGGCTCTGGCTGCCGACGAAGGCGCCGGTGGTGCCGCGGAAGAAGGCACCGCCCACCGACGAGCCCACCCACCGGAACGTCGTTGTCGTGAAGCAGGCTCCGGCGAAGCTGCCGAAGGAGCTCATCGTGCTGGCCCGGCTCCCGGACGGGACGGCGCTGGCCGTGGGTCCCCGGAATCGAGGCTGGGTGGACTGGCTGAAGAAGAACGTGCCCATCGACCACCTCCGGCTGATCCGCGGCCCGGTCGGCCAGTCGTTCCTCGGCGAGATGGAGAGCTTCGAGATGCTCGACGCGGCGTGCCGCCTTCAGGGCCAGCCGATGCTGGTGATGAAGTCCGAATGAGTCGCGGTTGATTGTGAGGTGACGCGCCACACGCCGCGCCGAGCGTCCTCAGGCGCCCTCCGTCCTCGCCCGGATGGTGGCGATGGCCTCGGCGTAGAAGGGAGTTCCCGCCGGGTTTCGCGCCATGGCCGCCTCGAGCGCGCCGATGGCGTCTGGCCCGGCGCAGGCACGCAGCGAGGTAGCAAGCAGCGCTGCGTGGCCGTCGCACTCACGGCGGGCGAGCCAGTGGAGCAGGGGGGGCGCGGCGTCGGGCGTGTCGAACTGGCGCAAGGCCGCGAGCGACGTCAGCAGCTCGGGCCCGAACGGCATCGCGAGCAGCAGCGGCGTCAGGCTTCGCATGGCCTCGGGTCGCCGGGTCGCGAGCAGGCCCTTGAGGCGCAGCGCCTCGCTCGAGAAAGACTCCACCAGTGGCACCCAGCGCGGGTCGACCTGCTCGGCGTGAAGCAGGGCCTCCAGCACCTCCACCCGGGCGCTCGGCCGGGCCTCGAGGAGCCGGCGGGCCCGGTCGAAGGCCTCGTCGGGCGGCAGGACGAAGAGCGCACGGGCCTGAAGCACTGAAGGCAGGTCGTCTCGTCGGCAGGTGGGTGCGTGCCCTCGCTGCACGAGGGACGTGGCGATGTGCAACCGGAGCGGCGCATGCGTCAGGGCGTCGTCGAGCATCGGGGCGAGCGCGTCGACGTCCAACGCCTCGCCGTCGCCGAACCAGGTGGTGAAGGCCGCGAGCTGCTCCGCCGGTGGCAGCGTACGGAGCCGGGGGACGAGGTGGGCCAGTGCACGCGCGCGGGCCTCGTCGTGCAGGTCGTCGGCGCTGAAGGGCACCCCCAGCCGTTCGGCCTCGCTCAAGCAGGCCGGTGTGGCCACCCACAGCAGCGGTTTGAGTGCGGCGCGCCGGGCCGCCTTTCTCGACAGGCCCGCGCCGACCGCCGCGGCGGCGAGCGCGAGCGCTTCGGCGCGTGACAGGTCGAGCTGCGCCAGCGAGAGAAAACCGGCCTCCTGCACGCGCGGGGCTCCGAGGCGGCAGGCTTCCTCGAGCAACGGACGCGCTTCCGTCGGCGATTCGAGGGCGTAGCGTCGCAGCAACTTCGCATCCTTCGACTTCCCCGCGGCGATGGAGATGGCCGCAGCGACGACCGGTCGTGCCATGTTCGTCGAGGTAGCACGGCCCTTCACCACGGGCCTCACCGACGTGACGCCCCCCTGAACGAGGCGTGCGGAGCCGCGGGGGCCCTCCTCTCTTCCGCGGCGTGACGGCGGCGCTCGCGGTGACGGGACTGACGAAGACGTACCGCTCCCTCTTTGGTGGTGCGCACGAGGCCCCTGCGCGGCCTCACGCTCCACACCGGCGATCTGTTCTGGTTCATCGCATGCTTGCAGGAGGTGACGGACCTCCTGCTCGCCGACATCGATCGCTGGCCCGACATCTTCGACCTCGAGCGCGCGCCCGAGACGCCTTCGTCGACCTCCTCCTGCGCGACCTCGGCAACCCGTTCCCGCTCGAGCGCAATCTTGAGAATCGACGCCGGACGCATCGTGGACTGGGACTCCTTCCATGACGTGTTCGCGGAGATTCTTGGGTTCCCAGATTTTTACGGCCGGAACATGAACGCTTGGATCGATTGCATGACCTGTCTGGACGACCCCGAAGCTGGCATGACGAACGTCCACGCGCCGCCCGGTGGTGTCATGACCTTGCTCCTCGACGACGTCTCCGGGTTCGCGACCCGATGTCCTGCGCAGTACGAGGCGCTCGTCGAGTGCGCGGCCTTCGTGAACTGGCGAAGGCTCGAGAAAGGCGAGCCGTCAGTACTGACGCTCGCGTTCAACGAATAGCGCGACGACATTCTGTTCAGATCAGTCGTCGAGGCTGAATTCTTCCTCGGACACCAGGCCACGAATGAACGACTCGAAGGTCGGTGCGACGAACGTAACCTTGTAGTCCCACTCCTGATCGACGTGGACGACACGCGGCTCTCCTGTGGGTCCGCACTCGCTGTAGTCGAGGCAAAGCATGTCGTGTCCGGCGGACGGGCAGTCGGCGAAGTAGACGCCGATCTCGGGGTATCCCCACTCGGACGCCCAGAACTTGCTCCCGACTTCGCCCAGCAACGAACACCGCTTCGTCTCCCCGATGGCGTAGATGCCGGCGATCGCGATGTGGTCCTTCGCCCAGCTCGTACGTTCCGCGGTCCGGTGGCAGGTGCGCGCCGGAACGCCGCCGTTCTGATGCTGGGCGAGCTGAAGGTAGGCTGCCGGAAGCTTGTAGCCGAGGGTCTGTTCGACCCGCTCGAGGAGGGCCGGCGAGAGCGGTACGTCGACGTACTCCCTCGTCGCGTACTCGGAAGTCTCCCAGAACCCGCTCCAGTCGAAATCAACGAGCGACATCAATGTTCTGTACCTGTCCCCGAACGCGATCTCCAGCGGCTTTGCCTCTCCAGTGCCCCGCGCGCTCCGAGGCAAGGACTTGCAACGTGGAACGACGGGTGAAACCCAGTGTGCTTCGACCCCGACTCCCAGCGGAAGGATGGTGAGTGCCCGATTGTTTGGATGGACCACGAGCTCTTGATTCCACTCGGCGATGCCAGCCGCAGAACCCGAACCAAAGTGCTTCCGCACGTCAAGCCGCTCTACACCTCGTTCCTTGAGCTTTTCGAAGACCTGTTCCCCGAGAAGGCCCGCCCGAAAAAGCGGTGACCGCCGAGGTCGCACGGCGGTTCCCCCACGGGCCTCACCGACGGTGACGCCCCCCTGAACGAGGCGTGCGGGGCCGCGGGGGCCCTCCTATCTTCCGCGGCGTGACGGCGGCGCTCGCGGTGACGGGACTGACGAAGACGTACCGCTCCCTCTTTGGTGGTGCGCACGACGCCCTGCGCGGCCT
>JALOQF010000576.1 GCA_025459425.1 Myxococcaceae bacterium | reverse complement strand
CCAGCCCAGGGCGCCGGCACGGCCTACCAGGACTTCCGCTCGCGCTACCGCACCCGCTACCAGCTCGACCCCAACGACTACTCGTTCGCCGGGCACAGCTACGACGCGGCGATGCTGCTGATGCTGTCGGCGGCCTGGGCCTCGCGCGAGAACGGCCCCATCACCGGGCCCCGCATGGCCGACGCCCTGCTGCGCGTCAGCGCCCCGGGCGCCACCACCTACCGGCTCGGGCCGACCACCTGGCGCGACGCCTCGGCGGCGCTGAGTCAGGCCCGCTCCATCAACGTCGAGGGCGCATCGGGCGCGCTCGACTTCAGCCCCGACGCCGGGGCGCCGTCGGCCCCCTACGAGGTGTGGCAGATCAACGACGGAGGCACCTTCACCACCGTGAGGACCGAGAACCCGTGAACCGAGTGCTCCTGTGCCTGGCGCTGGCGCTTGGCGGTTGCCCCAAGCGCGTCGAGGGCCCGTCGACCGCCCGCGCGATTCGCCTGCTCGCCGAGACCGCCGAGCGCGAGACGACGCAGCTCACCGAGCTGCGCGGCGATCTCGAGGTCGACACCCGTGACTTCGACCGCACGCCGCACGTGGTGGCGACGGGAGAAACGCCGCCCTTCTCGGCCGAAGGGGTCGACGTTCGCCTCTACGGCGACGAAGCCGGCACCCAGGGCTTCCAGGTCGACAACTTCATTCTCCTCGAGGTGGTCGGCGCCGACGGCAAGGTGCTGCGCACGGCCATCGTGGGCTTCACGGACCCGGTGTCGCAGGGCAAGGAGACGCTCGACAACCTGGGCCGTCGCGCCTTTGCCTTCGAACCCGGTGAACTCAACCTCTCGCCGCTGCTGCCCGAGCGCGGGCTGGTGCGCGTGCGCGCGACGGTGCTCGACTATTACGGCGTGGGGCGTGTCACCGACGTCTTCCTCCGCCTCGAGCCGCGCACGTCGGCGGGCGGCGCGGGCGACGACCTTCGCGGGCAGTAGGCCAAGCCCCGCGGCGGCACGACGCGCCGGGGCCCGACCACGTCACTGCGGGTCGCAGGCGCCGTCACAGGTTCGAACGATCACCCCGTCGCGAAAGAAGCGGTCGAGCTGCTCGAGCACCGCCGGGAGGCCGCGCAGCGCGTCGTGCACCGGCGTCTTCGTCTTCGGGAAGTCGCTCGCCTGGTAGAACGTCGCCGGGTCGCCGAGCTGGAAGTCATGCACCTCGAGGCCACTCTCCGCGGGGCCGTCGCGCGCCTCGAGCCCCCACGGCGCCGCCGGAGCCGGGGTGAGCAAGGGGATCCCCAGCGCCCGCGCGTGCAGGTAGCTGCCGAGGTTCGGCACGGAGCCGTCCATCAGCCCCACCTGCATCAACACCCGCTTGGGGGCGTTGCCCGGCAGCGGCTCGCGCAGCACGAAGGGCGCCCACGTCGCCGGATCGATGCGGTCCAGCGGCCGCTGCAGGGCCGCCACGAACTTGCGCTGCTCGAGCGGATCCGACACCGAGAGGTTCAGCAGCTCGAAGAGCCCCGAGAAGGCCTCGGCCCGCATCATCATGTGCGTGAGGCCCGCGCCGCCGACGTTGAGCGCCACCTTCGTGGTGATCGGGTTGAGCGCGCTCATCGTGCCCCCGAGAATGTGGCCCTGGCTGATGCCGATGAAGGCGTCGGCCGGCCCCGTCACGAGCGCCTCTCCCGACGCCCGCTGGAACGCCGGGAGCGCCCCCAGCCCCGGAGCGAGCGCCGTCAACACCAGCCAGTTCGCCATGCCCTGGTGCACGCGCTCGACGAAGCGCGCCGTCTGCGAGAGGCGACCGGTGAGCGCGTCACCGACCGGGCCCACGTCGGTGAAGTGCATGCCCCACCACTCGGTGGCCAGCAGGGTGCGCTTCGTCGACGAGGCGATCGTTCGCGCCGCCTGGCCCGAGGCCTCGTCGAGGTTGCCGAAGAAGCCGTGGCCGTACAGGAAGACGCCCGAGGCGCCCACGCGCTGCTCGACCGTCTTCGGAATGACGGCCACGAAGGGCACCTCGACGGTGCCAGCCTGCACCACCTGGCCATCGGCGCCACGCCCCAGCCGGCAGCCCGGCTGGGCCTGCTGCGAGCAGAAGCGCGGCGCGGTGAAGAACCCGCGCACGATGCGAAACGCGTCGTCGGCGGCTTCGTCGAGCGGCGACGTCACCCGCACCGCCGGCGTGTTCGTCTCGAGCCAGGCCAGGGTGAGGGCCCGCACCCTCAGCAGGTCGCGCGTCGCCCAGGCCCTCGTGCCCGTGGTGAATTCCCACGCGAGCTGGAGCGCCGCCCTCGGAACCCCAGCCGCGCGCGCCGCCGGCCCCAGCCGGGCCTCGAAGGCAGCGACGGCGCTGGCCAGCGAGGGGTCTCCGCCCGCCTCGCCATCACGCACCCGGCGAAAGCCCTCGGGCGTGGGCGCCAGCTCGCCGGACACCGAGCGAATGCCCTTCACCAGCACCACGTAGCGGGTGTCGTCCTTCAGTGGCGCGAACGGCTGGAGGATGAACGCCTGCCGAGCCCCCTCGGTCGCGCGGGAATCGACGTCGACCCAGTGGGCCACCGGCACGAAGCCCGGCAGCTCGAGGAGCAGCGTGTTCGAGCTCGACGCCGACAGGCTGGGCGAGCCGCCTGCTTCCAGCGCGACGAACCCCTCGGTCGACAGGCCGACCCCGAGGGTCGCGACGATCGTCGGCACCGTCGAGAAGCCATCGATCGGCGTCTCGCCCGTGACGTCGTAGGGCTGGCCACCCGCCGTTCTCGGGAGCGCCGCCTCGCTGACCTGCACACGGAAGCCCGAGGGCTGGGCCACGTCCGGACGACGGAAGAAGTCCGACGGGTACGGCAACAGGCACTCGGCCGAGGGCGCGAGCAGCGCCTGACAGCCTGCAGGCACGTCGAGCGGCTCCATCCGCGGCCCACACGCAAGGCCGGCGACGAACGCGTAGACGAAACGAACTCGCATGCGGTTCCTTCAGCACCCCGCCCCGACCCGTGCACGCGCCGGCCCGCCCCCGTCACCTGCCGGTGTCAGTGGCCGGAGGGGCGCGAGCGGCGCTTTGGCCACGTCCTCGCGCCGAGGTATCGCGCCTGGAAGCCCCGCACGGAACAACCGCGAGGACCTCGTCGGCGCTCCTGCAAGCACGACGCGAGGCACGCGCTGGAGTGGCCGCCACGGTTCCTCGCGCTGCCGGTCGACTTCCGCTTCGTGGTGGAACTGGCGCGGCCCGAACGGAGGGGCCGCACGCGAGGGCCCGCGGTGAGACCCGATCGCGTCCAGATCTGAGCCGT
>JALOQF010000219.1 GCA_025459425.1 Myxococcaceae bacterium | reverse complement strand
CCGGCCCGAGGGCCGGATGCGGAAGTCGATGCGGCCGAGCCGGGGAGCCACGGCGACCTTCACGCTGCCGGCGTCGGACTCGGCGGCGGCCACCGGTCCAGCGCCCGCGTCAGCGGCCTCCTCGGGCCCCGCGTCGAGCACCTCGGCGACGGCCGGCGCCCCCGCGTCGACCACGGGCGGCGGTGGTGCTCCGGCGTCGACCACCACCGCGGCGAGGGGCGGCAGGGGCGGCGGCAGCGGAAGGGCCGGAGGAGGATCTTTGCGGGTCGCCACCCAGGCGCCGATGCCGACAGCCGCCAAAGCGAGCACGACCCCCGCCAGAAGGGGCGCCTTCGAGCGGGGCGCGTCGGGCACCGGCCGGAGCGTCGTCGACGACAGGCCCGTGCCCTGGGTCGGCACCGGCGGGGCCGAGCGCTCCTTCGACTCCTGCGACGGGAAGGTCTTGTCGATCGCCACCCCGCCCGGGGGCAGCACGTTCTGGAGCGTCGCCTCGTGATCCTGCGGGAACAGATGCTCGACCAGCTTGCCGACGTCGGCGACCGACACGACTTCGCCCGTCGAGGCGATGAACCGCTCGAGGTCGTGCTGCAGCTCCCGGCAGCTCGCGTACCGATCCTGCGGCTTCTTCTCGAGGCACTTCGAGATGATCGCGTCGAGGGCCTTCGGCAGATCGGGCCGCTTCACGCTGGCGCGCACCAGCGGCTCGTTGCCCATGATCGCCTGAATGATGCTCACCTCGCTGGTGGCGTCGAAGGGCATCGCGCCGCAGGTGAGCTCGTAGAGCACCACGCCGAGGGCGAAGATGTCGGCGCGGCGATCGAGCGGCTCCCGGGCGAGCTGCTCGGGCGGCATGTAGGCGAGCTTGCCCTTGATGACGCCGCTCTTGGTGAGGTGCGGCTGGGTGCTGGCCTTTGCGATGCCGAAGTCGACGACCTTGACCCCGCCGTTGCGCGAGACGAGCACGTTGTCTGGCGAGATGTCGCGGTGGACCAGGTTCATCGCCACGCCGCTCTGATCGCGCAGATCGTGGGCGTACCCCAGGCCCTCGGCGGCCAGCGCGAGAATGCGGGCGCACAGCGGCAGCGAGATGGCCCCGACGGTCTCCCGCGCCGCCTTGTTGAGGGCGCGCAGGTTCGGGCCGTCGATGAACTCCATCGCGATGTAGTACTGACCGTCGGCCTGCCCGAAGTCGAAGATCTGCACCACGTTCGGGTGGTTGAGCTCGGCGGCCAGCCGCGCCTCGGACAGGAACATGTTGATGAAGTTCTGGTCCTCGCCGAAGTGCGGGAGGATTCGCTTCACCACGAGCTTCTTCTGGAAGCCCATCGGCCCGTCGGCGCGCGCGAGGAAGACCTCGGCCATGCCTCCCGTGGCCAGCTTGCGAACGAGGGTGTATTTGCCGAGCGTCTGCGCCATCGGGTGTCAGTCAGAGGAGACCGCCCTACACCATCGCCCAGACGGGGCGAGCGCGGAACGAAATACGCGACCATGTGAACGCGGTCGACGCCCGAGCCGTGGCACGGTAAGGCGCCCCAGCCATGCTCGGTGCTGCGCTGTGTCTCGTCCTGAACGCGTCTCCCGGCCTGCTCCAGGGTGCCCAGCTGCGGGTCGACAAAGGGGTGGTGCGCTCGCCGGTCGTGCGTGACGGTCGCGCCGAGTACGAGGGCGCCCCATGGGACTCGCAGCTCGCGGCGATCCTCCAGCCCGACGGCATGCTCGAGTGGGATCTCGGAGAGGTGAAGCCCGTCGAGGCCGCGCTGATCCAGGGCGACAACAACGACGACTTCATTCTGTGGGGCTCGGTCGACGGCAACTTCTTCTCGCCCATCTGGCGCGCACCCCAGGACGCGATGGCCGGCCTGCGCACGCGCACCACCAACACGCTCAAGACGCAGGCCCGGTACCTGCGGCTGACCGCCGAAGGCGGCGATCGCATGTATTCGATCGGCGAGGTGATGGTCTTTTCGAAGGCCTCGGACTTGACCGACGACGTGGTGCGGCGCGAGCCGCTGCCGCCGCCTGCGAGGCGCCCGGACCCGAAGCTCGATGGCTCCCTCGTGGTGTCCACCGTGATGGCGGTCGCCGCCCTCGCGTGGTTCTGGAATCGGCGCCGTGCGGCTACGGCGCCAGCGTCCGTTGAAGGGCCGCCGACCACTCCAACCGAGCCGCCTCCCACCAGCGAGGGGTAGTCGCCGCCGCGCCCGTTCGTCGACGAGGGCCTCACCGGCGAGGCCCGCTGCTTCGAGACGTCTTCCTCGTGCATCCCACGACGACGCGCCCTTCGGCCGGCTCGTGCGAGACGGCCCGCCTCGAGCGCCGAACAGATGCCGGCCCGAGTGCGAGCGGCGAGTTGCGAGCAGACCGGGTCGCGACGAGACAAGCTGCTGACGGCCAACTGACCGAGGCGCAGCGATGGGATGCGACGCACATCGGAGCTCTCACGACGGGAGGTACCCCGTTCGGCGCGCTACAGCCCCGCCACCTTCCCCGCAGCGCTGACTTCCCAGGTGAACTTCAGCGTCTTCGTCGCGTTGGGTGAAAGCGCCACGTTCAGCCGCGCCAGGCCGTCGCGCGAGAGCGGGCCGGGCGCGGGGTCGCACTCCTTCGTGAGCACCTGCACCTCGACCTCCTTCACCTCGCTCACCAGCACGCGCTCCTCGATGACGAGCTGGCGGGCCTCGGCCGAGGCGTTCGAGACGTGCAGTGTCACGCGCTTCTTCGTGGTGCGCCGCCCGGTGAGGCGGTTCTCGTCGGGCTTCTCGTCGAGCACGCGCGTCACCCGCACGCCGTCGGCGCTCCCGAACGACAGCTTGAGCGTCTCGCCAGGCGCCGTGAAGGCCACCTGCGAGCGACCGACGAAGCCCGACTCTCGGACCAGATCGATGGGGCCGGCCAGCATCACCGTCTCGCTCGTGTTGGGGAAACGGGCCACCGTGAAGGCCAGCGGCGTCAGCTCGGCGGGGCAGACGAGCTCGAGGTCGGCCTTCGCCTCGAAGCGGAAGAGGGGCAGGCGGTGGGGCTGACCGTCGCTCGGCACCGTCACCCGGCCCGCCACCGAGAGCAGCCGTGCTTCGCCCCCGTCGTCGAGCCCCGGAAACTCGGGCGCAGCCTGCGAGCGCTCCCCGGCTGACTGAATCACCTCTTCGCGCACCGAGACGTCGACCGCCCGCTTCTCGGCCGACGACTTCGGCCGCAGGTGCAGCCAGTCCGCCACCAGGTGGGGCGGGGTGGTGCCGAGCGTGGGGCGCGCGGTCGAGAGCTGGAGCGCCACGTCGGTCCACGGCTCGCCCGTGCGCTGCCAGACGATGGCCTCGGCCTCGAGCGTCACCGTGTCCTTCGCCAGCGTCGCCCGGTAGGCCGGCCGCCACACCGCGCACGGCACCAGATAGCTGACGCGCACGGTGGCCTGCCCCGAGCCTTCGAGCGACAGCGCCAGGGCACACTCGAGCGCTTCTTCGCGCGCTTCACTCAACGCCAGCGCCTGCCGGGTCGCGCCGAGCTCGCGGCGGGTGGCTTCGAGCCTTCCCTGTGCTTCCCGCATCGCCGCCTCCTGCGCGCGCTGCTCGGTGCCCACCGCGTCGAGCTGCCGCTGCCACGCCTCGACGTCGGCCTCGCCGTACCCGGCCCGCTCGGCGATCGACTGGAGCAGCTCACGGCGCGTGGTGGCGAGCGTCTCGAGCCGCGTCTGCAGCCGGTAGACGTCGGTGTCGTGCTCGTACTGCTGGTCGACGAGCGCCTCGACGCGTTGGCGGAGCGCCGACGGGTCGCCGCCCTTGGGCTTTTCCTTCCAGCGCCGCACCAGCCGCGCCTCGTGCAGGGTGGCGCCCGTCACCTCGACCTTGAGCGATCGATCGACGGCCACCACGGGCAGGCCTGCGAGCTCGATGGTGGTGACGCCGCCCGCCAGCGCCAGCGTGCCCGCGCGCTCGACCTGCGCGCGATCTTCCATGACGACGACCTTCGTGAGGGGCAGGTTCATCGCTCAGTCCCTCCGGTTGCCGCCGACGAGCATCTTGTCGGCTGGAATTCGAATCGCGTACTGCGCCGAGAGCCTGAGCCGCTGCCCCGCCGGCACCGTCACCCTCCAGCGCTTGAGGCCCTGGGTGATCACGCCGTCGAGCGGGCCTTCGACGCCTTCCCATGAAGGTTCGATCTTCACCTCTTCCACCTTCACGTCCTTCTCGTCGGGCGCGGGCTGGGGGAGGCGCTCGCGCACCTCGACGAGCGCGGGCGTCGAGAGCCGGTTGTTGAGCTCGATCTCGACGTCGTGTCGCAGCACCGTCGACCCGCCGAGGAAGCCGCCCGTCGTCTCGGCGAACGTCGTCTTGCGCGACACCTTGAGCGCCTCTTCGACGCCCAGGCCCAGCCGCTCGGTGTGCGCGCCGGGCGGAACGGCCGGCATCGTCGTCGTCATGAGGAACTCGTCTCCGACGGACACGTCGACCGGGCCAGCGAGAAGGCCCATGGGCGTGTCGTTGCGCATCGCCAGCGTGCGGTACACCTTCGGCTCCACCGCCGGCACGCAGACGTACTGCGGCCCCAGGCCCACGCGGCAGTCCATCACCGGCACCGTCGACCAGGCCCCCGTCGAGGGCACGTCGACGCGCGCGGCGCAGTCGTAGCGGAAGTCGAAGCGGTCGACGCTCGCGACGGGGACGCAGCCCGGCGGTGGCGCCAGGTGCGAGATGCTGGCCGCCCGGCGGTTGAACTGCTCCACCAGCGCCATGACGACGTCGACCTGCACCGTGACGCCGACGGCGAACACCGACGCCCAGGGCCCGGCTGGCGACAGGCGGCCGCGGCCGGGGCCCTGGTCGGGGCCCGGCATGATGAGGTTCGTGTAGTCGAGCAGGTCGCCTTCCACGACGAAGGCCGGCAGCACGCCCGGGCCTTTGAGGGCGGCGCCTCCCGTCGGCTCCTCTGCTCCGTAGTCGTCGCCCCCGTCGTCGAAGGCGTCGGCTTCGGGCTCGGCCAGCGAGTCGGTGAGGGCGCCCAACGACGACGCCACACCCCCACCACGAGGTGCCGCCGCGGCCTGCTTCGCCATGGCGGGTCGAGCGGCTGGAGGCGGTGGTGGTGCCCCCGGCGGCCTCAGGCTCGCGCGGGCGGCCACCGGCGCGCTCGCTCGCGCCCTCGAGAGCCGGTCCATCGACATGCCCTCGCCGGCCTCGTCCTCGTCGAGGCCCATCGAGGCACCGAAGGGCGCCTGCGGGGGCGTGGGCGGCGGCCGCGGTTTCGGCGCCACCGGAGCGGCCGGTGGAGGCGACGGAAGTCGTCGCGCGAGGCCGTCGAAGCCCTCGAAGAGCGCGTCGAGACCCGGGGGAGGCGCGCGGAAGCCCGGTTTCGGAGGGGCTGGCTGGCTGCGGCCCACCCGCAGGGAGTTGAGCTCGGGGACGTCGGTTCGGCGGAGCAGCTCGGCGGTCGACAGCGACAGCGCCACGCCGCGCCAGTCCTCGCCGGTGTCCTGGGCGACCGACGCGCGCATTCGCAGGGCCCCGCCCTCGAAGCCCCGCTCGAGCCGGAGCGTGTAGTTCGGCACCCAGCGCACGCCGGGCACCTGGTACTCGACGTCGAGCTCGATGGGGCTCGTGACGGCGTGCGAGAGCGTCACCGCCACGGCGCGGGTGACGGTCGCCTTCTGGGTGCGCTTCTCCGCCGAGGCCTCGGCGAGGCGGCGCTCCCGCAGCTGGGCTTCGTCACGCGCGTCGGCGAGCGACTTCTCGACACGGCGCTTCTCGGCCAGCAGGGCCTCGAGCCGTTCATCGACGAAGGCTGCGAGGGCCAGGGCGGCCTCAACGGGCGCAGGCCGCGGGGGCGCGCCTTCCTCACGGGCGTAGCGCGCAGGCTTGAGGGCCTGCAGCTCGCGGGCTTCGGCGTCGAGCCGCTGAAAGAGGGTCTCGAGCCGCTGCACCTCGAGGCGCGCTGCGTCTTTCGCCTTCACCTCGGCCGACTCGTCGATGGCCTCACCGAACCGCACGTCGAAGGCGGGGCGAACGTCGCGCACCTGCAGGCCCACCGGCCCAGCGCGCACACGCGCCCGCAGCGAGCCCGGTGTCAGCGACAGCGGCAGGCCGACGATGCGCACGGTGTCGGGCGCCGGGCCCTCGATGCGGCACCGGCGGGTGCAGATCGCGCCATCACGGTACACGGTGACGGCGTCGAGCATGCTGGTGGCGTTCATCGGGGCCTCCGCGGTGAGGGCACCCTGCCAGCGGCGGAGTTCGATGGGTCGGCTTTCACGCGGGCGCTCCTTGCAGTGGGCTCACGTCGACTCAACGCGACGGCTGCGGAAGTGATGACAGCAGATCGAAAAACGTGCGGAACGGCCGCGGGTTGGCGCTCAGCAGGCTTCGGTGCACCGGAGCGTGCGGTCTTCCTGCACCGCGCATCGACCCGACGCACATTCGGCGTCTTCGGCGCACACCGATCCGAGCGGCTTCGATGGGGGCCTGCAGGTGAGGGAGTTGACGCGGTCGCAGAACCCGGTCGAGCAGGGCACGGTGACGGTGGTGTTGGCGTCGATGGAGAACGCGCAGGGCTCGTTGAGGGCCGCGGGGCCCGTGCAGGAGCCGTTGTCTCCACCGCCCGAGGGCTTGCAGTACACGTCGACGCCGGCGCAGGTGCTGCGCGAAGGCTGGCAACGGTCGCCGCGCTCTGGGGCCTTTCGACACAGCTCCATCATCGGGTCGCACAGGGTGCCGGCCTGACACTGCTCTCCGACGAAGCGGGCGTAGATCGTTCCTTTGCAGGCGGTGCCTTCGTCCCCTGGTGGCGTGCAGATGCCAGGGGAAGGCGCGCGCTGGGGGAACCCCGTCCAGTCGATGAAGCCGCAGACCAGGCCGCTCTGGCAGCTCCAGTGAAAGCGGCAGGGTGCGTCGACGGGCTGGGGCCGCACACAGGTGCCGCTGGCGCCGGCGACGAAGGGCGTGACGTCGCAGGCGAGGCCGGGCTCACACGTCGAGGGCACCGTGGCGTCGAAGGTGCACGAGTCGCCGAGCTTCCGGCGTGGGCGGCACCGGCCCGCGAAGCAGATGAGATCTTCCTCGCACTCGGGGCTCGCGGCGCAGGGCGTGTCGAGGGGCTTGAGGCGCGTGCAGCGGTCGTCGTCGTTGCAGGTGAGCCCCGGCGCGCAGCCGAACGCGCAGGGCTCGCCCTCTTTCGGAGGCGTGGAGCAGAGGCCCCGGCACACGCCATTGGGCTTGATGCAGACGGTGCCAGCCACGCATTCCTGCGGGTTCACGCACGCTTCGGTCACCGGAACCGAGCCGACCAGCAGGCCGGTCGAGAGGGTGCAATCGGCGAACGGGCGCGCGGCGGTGCCCGAAAAGTCGGGCGGGAAGGTGGGCGGGCACGCGCTCGACTTCATGCGCTGTTCGCAGGCCGCGAGGCGGGCCGGGTCGATGCGCACGAGCTCGCGCTCGAACGACTGCTGCAGCTTCGTGTACCCGGCGAGGCACCGCGCCTGCTCGTTCTGGAGGCAGCTTTGCGCCGTCTCTCGCTGGAAGGCGGCGTAGCAGCGTGTCTTCAAGGTGCAGGTCGCGTTCGCCAGCCGCTCACAGGCTTCGGTGGGGCTGACGGCCAGGCCTGCGTCGCCGGGGCCCGCGTCGGGCGTCATCATCATCGGCGCCGGGCAGGCCGACAGCGCGAGCGCGCAGCAGACGAGGAGCGGTCGGAGCACGAAGTCGATCGTACTCCGGCCGCTCGCGGGGCCAACGAGTTTCGAGTCGGGCGTGGAGCCTCATCGACGCCGGGGCGCGCCGAACTCCGCTGGGCCGAACGAGCCCCGGCTTCCCGAGCTCGTCGCGCTCGCATCGACGGCGGACGACGGCACGGGTGGAGGCCCGCGTCGTTCGGTCAGCGCGCCGTCCAGTTCTCCGGCGTGAACCCCTGCCGTTCGTACCAGGCGCGTCGGTCTGGCTTGAGGGACGTCCACGGCAGGTTGGCGTCGAGCTCTGGCATCGGCCCGAAGATGCCCGCCTGATTCCCGCCAACGTCCTGGTAGTACGCCTTCGGGACCGAGAAGGCCGTCACACCGATCTTCAGCCCGAACTCGACCTTGGTGTCGCCGACTTTGACGCTGTGCTCGGCCTCGACGCCAACGGCCGTGTTGCCATTCGAGTCGACCGAGGCGTAGGCCCCGACACCGTCAGCGGCCTGGGCCTTGAACGTCGTCTTCACGTCGCCCTCGACGTTGCGCTCGACCTCGACCCCAATCGACGCGGGGCCGAGGCTCACCTTCGATTCGACGCTTCTCGTGCCCTTGGTGTCGAGGCTGGTGCCGCCCGAAAGACCACCCTCGTCGGTACGGCCGGGGAGGGGCGCCTTCACGCCCGTCTTCGCGCCAATCTTGCCCTTCATGCCGGCGTCGGCGCCCCGCGAGTCGATGGTGACTTCCTGGACGACGCCGATGGATATTGGACCGCGGGTGAGGTTCGCAGAGGCCTCAATCTCGAGGCCGTACGAGCCGGCGCGGCCCTCCTTCCGCAGGTCGCTGATTCGATCACCCACGGCGCGCTGGGCCCGCTCGAGGTTGGGGGCTGATGGGGTGAGGCCCGATCGCCAGCCGAAGTCCTTCTGATCGCGCTCCGTCCAGCCAGGCTCGCTCAACGCCGGGGGCGCGGAGAACGGGCCGAGGGCGCGCAGATCGTGGGGCGTCTTCGCCTGACCGACTGCCGCGCACCAGGCCTGGGTGTACTGCTCGAAGGCTACGAGGTACTCACGCGCCCGCGCGGTGTTCTCGCCTCGAATCATCGTTCGGAGCGAGTCGGGAAACGAGCGCTCGTTGCGGAGCAGCTCGGGCTGAGGCGGGGCGACGATCGGGCCCGTCGACTGGGCGCCCATGGCCGGCGTCGCTCCGAGCACGCCGCTGCTCTTCGCGAGCTCGAGAAACTGGCGCCGGGCCGCGGGATCCGCTGCGAGGTGCTTGATCATCGCGTCGAAGGAGCCGTCCTTGCGATCCTTCACCGTTTCGAAGAACGCCTTGAACTCGGCCGGCGAGAGCGTCGAGAGGCTGTCGAGCAGGCCGGACCGCGTGGCGGCGCTCGGCGCTTCCAGGAAGACGCGCGCCGCGCGGAGGGCGTCGGGTGGGGGCGCCGGGCTCGAGGAGTCGAGGGGCACGGGGCAGAAGGCGTCGGCGTTCGAGAATCCCCGGTACTGCTGCACCGTCGACGACGAACCGCAGTCGCTTTCAGGTGGTGCCTTCTTCTTCGGCTTCGTGGTGGGCTCGACGGGCTCAGCGTCGGGGCGCGGGCCAGTGGAGATGGGGCGGCTGCTCACTGCATCGGTGCGGGGTGCCATGCGGCCTCCTGAGTCAAGGAAGCCGCCGAGCCTTGCGCGCCGTGTTCCAGCCCCGGTGTTTCGGAAAATCAGCCGGTTGTGCCAGTCGCGTCCGGAGAGCTGGACCTCACCCGCCGCGCTTCTTCACCACGCCGGACTTGTCGAGAAAGTAGGGCTCGGCGAGGCGCTTCTCGACCTTCTCGCGGAAGCCCTGCACCTCGAGGCCGGTCTCGTGGAGGAACTCGACGCAGCGGGTCTGCACGCGCTTTGCGGTCTCGTCATGCACCAGCAGCTCGAGGACGGGCTCGCGCGTGCGGGGATCCTTCACCGTGCCCAGCGTGCGGAGCGCGGCGATCTTCACGTCGTCCGACATGTCCTTGAGCAGCGCGAGCGCCACGTCGCCGATCTGCGGGTCCTTCTTGCCGTCGAGGAAGTGCAGCAGCACCTCCTTCTTCTCGGGGTCGCGGGTGTACTCGACCCCGAGACGGCGCAGCTCGTCGGTGACGATGCCGATGACCTTCTCCTCGGGGAGGATGGCGGCGAGGATCTTCACCGCCCAGCTCGAGGCGGCCTCGCTCTTCTTGAGGAAGTCCACCACGTTCGCCACCGCGGGCTCGCCCTGGGCGACGATGGCGTCGAACACCATGCGCTTCTCGTCGGCGTCGGTCGTCTGCGGGTCGACGAGCAGCGTGAAGCGCTGCATCAGCACGGGCACCACGTCGGGAGAGCCCGTCTGTACCAGCTCCTCGATGGCCTTCTGACGCGCGGCCGCCTCACCGTACTTCTCGGTGACCTTCTTCTTCAGCTTCTGGGCCTTCTCGGCCGGCGTGCTGCCCTTGAAGATGTCGAACAAACCCATGAGGGGCTCGGGCCTCGCATACCCGTAAGCGAAAGAAAAGGAGTCAGACCGTCACAGCTTGAGGCTGGCGCGCACGTGGCCCTGGTAGTGGGCTTCGACCGCATCGACCGCGTGCTTGAGCGCCGGCGCGTCACCGTCCGGCAGCTTCACCTGCACGACGAGGTAGAGGTCGCCCGGCGGCTCGCCGCGCAGGCCCGGAACGCCCTTGCCCTTGAGCCGCAGCTTCGTGCCGGACTGGGTGCCGGGCTTGAGCGTCACCGTGCCCGAACCTCCGAACACCGGCACGTTGATCTGCGCGCCATACATGGCTTCCTTCAGGGTAACCGGGAGGTCGAGGTAGAGGTCGCGGTCGTCGCGCCGCACCAGCGGGTGCTCGAGCACCTCGAGGTCGACGAACAGATCGCCCGACGGCCCGCCGCGGTCGCCCGGCTCTCCCTGGCCTGCGAGGCGAATGCGGGACCCGGTCTCGACCCCCGCGGGGATCTTCACGTCGAGCCGCTTGCCCTGGAGCGAGATCGTCCGCGTGGCTCCGAGCACCGCGTCTTCGAGGGTGATCTGCATCGAGGCCACCAGATCGCCGCCCACCCGTGGGCCCGCCCGCCGGCCTCCGCGACGTGCACCCGGGGCCGCGCCGAACATCTCTCCGAAGATGCTCTCGAAGTCGACCGGCCCGCCCTCGAAGTCGAACGAGAAACCGCCAGGGCCGGCCCGGCCTCCACCCGACGAGGCGCCCGATCGATACGCGCGGTACTGCGCGGCCTTCTTCTCGTCCCACCCGAGCTTCGCGGCGTCGTCACCGAACTCGTCGTACAGCTTGCGCTTGCCTTCGTCGGACAAGACCTCGAATGCCTCGGTCACCTGCTTGAACTTCTCTTCGGCCGCCTTGTCACCTGGGTTGACGTCAGGGTGGTACTGGCGCGCCAGCTTGCGGTACGCCTTCTTGATCTCGTCGGCCGACGCCTTCCGAGACACGCCGAGTCGCTGGTAGTAGTCGGTCACCAATGGTCTCACCCGCGAGCCACACTAACCAGCGGCAGTGGCGATGCCAGTGGGTGCTGATGGCGTTGTTTCCCGCGGTCGTGGCGGCCCAGGGGGTCGACGGTGGCACGCCCGGACAGGGCCGGGTGATCGACCGGGCCGTCGCGTCCATCGAAGGCAAGGTGATCACCTTCAGCCAGCTCGAGTTCGAGACGCGGGTGCAGTTCGTCAACCGGGGCGGGGTCGAGGCGGCGTTCGCGCCGCTGGATGGGGCGGATCTGCGCCAGGGCCTGCAGCTCGCCATCGCGCAGCGCCTGGCCACCCTCGAGGCCGACCGCTTCGAGGCCTACCCGCTCGAGCCGGGTGAGCTCGAGAAGGCGGTGGCCGAGTTCCGCGCACGCATCGGGGGCGAAGGGCGGCTCCAGGCCTTCCTCGACCAGCAGGAGGCCGACCTCCAGGACGTCGGGGTGGTGCTCCGCCGCGGCATTCGGGCCTCTCGTGCGCTCGAGGGGCGCCTCAAGCTCAAGGCGACGGTCTCGGACGCCGAGGCGGCACGCGCGAAGGTCGACGTCGTCGCGTGGCGTGAGCTGCCCCTCGAGTCCGTGCGCCAGCTGTTGATGCGGGAGCGCTTCGAGAAGCTCGTCCAGCAAGAGCTCACCGCCGCGCGGAAGGCCGTCGACGTGCGCGTGCTGGTCGCCTTCGGCGAAGAGGGCGAAGCGCGATGAGAGAGCTGGCGCCGATGCTGCGCACCCGCCGCATGACGGCGGCCGATCTGCCCGGCGTCATGGAGATCGAAAAAGAGGCCTTCACCAACCCGTGGTCCCTCGAGATGGTGAAGAAGGAGCTCACCCAGGACTGGTCGACGGTGTTGCTCCTCGAAGAATCGACCCCCTGGGGGTGGGAGCTGCGCGCCTTCGCGATCTTCTGGATCGTCGCCG
>JALOQF010000218.1 GCA_025459425.1 Myxococcaceae bacterium | reverse complement strand
CCGGTGCCCGAGGGCATCTGGCAGGCGGGCACGTGGGTGTGGAACCTCGAGGCGTGGGTGTGGTTGCCCGGCGTCTGGGTCAGCACGCAGCGCCCCGTGCATCGCGCCGTGCCCGTCACGCCACGCCGCCCGTGACGACACGTCAGGCTCGGCTGACGCCGTGACGGCTTCAGGGTCGCGCGCGACGGAAGAGCAGGTCGGGCCGCTTGCCGAGCCCCACCACCGCTCCAGCGCGCACCGCCGACTCGAACTGCCAGGGAAGGTCGTAGGCCCCACCGTGAATCTGCTGGGAACGCAGGGCCCGGGCCTTCGAGGCCTCCTGGCCGGCGACCGTGGGCCGCGCCGCACCCGGCGCTTCGGGGTTCAGCAGATCGTGAAGCATCAACAGCCCCGAGAGCGCGCGCGTCGTCTCGGGCCGGAAGATGCGCACGCCGAACGCCGGGGCGCCCTGGAACGCAATCTGGAACAGCGGGTGCGACAGCGAGCGCGTCTCGGTGATGCCGGCGACGTTCGCCGAGACGGTGACGGGGACGCCGGCCAGGCCATCGACGGCGAGCACCTCGGACGCGATGAGCTTCGTCAGGTACTGCGCCGCCTGGTACGCCGCGCCCTGCAGCGCGATGGGCCCGCGCGCGACGGCCGCGTTCCCCGCGCCGTAACTGCCAGGACCCTTCAAGACCCCGGCGCCCGACAAGCCACGCTGCCACCACGCAGGTGCCTTCGCGCGCGCCTCGGCGACGGCGAGATCTTCCGGCTGCACCTCGCCGGGTGACGTGGGCGAGACGTAGAGCGAGACGGACTTCACCACCTGCGGGCCTGCCGCGCGCACGATGGCGTCCATCGCGGCGGCGAGGCGCAGCTCCCGGCCCGCACCCGGCGCGTACGCGAAGAGCCCGACGTGTACCGGGCCCTCGGCCGCGAAGGCCTTCAGCGCCGCCACCACCTTGCGTGGCTCGTGCAACACGTCGTCGCCGCCCATGGTGGTGTGCAGCCGGCCCGAGAACGTGGCCGGCGGCTTCACGTCGAGCCAGCGAACGGTGGCGCCAGCCTCGAGCAGCATCGTCACCGGAGACAGCTCGGCCGCGGCGCCGATGAGGGCGAAGCGCTCACCCGTCAGCTCCAGCGTCCCGCCGGTCCGGGTGACGAGCCACGACAGCGCCTGGTGGGCCGCGCGGGTGAGGTGGTGCGCGTCGAGCAGCCGGTCGAGCGCCGTCTGCACGTTGCGGCCCCGGTAGACGGCGCCGTCGAGCGGCACCTCGAGCTCCCAGCCGCGCGAAGACCCCTCGTGCACCTGCACCGAAGGCGCGGGCAGGGCCTGCTTCAGGGCTTCGTCGAGCGGCACGCCGTCGAGCGACATCGCGGCGCGGGTGAGGCCATCGAGGTGCCGGGCGATCTCCACGCGGCGCACCGACGCGACGCGCGCCGCCTCGAAGCGGGTGAGGGCATCACCGAAGGTGTCCTTGAACGTCTTGCCGCTGTCCGGGAGCCCTGCGTCGCCCAGCTCGCCGGTGAACTGGCCGACCGTCTCGCGCAGCACGCGGTGGAGGAACGACGAGCCCGTCTCTCCGCTGGCCAGCTGCACGCCCTTCGTCGTCTCGCGCGTCATCGGGCCGTCGCGTTAGGCCGCTCGAGCCGCCCGCGCAACCGGGGCCGTCGTGACCGTCGCCTCGAAATGGTCAGCGGCGGCGCACGCGGCGAGGGCGGCGTGGCGGTTCCCACAGCTCGACCCGGCGGCCGTCGGGATCGACGACCCAGGCGAACTTGCCGAACTCACCGTCTTCTCGCGCGCCGTCGAGCTTGACGCGCTTCTTCGCGAGCGACCGGCACAAGCCGTCGAGGTCGTCGACGAGCAGGTTGATCATGAACGGCGCCTTCGCCGGCCCGAACGTCTCGGCGTCGGGCTTGGGGCTCCACACGGTCGCGCGCAGGTGCGTCTTCGACGGCTGCCACTCGAACGCGAGCCCACCCCAGGGCTCGACCTCGAAGCCGAGCACCCGTCGGTACCAGGCTGCCAGCCGGCTGGGGTTGGGCGAGACGAAGAAGACACCACCGATGCCGAGGACCTTCGCCATGTCGTGCTCCTACCGTTTGAGGCCGACGAGCAGCCCGTCGGGCGTGGGGACGTTCACCGTGTCGAAGTGGGCCCGCGCCTCTTCGTGGAACCGCCGCATCACCGCGGCGCGCGCCGAGTCGTCCAGCAGGTTCTTGAAGAGGAACGAGTTGTCGCCGAGCAGCAGGCCGCCCGGGCGCACGTGCCGCGCCGCCCAACGCCCGTACACGTCGTACGACTCCTTGTCGGCGTCGATGAAGACGACGCAAAAAGGGCCGTGCGCCTCGAGCGTCGGCAGCACCTCGACGCCGCGGCCGACGCAGACCTCGACCTTCTCGGCCAGCCCCGCCTTCGCGATGACGTCGCGCGCGACCTCGGCGTGCCTGGGGTCGAACTCTACCGTCCACAGCTTGCCGCCCTCGGGCAGGGCGCGCGCGAGCCGCAGCGCCGAGTACCCCGCCAGCGTGCCCAGCTCGACGACGCGTTTCGCGCCCACCATGCGCAGGAGGAGCTCGAGCAGCTTGCCTTCCGAGGGCGCGACGTGGATGGGCGGCATGCCCGCGCGCGCCGGCGCCTCGAACGCCCGCTGGAGCGCCTCGTCGTGCGGCGCGTGCGTGCGATCGCACCAGTCGAGGATGCGGCCGTCGAAGTACACCTGCCCCGAGCGCGAGTCGGCGTCTGCCATGGGGTCGCCTTGTACCTCGGCCGCGCGCGTGTCAGGCCCGAATGACGCGCCCCGCCGACGCCATGGTGCGAGAAACCAGCGCTCGGCTAAACCGCCGCCCATGCGCCTTCTCTCCGTCGCGACGGCGGCCGCGGTCGTTCTCGCTTGCGGCACCCCGCCGCCCACCTTCCACCAGGACGTGCGGCCCATTCTCGAGGGCCGGTGCGTCAACTGCCACGTGTCGGGCGGCGTCGGTCCGTTCGCGCTCGACAGCTACGCGACGGCGAAGGCGATGGGGCCAGCGCTGGTGGACTCGACGCAGAAGGGCCGCATGCCGCCGTGGCTGGCGACCGGCAACGACACCGGCGGCTTCTTGCGCGACCCCTCGCTCACCGCCGAGCAGAAGGACGTGCTGGCGAAGTGGGTGGCCGCGGGAATGCCCGAAGGCGACGCGAAGAAGCCGGGCGCGGCGCTCGAGCCCATCGCCGGCGGCCTCGAGCGGGTCGACCTGACGCTGCAGATGCCCGAGCCGTACACGCCTCGCACCCTGCCCGACGACTACCGCTGCTTCGTCTTGCGCTGGCCGAAGGAGACGCCCACCTACGTCACCGGCATCAACGGCGTGCCCGGGAACGCGAAGATCGTGCACCACGTCGCGCTGTACCTGGTCGACGGGGAGGTGGCGAGGTACCCTCCGCAGTGGGACGCCGAAGACGCAGTACCGGGGTACGAGTGTTTCGGCGGGCCCTTCGGCAACCGGCCGCAGCAGTTCCCGGTGAAGCTCCTCACTGCGTGGCTGCCGGGCTCCCAGGGGCAGACGTTCCCGCGCGGGGGAGGCGTGCTGATTCCACCCGGCTCGACGGTGGTGCTGCAGATGCACTACTCGTCACTCGAGGCCTCGCCCGGCGCCGACCAGACGGCCATGCAGTTCTCCCTGGCCGACACCGTCTCGCGGCGGCTCGCCTACCAGCCGTTCCTCAAGTTCGACTGGATCGCCGGGCAGATGGAGATCCCCGCGAACTCGACCGACGTGGTGCACGAGCATCGCGCCGACCCACGCCCCAACTTCGGGCTGCTCGGCTCGTCGCTCGACACCACCCGCGGGTTCAACCTCGAGGCCGTGATGTTCCACATGCACACGAAGGGGCGACGCGGCGAGCTCTGGCTCCACAAGGCCGACAAGACGAGACAGAAGGTGCTCGAAATTCCGCGCTGGGACTTCCACTGGCAGCAGGAGTACCAGCTCGCCCAGCCGGTGCGTTTCTCGCCCGGAGACGAGCTGCGGCTGCGGTGCGTGTTCGAGAACACCGGCACGAAGGCCAGCAACTGGGGTGAGAACAGCGACGAAGAGATGTGCGTCGCGAACATTCTGTCGTCGGAATGATTGCACCTGGCGGTGCGGTCAGGGGTTGGGGGGATCGTGTCCTCCCACGCCCTTCGTCCTCTCGTCGTGCTGTCGTGTCTGGTCGTCGTCGCCTGTGCTGGCGCCGAGGGCTCGTTGCCCGTCGGTTCGTTGATGGAAGGCAGCGGCGATACCCGGGGCGTTCGGGGCCTCGAGCGCCTCGGCGGCTCAGGCACCTACGTCGCAGGCCAGACCGAGAAGTTCCGGGTTCATGTCGACCCGGCCATCGTCCAACGCGTGGAGTTCTCGGCGTCGTCCGGTGCGCTGTCGGCCTCGGGGCTGACCGCCGAGTGGACGCTGCCCGCCTCGTCGCTGGCCGAGCTGACGGCGCGGGTGGTGCGCCGTGACGGCTCCGACGGGCAGGTGACCTGGCAGTTCGCCATTCAGTCGCCAATCACGGGCCGCACGCAGTCGGCGCAGGCCGCGCTGCTCGCCATGCCGATGCCCGTGCTCGACGGCGGTACCCTCGAGGTGTCCGGCGGCGCCTGTGACGTGAGGTACGAAGGCACCACCAACAACGTCGCCATCGCCTTCACCACGTCCACGCACCCGACCCTCATGTACGGCCGGTGGAACGGCAGCACCTGGGCGCTCGAGATCGTCGACGCGATGGGCTTCAACACCGGCGGCGTCGTCGAGCAGTACGTGCAGCTCCAGGTCGAGGCGAACGGAACACCACACCTCATCTACGTGCGCGACGGCCAGGCCTTCTACGCCACGAAGTCCGGCGGCAGCTGGCTCCGCGAGCGCGTCGACTCGTCCGCGCTTCCCCTCAGCACCTACCCCTCGTTCACCCTCGGGGCCTCGGGCGCACCCTCCGTCGTCTACGGCGTTCGTCCGCTCAACGCCTGCGGCTCCTTCACCTGCGAGCGCGTCGCCCTCGCCGTCCGCTCCGGTGGGACCTGGAGCCGCTCCGTCCTCTCACTTCCCAGCCCCATCTCGTCCACCAGCAGCCAGACCCTCACCGGTGACCTCACCTTCGATGGCACCCGCCTGCTTTTCCCCATCGTGAACAGCTCGTCGTACTTCCTCGTCGGCTGGACCAGCACCGCCGTCACGGCGTTCGGGTTCAGCGCCAATGACCCGCGGCCGATCGACGGAGTCATCGCCTCGCCCACGCGGGCGCTCTATCGCACGGAGACCGGCCTCTACGACGTGGCTCTGAACGCGACCCTCTCGAGCTCGACGCGCACCTTCTCGTCGGTCGAACAAAACGTGTCGTCGTTCACCGGCGACATCGTGTGGGCACAAGCTCGCCCGGTGCTGTTGCATCTCCACGGCAACGCACTCGAGCTGGTGTCGCCCAACGCCGCGGGCTTCTGGACGTACACGCAGCTCGGCACCGCCACCAGCGCGTCGGCGTCACTCGCGGTGCACCCGACGACTGGCGACGTGAGCCTCTGCTACCAGAGCGGCGGCCGCATCATGTTCCAGTGAGGTCGCCGTGCGAGCGCTCCTCCTCCTCTCGCTCGGCGTCTTCGCCGGCTGCCAGTGTGGCGGCGGCTCGGCGCCCAGCGTTCGCATCACCAGCCCGGCCGATTGGTCGTACCTCGAGGGCACGGGGCCCCACCCGGTCTCCGGAGAGGTGTCCGACCCGGACGAGCTGCTTCCACCCGACCGGGTGACATGGAAGTCCGACCGCGACGGGCGCATCGGCCAGGGCGCCATCACCACCATCACGTTGTCTCCCGGCGAGCACCGGCTCACGCTCGAGGCCATCGACCGTGACGGCAACCCCGGCAGCGCCCAGGTGTCGGTCTTCGTGCGCTTCACCCAGACGCAGCAGGACGGCGGCACGAGCAGCCCCGATGGCGGACCCGGGCCCGATGGCGGCGTCACCACCACGGACCCGGTCGTCACCATCACCCAGCCGCTGAACGTCGCGCTCGTCGACGAAGGCACGCCCATCGTCCTCGAGGGCACCGCGGTCGATCGCGAAGACGGGCCGCTCACCGGAGGCGCCCTCGTGTGGACGAGCGACCGCGCGGGCGTCATCGGCTCCGGAACGCGCGTCACCTTCGGCAACGCTGCGCTCGGCGCGCACCGCATCGTGCTGACCGCGACGGACCGCTCGGGCCGCACGGGCCTCGCCTCGATCACGCTCTCGGTGGTGCGGCCGGGCTCGAACCGCCCGCCCGTCGCCACCATCACCCGGCCCACGAACGGCGCCGCGCTCGTACTCGGGACGACGACGACGCTCCAGGGGACGGCGACCGACGTGGAAGACGGTGCGCTCCAGGGAATGGCGCTCGCGTGGCGCTCGAGCCTCGACGGCCCGCTCGGCACGGGAACCACCGTGATGCCAACCCTGACGCAGGGCGTTCACACACTCACGCTGACGGCCACCGACTCGATGGGCGCGACCGGCTCCGCATCGGTCACGGTGTCGGTGAACGCACCGAACAACCAACCGCCAACGGCCACCATCACCTCGCCTGCGTCGATGCAGACGGTGTTTCAAGGCACGGCGTTGACCTTCACCGGCGCCAGCCAGGACCCGGAAGACGGCGCCCTCACCGGCATGGCGCTCACCTGGAGTTCGAGCCTCGACGGGGTGCTCGGCACGGGGAGCCCGCTCTCGACCAGCGCGCTGACGACGGGCGACCACACCATCACCCTCGTGGCGCGCGACTCGGGCGGCAACACCGGCACGGCGAGCGTCGTCGTGCGGGTGCTGCCGCAGAACCAACCGCCGGTCGTCACCCTCACGGCGCCGGCCAGCGGCTCCAGCGTGACCGCGGGCACCTCGGTCACCTTCACCGGCAGCGCGACGGACCCCGAAGATGGAGCGCTCACCGGCATGGCGCTGCGGTGGAGCTCGAACCGTGACGGCGCGCTGGGAACCGGAAGTCCTTTCTCGACCGCGGGCCTCTCGGCCGGGCTGCACACCATCACCCTCTCCGCGACGGACTCGGGCGGGCGCACGGCGAGCGCGAGCGTGACGCTCTCGGTGACGATGACGACGATGAACGTTCCGCCTATCGCGCGGCTCACCGGCCCGAGCGCGGGGCAGGCCACCCAGACGCTCACCTTCGACGCGAGCTCGTCGTCCGACGCCGACGGCACCATCACCTCGTATCGGTTCGACTTCGGCGATGGCTCACCGGCGACGACGTCGTCGACTCCGACGGGGAGCCGAGCGTTCGCAGCGCCCGGCACCTACACGGTGACCGTCACCGTCACGGACGATCGCGGCGCGATGGCTTCTGCGACGCTCGTCGTCACCATCGTCCCCTTCGTGCGAGTCCCCGTGGTGGCGCTCACGGCAGCCGACGACGTGGGCGGCGCCTGCGGGCTGTGGGCGAACGGCAACCGGCTCTTCGTGGCCTGGACTAGCCGCGTGCACCCGGGCGTCCATTTCGGCGAGTTCGTCAATGGCGCCATCGTGCCCGAGGTGGTCGACGCGATGGGCTTCAACACCGGCGGCGTCGTCGAGCAGTACGTTCAACTCCAGGTCGAGGCGAACGGAACACCACACCTCATCTACGTGCGCGACGGCCAGGTCTTCTACGCCACGAAGTCCGGTGGCTCCTGGCTCCGCGAGCGTGTCGACTCGCCTTCCCTTCCCCTCAGCACCAACCCCTCGTTCACCCTCGGGCCCTCGGGCGCGCCCTCCGTCGTCTACGGTGTTCGTCCGCTCAACGCCTGCGGCTCCTTCACCTGCGAGCGCGTCGCCCTCGCCGTCCGCTCCGCTGGGACCTGGACCCGCTCCGTCCTCTCACTTCCCAGCCCCATCTCGTCCACCAGCAGCCAGACCCTCACCGGTGACCTCACCTTCGATGGCTCCCGCCTGCTTTTCCCCGTCGTGAACAGCTCGTCGTACTTCCTCGTCGGCTGGACCAGTGCCGCCGTCACGACCGTCGCCGTGCCTACGAGCCTTGGAGGGCGGGCTTCGATGTGGGCCACGGGCTCGATGCGCGCGTACCTGCTCAGCGGCACGGGGGTTCACGACGTCACGCTCTCGACGCCGTTGAGCGCCAGCATGATTCGCCAGTCGCTCGTCGAGACCTTCTCGACGTCGCAGCACGCGGTCGCGGCCGATTCGGCGGGCCTGCCTCGGCTGGTGGTGAACCACGGCAACGAGCTCGAGTCGGTGTGGGCGGGGCCAGACGGCTTCTGGCGGCGCGTCGAGCTGGGCGGTGCCGACCCCGGCCTCATCGACGTCGCGGTCGACGCCGCGAACGAGACGAGGGCGTGCTTCGTCCGCGCTGGAAAGCTGATGGTGTACTGAGGCCTGCGCCGAGCGCGTTCCCAGGGCACCTCTGGCGTCGACAAGCCAACGGATGCCTGAACGCACGGCCACATCGCGTCGCGCGCTCACTTCGCCATGGGCCACCAGTCCCGGTCGCGTAACATTGCGCGCGTGCGTTGCCTCGCGCTGCTGAGCACAGGGCTGCTGCTGGCGTGCCCGGGACCCAGCTCGCCCCCCGACGCTGGCCGCCCACCGGTCGATGCCGGACCTCCGCGCGTCGTCGACGGTGGCACCGTGGGCCCAGCCCAGTGGGGAGTCGTCGAGCTGACGCAGCGTGCGCGCACGACGGGCTCGCGCACCACGTTCTCCGCCCGGGTACAGGCCTCGTTCCTCGAGGTCGCTGCTGGTACGCCGAACCCCTGCGTCGAACGAACCGAAGGCGCCTGCGTCGTGCGCGTCTGCAACCTCGACGGAGCGGTTCAGGGCATCGCCCGCCGCGCAGGGGCGCTGACGCTCGAGGGCGCGCTCCTCGTCGATGGGCCCGACGGTGGCCTCGATGGAGGTCGAGATGCCGGCCTCGATGCGGGCTCAACGCTCCCGATGGATGACGGTGGGGTGTTGACGCTGGTGCCGACCGACGCTGGGGCCTTCGCCGCGGTGAGCGCCCGGCTCTTCACGAGCGGCCAGACGTTAAACCTCCGCGCCGGCGGCGACGAGGTGCCACCGTTCGTGTCACCTCCACTGTCGGCGCCTTCGCAGGTGACGGTGCGCTTTCCACGCTGTGGGACGACGTGCCCGGTGGTGTCGCGCGAGCTGCCGCTCCGCGTGGAGTGGACGGACGCCCCCGTGGGCGACGTCCTCGTCGAACTGGTGGGCCGTCAGGTGAGCGCGCGCTGCCGCTCGATCGGCCTCGAGGAGCGCTTCGAGCTGGCCCCCGAAGTGCTCCGTGAGTTCCCGCCGACGGTGGAGCCCGGTGACGCCACCCTCATCGTCTCTGGCGTCAGCACCGTCTCGTTCGACGCCGGGACCTGGGACATCACGCTGACGGCGTCGACGCCCACCTTGGTGCCGCTCACCCTGGAGTGACGGCAGCGCGCTCGGGCTCCAGGTGGGCCCGCGTGGCGGCGCGGAAGGTGCCGAAGAGCACGTCCCACAGCGGAAAAGTGCCCGCGAAGTTCGAGTCGTGGTCCTCGGGCTTCGCCGAGTGGTGGACGGCGTGGAACACGGGCGAGGCGAGCCAGCGCCCGAAGTCGACCGCCACGTTCGCGTGGAGGAACGTGGTGAAGGCCTTGCGCAGCAGCACGACGCTCGAGACGTGCGACAACGACGCGCCCAACAGCGCCCCCGGCAGGCCCACCAGCACGCCGTGCAACACGAAGTCGACGGGGTGCTGGCGCCAGGCATCGAGCCACGACAGCTCAGTGGCCTCGTGGTGCAGCCGGTGGAAGCGCCAGAGCCACGGCACCCGGTGCATCAACCGGTGGGCCCAGTACCCCACGAAGTCGGCAGCTACGAAGACGAACGCGACCCGGCCCGTCGTCCGCACCGCCGGAGCGTCGACGACGTCTGCGAGCCACGAGAGCAGCGGCGCGCCGAGCACCTGCATCAGCAGCGTGTTGAGCACCAGCAGGCTCGCGCCCAACACCATCGCGCGCACGTGCGGCCGGCGTGGGCTGGCAGGGGCCAGGAACTCGAGCGGCACGAAGAGCCCCGCCATGAGCGCGAGGAAGACGAGCGCACCGAGCAGCGTGGGCCCCAGCGTGTCCATCGTCAGTACGCCTCGAACACACCGAAGAAGGGCACCGGGCGCCCGAGATCGTCCTGGGTGTCGAAGGCGCCCGCGAGGCCAGCTCCGAACGCGACCGACCCGAGCACCAGAACGAGCAGCGCGACCTTCAAGCCGAGCCTGTCTTCGCGGCGCATGTCAGTAGCCCTCGAAGCTGCCGAACTCGACCGACTTCCTGGCGCGCTTCGACTTCGGCGCCGGCGGGTCCTTCTCTTTCGGGACCACCACCACCTTCTTCACCTTCACCTCGGCGGGCGCCGGCGGATCATCGGCGAGGCGATCGACCGCGCGCTCTCCGGCGAGGGCGAGATCGCTCACCACGAACGCGCCGAGCACGATGAGCGAGCCCGCCATCGCCGAGAGCGCTGCGAGGACGGACAGGAGACGACGGGACGACGGGGTCGACGCGGCCATCGGGTTCCTCCGGGGTGTGGGTGCCCAGCAACAGCGATGCAGCCATTGCAGGCGACGTGCACAGCCCCCGCGAGCCGCCCTTCGTCGAGGGCCTCCGAGGCTACAACTCCCACTGATCGCTGAGGCTCGTGCCGTTGAAACCCCCGAAGACGGTGAGCTTCTGGCGCACCGGGTCCCACTCCATCACGTGGCCATTGCGGGCCGGAGGACTCGTCGCCGGCGTCAGCTGCGTCCACGTGGTGCGGTCGAACACCCACGTCTCGGCGTTGAAGCCCGAGCTCCCGCCGATCGAGCCGCCGAACAGCACCACCTTGCCGAGCACGGGCTGGTAGCTCATCTCGAAGAAGACGCGCGCCGACGGAGCCGTCGCCGTCAGGACCTGCTGCCACGAGCTGCCGTCCCACGCCCAGGTGTCGTTTCGTGGGCCGGAGCTGCTGACGCCTCCGAAGGTGACGATGCGGCCGCCGCTGAACCCGGGGTCCCACACGACGCTGCCGCCTTCGCGTGGTGACGGACCCGACGAGGCGAGCAGCGTCCACGCGCCGCTCACGTAGGCCCAGGTGTCACTCTGGTAGAAGTTGGTCGAGCCATCGATGCGGCCACCGAAGAGCACGATGTGCTGGCGCACCGGGTCCCACGCCATGCGGTGGCCAGACCGGGCCGATGGCGCGGTCGACGGGAAGATCTGCGTCCAGCTCGTGCCGTTCCATTCCCAGGTGTCGCCGAGGCGGGGCAGGCTCGCGCTCTGGAACCCGCCGAAGAGAACGACGCGCTGCCGAATCGGGTCGTAGGCCAGGTCGTGACCGTACCGTGCCGACGGGGCCGTGACCGGAGCGCGTTGGGTCCAGCCCGAGGCGCCCAACTCCCAGGTGGTGTTGAACGCGACGCTGGCGTTGCGGCCTCCGAAGACGACCAGCACCTGGCGCGCGCTGTCCCATGCCGCTCCGGCCGCGTTGACCGCAGGCGGGGTGGTGAGAATGCGCTGCGTCCAGGTGGTGGAGCCGGGCGGTACGCACACGCCAGCAGAACAGACCTCGTTCGTCGCGCAGGGGGCCGAGACGCCGCACCGGCACGCGCCACCCGAGTCACAGGTGTCGGCGTTGGCCCCGCAGGCCGTACAACTCACGCCCGCCGCTCCGCACTGCGCGACCGAGCGCGTGACGCACATCGTCCCCACGCAGCACCCGCCAGGGCAGACGGTCGCGTCACAGACACAGGCGCCGCTGACGCACCGTTGGCCGCTCGGGCAGGCCGCACCCGAGCCGCACTGACACGTTCCACCGACGCAGGCGTTCGCCGTCGTGCCGCACGACACGCACGCGCGCCCCATGGTGTTGCACGACGCCAACGCCGGGCTGATGCAGCTGCCGGCCGCCGAACAACACCCGGTCGGACACGAGGTTCCGTCGCAGACGCAGGTGCCCCCGACGCAGCGCTGACCACTCGCACACGCGGGGACACAGCCGGGTGCGCCACCTGCGGAGCCTCCAGCGACGCCACCCGCGGAGCCTCCAGCGACGCCACCTGCGGAGCCTCCAGCGACGCCACCCGCAGAGCCTCCAGCCGCGCCACCTGCGGAGCCTCCA
>JALOQF010000575.1 GCA_025459425.1 Myxococcaceae bacterium | reverse complement strand
GTGGCTGTCGGGGCTGTCGTCGCCCGCGGTGCTCCTGGCGCTCCTGTCGCTTCCGTTGGCGGCGCCGCCGCTGCGGCTGCTCTTCACCACCACCGGGCCTGCGCTGAACCAGGCGCTCGCCGGCACCGCCAGGCTACAGCTCGTGTATGGCGTGTTGTTCGCTGCAGGACTGACCCGCTGACGACCCTCGCGAGGCCGCCGATGACGCTCGAGCTGCGCCGCCGCTCGTTGCGCCTGAGCCGCCCACTCGTCACGGCCCACGGGCCCCTCGAGTGGCGCGAAGGGTTCGAGCTCGTCGTCAGCGCCGACGGGCGGGTGGGGCGCGGTGAGGCGTTCCCGCTCGAGGCCTTCGGCACCGAGTCGTTGGTGGCGACCGAAGCGGCGCTCCGTGGCCTGGCGCTCGATCTCGTCGACTCGGTCGAGGCCATCACCGAGCAGCTCGCGCCGCTGTCCTCGACGCCGGCCGCGCGCTTCGGCGCCGAGTGTGCGCTGCTCGAGTGGCTCGCGCAGCGGCGCGCGGTTCCGGTGGCGGCGCTGTTCGGGGCGCCTCGTCCGGTCGTGCCCGTCAACGCGCTCATCGAAGGAGCCGACGCCGAGGCGCTCGCGGCCGCGGCCCGTCAGGCGGTCTCGCAGGGCTTCAAGACGCTCAAGCTGAAGGTGGGCGCGCGGTCGGTCGCCGTCGACGCGCAGCGGTTGCTGGCCGTTCGCCAGGCCGTCGGCCCCGCCATCGCGCTGCGCATCGACGCCAACGGCGGCTGGAGCGAAGGGGTCGCGCGCTCGACCCTTCGGGGCCTCGAATCGCTCGGGCTCGAGCTGTGCGAGCAGCCCGTCTCGCCCGCGGACGTCGAGGGGCTGCGCCGGGTGGCGGCGGCGGTTCCCGTACCCGTCGCCGCCGACGAGGTGCTCTCGGACCGGACCCGCTGGGCCCGCGTGCTCGACGCGGACCCGAAGCCCGCCGCCCAGGTGCTGGTGCTCAAGCCCGCCGTCCTCGGAGGCCTGCTGCCAGCGCTCGAGCTCGCGCGCACCGCTTCCGCTCGTGGGGTGCCGTCGTACGTCACCACCTTGATGGATGGCCCCATCGCCCGGGCCGCCGCGACGCACCTCGCGGCGGCGCTGCCCCCGTCGCCCTACGCGCACGGCCTGTCGACGGTCGAGCTGTTCTCTGACGTGGCGCCAGACGCCTTCACGCCGCGCTCCGGGGCCATCGAGCTCCCCGCGTCGCCCGGGTGGGGCGTGTGAGCCTGCCGTGCCCGGTGGCGCACGCCGCCGCCACGCAGCCAGAGCGGGTGGGCCTCGAGTTTCAGGGGCGCGCGAGCTCCTGGCGGGAACTCGAGCAGCAGGTGTGCGCCTGGGAGCGTTGGCTGGCGCTCCACCAGGTTGGTGCGGGCGACTCGGTGGCCACCCTCGCGTGGAATCGACCGGAGCTGGTGCCGCTGCTCTTCGCGCTGGCGCGCCGGCGGGCCCGGTTGGTTCCACTCAACGCCCGCCTGACGTCGACCGAGCTGGCCACGCTGGTCCCCCGCACGGGCGCGACGCTGACCCTCGCCGACGACGCGCTGCTCGACCGTGCCCCGACGGCGCAGCCGTTCCCCCGGCTCGAGCTGACGGTCGCGGAGGCAGGCACGCACACGATCGACCCCAGGCACGATCTGGCGGCCCTCTTCACCTCGGGGACGACGGGCGTCCCGTCACTGGTGCCGCTCACGGTGGCGAACTTCGTCGCTTCGGCGAAGGCCAACGCCTCGAACCTGGGCGCCTCGGTGGACCAGGTGTGGCTTGGCACCCTGCCGCTGTTTCACGTCGGGGGCCTGGCGATGCTGTTCCGCTGCGCGCTCATGGGCGCGCGGCTGGTGCTCGAGCCGTCGTTCGACGCGGCCCGCGCTGCCGCGGCGTTGTCGCGAGGAGACATCACGCACGCGAGCTTCGTACCCACGGCGCTGAGCCGGGTGTTGGACGCTTCGACGGCGAACGCCTCGGCCAGGCTCGAAGCGGTGCTGATCGGCGGCGGGCCCATGGGCGCTGCGCTCCTCGCCCGGGCGCGGGCGGCGGGCCTGCCGGTGCTGCAGACCTATGGGTTGACCGAGGCCTGCTCGCAGGTGACGACCGAGCGGCCCGGTGAAGCCGATGGGCAGACGGCGGGCGCCCCGCTCGATGGCCTCGACGTGCGAGTGGTCGACGACGCCGGAGCCACGCTCGCGGCCGGAGAGGTCGGCGAGGTGCAGGTCCGCGGCCCGACGGTGACCCGGTTGGTCGACGGCTGGCTCTCGACGAAGGACCTCGGCTCGCTCGATGCGCGGGGCCGGCTCACGATTCACGCGCGGCGGGTCGACCTCATCATCAGCGGTGGAGAGAACGTCTACCCGGCCGAGGTCGAGGCCGTGCTGGCCGACAGCGGGCTCGTTCACGAGGTGGCGGTCGCTCCGCGCGGCGACGCCGACTGGGGCCAGGTGCCGGTGGCCTACGTCGTCTGGCGTGACGACGACCGCTCCGAGTCGCTCCTGGCGTTCGCCCGCGCCCGGCTCGCGGCTTTCAAGGTGCCGAAGGCCATCGTGTCGGTGGCGGAATTGCCGCGAAATGCGACGGGCAAGCTGCTGCGGCGTCGCCTGGGCGCCACTTCCGCGTCGTGACGAGAACGTGATAGGGGGCGCCCCCTCACAAGGGGACTTTCTCTTTCTCGAGGAAAACGCATGGCCCGGTTCGTCGTCGCGTCGGCAGTGATGGTGTTCTTCTTTGGCTCGTCGTGCGGGGGCATGAACACGCGCCCTGACGGTGGCTCGTCGGTGTCCCTCGTCGGTGGAGGCACTTCCGGCACGGGCACGGGCGGCGGTTCGAGCGGCGGTGGCTCGGCAGGTGGCGGAACCGGCGGTGGCTCGGGCGGAGGAAGCGGGGGCGGCGTCGGCGGCGGTTCGGGCGGAGGAATGAGCGGCGACGGCGGCCTCAACTGCCTCCAGATTCCCGTCGTCAACTGGATGTCGGGCGCTGGCTCGGCGTCGATCGAGGCCCCGGCCGATGGCGGCACCGTCGTCGTCTCGACCGGCGTGGTGACCGGTCCTTCGGCGCAGGGTCCCTTCCTCACGGTCGAAGCGGTGTTCTTCAATGAGACGCCGGCGACGCCGCTCGCGCTCCCCATCAGTGGAACGTTCCAGACCATCGGTCCTTCGTCGACCGTGTACCCCGCGTGCTTCCTTGGCCTGAACTGCCAGATGAACGGCTCCGGCTGCCAGCAGACCTTCATCGCGTCGAACGGCACGTATTCGATCACCGCAGCCGGGGTTGGCGCGTCGGGCATGTTCAAC
>JALOQF010000574.1 GCA_025459425.1 Myxococcaceae bacterium | reverse complement strand
CTTCGACACCTTCATGGCGAAGAAGGACCTCGCGACGGGCAAGCTGACGAAGGACCTGCAGAAGGCCGACCTCATGTACCGGGCGCGCATCCGGTACGGGTCCGACCGCGATCCGCTCGAGGGCACCCGCGTGCTCATCGGCATGAAGGAAGGCACGGCCATCGACGCGTCGGGCACCAAGCACGCGCGGAAGATCGACAGCCGCACCGACAGCGCGAACCAGGAGATCTTCGACACGCTCCTCGAGTCGGCCGCCACCGGCAAGCTGAACGCCGCGTGGGGGTGGAACGGCTCGAACAGCGTCGCGCCCGCGGCGGCCAGCATGTACCGGGTGGCCGTGCAGAAGGGCATCACCGACAACGTGGGTGGTGAGACGAACGTGCTCGCGATGGAGGCCGGCGCCGTGGCCCGGCAGATCCGCGGGCGGTTCCACCTCGACGAGACCGACCAGTCGGCGCTCGTGTCGGCCTTCCGTGACTCCGGCGAGCCGCGCATCAAGGAGCTCGTCGAGCTCATCACCGCCGCGCCCGACTTCGCCGCCAGCAACGGCCAGCCCTCGAAGGCCGAGCTGCTGGCGAAGGCGAACGGCCTGCTCGACCGCTCGGCCATCGTCGCCGCCGCGACGGAAGGCCTCAAGAAGCTCGACCCCACCCTCACCGTCGACAAGGCGCTCGTCGACCGGCTCTGGCCGGGACAGCCCATCTCGGGCAAGCAGGACGCGAAGCTGCAGCGCGTGGTGGCCGACGCCATTCGTGGCCAGTACGACGGCTTCGCCGAGAACGTCGACCAGCTCCAGCGCGCCATCGGCGGCAACACCGACCGCGCGGTGCGCGACGCGGGCAGCGCCACCGACGTGCGTGACTTCCTCAAGGGCAAGGCAGCCACCTCGCTGTTCATGGGCTGGGCCACGATGAACGGCCAGGCCACGGCGGGCCAGCCCGCGACCTTCGTCGCGGCAGCGAAGAAGATCGTCGACATGCCCGATGGCCGAGAGAAGACCGATACGCTCCAGCGGATCGGCGTGGGCCTGAACCAGCTTCGCGACCTGACCGAGGCCCACTTCGCCTCGCCGGTGGTGGTGAGCTCCGCGCTCACGAAGCAGCAGACGTTCGGCGGGTTCCTCAAGGAGTTCGACGCGCAGCTCGCCGGCCCCAACAAGGACGCCTTCCTCGCCGAGCTCGGCGCGAGCCTGCGCAACAGCCCGCTGGGCCAGGCGACGGACAAGACGAAGGTCGCCCAGGACATTCGCAAGAACCTGGTGGCGGCGCACGCCGAGGTGCTGCACCGCATGGTCGAGGGCTCCGGCGGTTGGGGCCAGGCCATCTGGTTCAACAACTACCGGCAGCAGGCGCTGGGCATCAACCCGCAGTCGTGGAACTTCATCATCGGCTCGATGGACTACACCGAGTTCTACGACGCGAAGGTGGGCCAGGGCCTCTCGTTCCAGGAGCGCACCAGCCGCCGCCCGCTCGACCCGTCGAAGATGACGGGCGCGATGATCAGCAACGACATTCAGATCGAGCTCGAGGCCGAGGCTGGCTACACCAGCGCCATTCGCAAGGCGCAGTACGCGCTCAACGGCGCGGCCGCTGGCGTGATGATGGACTACGCGCTGTCGAAGAACCTGCCCGGGCTGTCGGCCGGCGACGCGGCGGCCTTCGAGAAGTGGTTCGCCACCGAGAACGCGAAGACGGGCGCGCCCAAGCAGGCCTTCATCGACGAGCTCAACGCGTTCGCGCGCTCGAAGGGCAGCCCCATCGACTTCAATCGCGTGCTGCGGCCGCTCGGCGAGCAGGAAGACGCGATTCGCACGCTCGCGGGCTTCGCGGTGAAGAAGAACCCGGCGCTCCAGCCCAACGACCGCGCCGGCATCGAGGCCTGGTACCGGCAGCAGGCGCGCCTGCCCGAGAGCGAGCGCAACGCCTTCCTCACCGAGGTGGCCCAGTTCGCCGCCGACACGAAGAGCGAGATTCCGCTCTCGCCCGAGCTGCTCGAGACCCTCGACTTCAAGCCGTTCGCCGGCACCAACGTGGCCCAGCCCGTCACCGGCCACGGCGCGCTCGTCGACGACCTCACCACCGCGCAGGAGGTGTGGACGATGGTGAAGAAGGCGACGCAGGACCTGTCGGCAGCCCGCGGCACCGAGGTGCAGCGCATTCTTCGGGACAACAACCTGCAGGGGAAGGGCTGGGAGCCTCCGACGAAGGCGAAGGGCGACTACGCCATCGACCTCGCGGTGCGGTGAAAGCGGGGAGACTTGGGGGACCGGGGGGGCCTTGGGTAGCATCTGGGGTCTCGTGAATCTGCTCGCCTGTCCATCGTGTGGTTCGTCGTTCCGTTCCAGTGAGGTCGACCCTTCGCTCGGCATCGCCACCTGTGGCGCGTGCGGCACGGTGATGGACCTGCGCACCCGCGCGGCTGCGACCGACGATCGGCTCGAGGACTTGACGCGGCCCCCGCCTCCGCGCCCCGCCATTCCACTGCCCGAGACGTTTCAGGTGAACGACAGCGGCGGCCGCTTCTCCGTGTCGTGGCGGTGGCGCTCGCTCGGCGTCGCCTTCCTCGCGTTCTTCGCCGTCTTCTGGAACGGCTTCATGGTGCTGTGGTTCTCCATCGCGCTGGCCTCGGGCCAATGGATGATGGCCGCCTTCGGCTCGCTCCACGCCGGCGTGGGTCTCTTCCTGGCTTACGGCGTGCTGTCGCAGCTCCTCAACACCACCGCCATCACCCTCGAGCAGGGCGTGCTCCGCGTGAAGCACGGGCCGATTCCTGCGCCCGGCGGCGGTGAGTGGACGCGCGCCGACCTCGCCCAGCTCTACGGTGAAGAGAGCGTTCGCAGCACGAAGAACGGCGGGCGCGTCTTCTCGTACGACTTGTGCGCGATGCTCCGCGACGGCCGGCGGGTGAAGCTCGTCAAGGGCCTCAAGGACAAGGGCCAGGTGCTGTGGCTCGAGCGCGCACTCGAGACCCGTATGGACATCGTCGACGTCGAGGTCGAAGGCGAGCTGGCGAAGCGCTGACGTTCACCGTTCTGCCCTCGGCCGTTTGCGCGTAAGGACCGCCTCCATGGCCCGTTCGTCGCGCGCGCTCCTCACCGCTCTCGTCTCGCTCTTGCCGCTGTCGGCCCTCGCGCAGGACGGGGCGACGCTGACGGGCCTGGTGACCGACGTGGTGAGCGGAAAGCCCGTGCCCGAGGTGCTCGTCACCGCGAGCGGCGCAGCCCTCGACCAGCCGCGCACCACGAAGACCGACGCCGACGGGCTCTACCGCTTCCCCCAGCTGCCTCCGGGCGCCTA
>JALOQF010000018.1 GCA_025459425.1 Myxococcaceae bacterium | reverse complement strand
CACGCAGACGGGGCTTGAGCCACGGCTGGGCGGAGATGCGCGAATGCACCAGGCTGCGCTCGGCGGCGGTGAGGTCGCCGTCGGCCCACGCGACGTACAGGAGCGGGAGGAACGGGCGCAGCTCGGGCTCGTCAAGCAGGGTCGCGAGGCTCATGCCCGGGCTGGTGTCGTCGCCCGGCCGGGCGCGCAAGGCGAAAGTGGCAGACGGCGACCTCGTCTCAGGAAGCCAGCGGCAGCGCCGGAGTGCTTCTCCGAGCTTGTATCTTCTGGGATGTCCGCTTGAGCAGACGTCGTCGGCGTGGCCGCCTTTCCTGAAGGGAATCTCTGCGCCTCTTCTGGTCGGTGGAGCGGGGGTTTCTGTTTGACTTGACATTGCATCCGCTTGAGCAGATATTGTTCTTCGTCGACGGCGGCGGTGCAGCGTCGACGTGACACGGCGAAGGAGCACGACATGAGCGCGGCCCAGGTGATCGATCTCGGTGAGTTTCGGAAGAAGCGGACCGAAGGGCAGGCGCCGACGATGATGCGTGTCGCGCCGACGCCTCCAGTCGTCCCGGTCTGGGTCTGGGTGTGGGTATGGCCGGCGCCGCTCGTTCAGCCGTAAAGCCGCCGTCGTCCCTGGGGGAGCGCGAGGGGCCGGGCGCTTCACTGGGGCGGACGGTACGTCGCCTGCGAGTGCAGCGCGGGCTTTCGCTGGAGCGTCTCTCGGAGCGCTGTGGTGTCAGCCGCGCGATGCTGAGCCAGATCGAGTCTGGTCGCTCGATGCCCACCATCACGGTGTTGGGGCGGGTCGCCGGCGGACTCCAGGTGTCGGTCGCGCAGCTCCTCGACGAGGGGCGTGACCCTCCGGTCGTGGTGACGCGGCGAGCGGATTCGGCATGGCAGATGCCCGCTCCAGGCGTTCGGGTGCGCGAGCTGTCGAACGATCCACGCCTCCAACGCGTGCGGTGGTTCGAGTTCGTGTTGGACGACGGCGCGGCCATCGACGTCCCTGCGGTGTCTCCCGGAGATTCGGTGAACGTGGTGGTCGACGTGGGCCAGGTCGAGCTCGCGCACGCGGAGGACCTCGTGCAGCTCGGCACCGCAGACGCCTCGGCGCTCGTCGCGGAGCGGTCGGTGCGGGTGTCTGCGCGGCGCCAAGCGGTGCTCTACGTGCTGGTCTCTCGCCCGCTGTGACGAGACGCGGAGCGTCCGCCAGGGACGCGCGGGAACAGGCCGCCACGCTCGACGACGATTCCGCGAGCCCGCGAGGCGTCAACGCCGACCGATGAGGTCGACGATGCGTGCCGCGCCGCTCGCCACGGAACTTCGGCCGCCGTCACGCTCGATGACGATTCCGCGAGCACGCTGGGCGCCGAAGCACCGATGAGGTCGACGATGCGTGCCGCGCCGCTCGCCACAGGACTCCGGCTGCCGCGCCCGTCCACGACGATCTCAAGAGCACCACGCGGCGCCGTGACCTGGCTCCATTCAGTGCAGAACGAGGTGCTCCACCTGGGCGCCGTGTCGAGCGAACCGCGGCCGTGCGAGCACCGGCATGCAGTGACCACATGCTCGAGCCCTGAAGCGCCGTCGACGGAGTGCGAGCAGGCCGCTCAGCCGGCCAGGTTGCGCACGTGGCCCTTCTCACACATCAGCGTGCCGCTGCCGGCCGGCTTCATGCCGCGGCCACATACCCGGCACGAGGGCAGCATGTTCGCCACCGCGGCCTTCTGCTCCGGGGTCGAGCGCCGCAGCTGCCGGACCGAGTCGATGGACGCTTGTGGCTGGAGCTGAACGGGCGGCGGTGGCGGCGGTGCGACGACGACTGGCGCCGGCTTCGCGACGACTGGCGCCGGCTTCGCCACCACTGGCGCGGGCCGGGCGACGACGGGCGCTGGCTTCGGCGCAGCAGCCGCACCGTCACCGACGAGCTGCTCACGCACCTTCGCCAGCAGCTCCCCCCGCACGCCCTTGTACTTCGTGGCGACTGCGTCGAAGCGTGCGAGCACGTCCTTCGTCGACGCGGCTCCCGGCTTCACGAGTTCGTCACGCACCTTCGAGAGCAGCTCCCCGCGCACGCCCTTGTAGCGCGCGTGGATCTCATCGAAGCGGTTGATCAATTCCTGGACGCTCTGCGCCATGTCCGTCGGGCCTCCTGTGCCCACCCTGCAAGCGTGATCCGCTCGGGCGACACCTGCAAGCCCCTCCGTTACAACACATGTATGGCACGTCCACCCTCATCTGAAAGGTGCCGTGAGTTCGCAGGTTTGTGGGGATGACGAGATGCGTCGCAGGCCGATTTACCGGGCTTTGCGGGCCCTGGCCGACCGGTCGGGGTGGGGGCCCGGGCGCCGTTCAGGCCCTGTGGGCTGATCAATTCGAACACTCGCAGAGCAGACAGCGCGCTGAGTCACTCCGGTAGCCGTTGGGGCAGACGAGGCTGCATGGTGGTGGTGCGCAGGTCGACATCGGCTGCGGGGAGCAGTTGCAGATCTCACAGCCGCGCGCATCGCGCTTGAACCCGAACTGACAGGGCAGCGAGCAGAAGGGAGGGCCCCCACAGCCGGCGTCGGGCGGGGGAGCGCACGCACACAGCTCGCAGCCGTTGGGCGCGCGCAGGTAGCCATGCGGGCACGGCATCTGACAGTCGGTCGTGCACGCGCCAGCGTCGCTGCCAGTCCCGGCGTCCAGCGGGACTGCATCCAACCCGCCGGCGTCGACTCCACCCCCGTCGACGCCGGCGTCCCCACCACCACCATCGGCTCCGGGCGCGCAGGCGCAGCGCGGGCACCCCGCGTCGTCGCGCGCCAGGCCCTGCGGGCACGCGAGCGAGCAGAAGGTCGGCCCGCACGCTGCGCCCGCGTCTCCATCATTCGCTTCGACGCACTGGCACGTCTCGCAGCCGCGCTCGTCGACGGCGTAGCCACCCGGGCAGCTGTTGCTGCAGACGAGCGAGGTGCAGGTGTCGAGGCCGGTGCGAGAGCCGTCTCCGAGGGTGAACAACCGGTCACACCCCGTCAGGCCCACGAGCATGGCGAGGCTCGCCAGCACTGGCGCGAACTCCGACGAGCTCGAGGTACGCCGCTGGGGGCGCGCGGCCGGCGGTCTGCCTTCGGTCACGCGGCCCGGTGCGCCGGCGAGCGCGGCGCCGAGTCGGCCCGAGGACCCAGCCCCGGCCGACGACGACACCTCACCGGGACGAGGTGATGTCGCGAGTCGGTTGGGAGCGGGCGTTGGAGCGATGCGCACGCGCAGCACCCGCCGGGCGAGCCGCGGTACGCCACGAACGGGGCGCACGCAGGGCGTGGAGGGGACCACGACGTCACCAGGCTGGCTCGAGTGCGGGTTCATCACCCGTCGAGGAGCCGACTTCACGGCCCACCTTTCACCGCGCAGGGCCCGAGCGCCGACGAGGCCGCTGCGCTGTCGAGGGCCCGCGCCACCTCGCGCGCCGCCTCGCAGCGCTCGCGCTTGACCAACACCTGCACCCAGGTCGACCGCAGCGCTGGCGTCACGTCGGAAGGCGGGAGCGCCGCCAATCGCTCGAGCGCAGCGTCGGCTTCTCCCCGCGCGAGCAACACCCGCACCCGCGCGACCCGCGCCTCGGCGGCGAGCGGCCCCGCGGGGAACGTGCGGTCGCGCTCGTCGAGCTTCGCCAGGGCCTCGTCCGACGCTCCACGCGCCAGCGCTTCGAGCGCCGCCTGCACGAGGGCCGCTTCTTTCGTGACGGCGTCCTCGGTGCTGCGGCGGGGCGTGGATGCAGGCGGCGCCGGGCGCGGCGACGGCGCGAGCACGCCGGGGGCCCAGCGCGACACCACCACCGTTCCCGCCGCACCCAGCGCCACGCTCGCGGCGAGGGCCGCGACGAGCACGGCGCCCTGCCATCGCCCCTGCATGGCCACGCGGGTCTCGAGGCGCTCCGACACGCGCGCGACGAGCTGGGGTGAGACGCCGCGAGCCGGGTCTCCGCGCTGGAGCAGCGCCTTCACGTCGTCGGGCAGCTCGTTCATGGCGTCCTCTCCTCGGTCGCTTCGACGGCCCTGGCGAACCGGGCGCGGGCCCGGTGGAGCCACACCCACACCCGGTCGACGGGCACGGCCATGAGGCGGGCGATCTCCTGCCCTGAGCGGCCTTCGAGCTCGAACAACACCAGCACCTCGCGGTCCCGGTCCGACAGGCGAGCCAGGGCGGTGACGACCAGCCGCTCGGCGTCCTTCCGCTCCAGCGCATCGAGTCCGTGAGGCGCCTCCGAGGCGACGGAGGCACCGTCGGACTCTGGCAGCTGGAACCAGCGTCGAAACCGCTCCACGCGCCGCCGGGTGCGCACGACGTTGACGGTGATGGCGTACAGCCACGCCTCGACGTCGACGATGTCGTCGAGGCGGCTGCGCTGCACCTTGAGGAAGACGTCGTGGGTGACGTCTTCCGGGTCGAGCCAGGGCCTGCCAAGGCGCGCCGCCCAGCGCGCCACGGTGAGGGCGTGCGCCCGGTACACCTCGTCGAAGGTGAGGGCCGTCACCCGCTCTGCCTGGGCTGGGAGGTGAGCGGTCATGGGCCTTTCGCCACCTGCGCCTCCTGCGAGAGCCCCGGCGCGCCGGAACCTGTCAGCCATTCCCAACCGAGGCCCACGACGAGCGAGGCGTCGACGACGGGGAGCTCGACTACGCCGGGGACCGAGCCCACCGCGACACGAACGGGGAAGGGCCAGGCACAGGCCCGGGCGCCGCCGAAGACGAGCAGGCCCCCGAAGCGGTACCCGGCGCGCAGGTGCCCACAGGCCGCGACGTCTGGCTCCACCCGCTCGGCGTTGACGGTGTAGCCACGAGAGCGGACCCAGAGCGTCGCCACGTCGATGGACAGGCCGGGCTCGAGCAGCACGCGGCCGAGCGGCGCCTGGTACCTGACACCGAGGCCTGCCGAGAGGCGATTCCAGGTGATGGTGCCACCGGCGAGGTTGGCATCGCGGGGCAGGGCGGCGTCGAGCTCGAGGAAGCCTCCGAGACGTCGGCCGCCGCCAAGCCTCAGGCCGAGGGCCGGCGAGACGGAGCTGCTCCACTCGGCGCGGGTGTGCACGCCGACGTCCCACCGCCACGGGGGGCGTGTCGCGTCGGTCGGGCCCGCGGGCGTGGGTGTCGTCCCGCTCAGAGAGGGTGGCTCGGGTGCCAGGCTGCCAGGCACCGGCGCCGAGGCGAGCAGCGGTGGCTGGTCGTCGCTCGAGGCACGAGGCCCGGAGTCGCTGCTGTTGGCGGCGGTTCGCGTCGGTGCGGAGGCCGGTGCTGGTGCGCTGGGAGGAGCGGGCGTGAGCGGCGAGCCACCGAGGCGCACGCCGGAGTCGTTCGGCGGCGTCGCGGTCGGTGTGGCCGGCGAGGCACCCGCGCGCTCAGCGGAAGGGTTCGGCGAAGCCGCAGCCGGTGTTGGGGTGGGCCGCGAGCCGCGCGCGAACTCAGCGGAGGTGTTCGGGAGCGCTGCGGTGGACGAGGGGCTCGGCGTCGACCCACGCAAGCGCTCGGCTGATTCGTTCGGCGCAGCAGACGAGGCCGCCGTCGATGCAGCCGCTGCGGGCGCGACCTGCGATCCACCCGCGCGCTCAGCAGAAGTGTTCGTGAGCGCTGCGCTCGTCGCGCCCGTGAGCGGCGGTCCACCTGCGCGCTCGGCGGAGGTGTTCTGTGGTGGCGTCGACAGAGCAGCCGATGCAGCCACGGACGGCGTGGGCGGGAACCCGGCTGTGCGCTCAGCGGAGGTGTTCGGGAGCGCTGCGCTCGTCGCGCCCGTGAGCGGCGGTCCACCCGCGCGCTCGACCGAGGTGTTCGGCGGCGGCGCACTCGATGCGGTCGTCGAAGGCGCGCCCGGCGAGCCGCGTGCGCGCTCGGTGAGGTCGTTCTGCGACGCGCCGACTGATGCACGTATCGGCGGCAACCCACCTGCGCGCTCGGCGGCGTCTGCAGTCGCCTCTGCGACCCCGGCGTCGAGCTGCGCGAGCGCTCCAGGCGCCTCCATCATCCACGCGGCCAGCACGGCGCCCGCCACCCGTGCCCGCTCACGGCAGGGCCCCGGCGCTGGCACCACGCGCTCTCGCACCAACGCGCCACGCTCGTCCCGCAGCGTCACCCGGAGCGTCGCTCCTTCGACCGAGACGCCCCAGCGGTGGTGGGCCTTCACGCTTGCCTTCACCGACGCGTCGAGCACCCGCTCGACCTCGAGCGGCGCGGGGCACGCCATCAAGACGAAGACGAGCGGTGACACCCCTCGTCCTTACTCCAGGCAACGCGTCATGGCCTACGGCGTGAGGGCGGGCGCCGGCACGCGCTCGTCGAAGCCGTCTCCGAGTTGAGCCCGCGCGCGCGTTCCCGTGCACCAGCGGCGGTCGTCCATTCCGAGGCCACACGCCAGCCCGGTCGCCATCTCCCAGCTGCGCAGCGGCATGGCCGGCGTCAGCGTCGAGACGATGACCCAGTTGGTGCCGTTGTTGTTCACGCACGAGATGCTCCCGCTCGCACGCAGCGCGCAGAGCTGGTTCTGGGAGCGCGCCAGGCGCACCGCGTCGGTCAGGCCGACGACCGCCGCTGGAGCCTGCGTGCCCAGTCGGCACGACACCGTGCCGTTCGTCTTGCGCGCGCACCACGAGTTCGACACCCACTGCCCTTCTTCGCAGTCGGTGGCCGCGTCGACGGCGGTAGGCGTCGCCACGCCGCCGCCCCACGTCCACAGCGTTCCGTTGCCGCGACGTGCCAGCACCCGCATCTGGTGGACGGCGACGAACGTCCAGTCGGTCGCCGGGCTCGCGATGGCCGTGGGGCTCGTCACGGCGACGCTGCTCGCCATCCCCACGCCGACCTGCCCCAACATGTTGTTGCCCCAGCAGTACAGGCGCCCGGTGCTCGCGATGGCGCAGGTGTTGAATTCCGAGACGGCCACCTGGCTCCACGTGGCCCCCGAGGGCGGGGGAACCGCGAGGGGCGTGAAGGACGGCGTGGTGGTTCCGACGCCGAGCTGGCCGAACGTGTTGCGGCCCCAGCAGAAGAGCTGGCCACCGCTGCGCAGGCCGCAGGCGTGCCCGAAGGGACTGGGGTTGAGCGACTGCGGGCCGAGCAGTGGCGTCGCGGTGCCCGTCAGCGCCACCGCCGTCCAGCCGGTCGCGGTGCTGACCGGCATCGGCGTGGGCAGCACCACGCCTGCGTCGGCGAGCGCCAGGTGAACGCCGCGGCCCCAGCAGGACAAGCCGCCATCGCTGACGCCGCAGCCACCGGCGTTCGAGACGGCGAGCGCCGACCACGGCCCATCGAGCGCCAGCGGCGTGGCCTGCCCGCCCGGCACGCCGCGGCCCAGGCCACCGTTGGCCGACACGTTGTCGCCCCAGCACTCGAGCCCATCGGTGGTGGTGAGGGCGCAGCGCAGCCGGCGCCGGCCGATGACACGCCACAGGGGCGTCGTCGTCTCGACGTCGATGGGCGTCGGTGTCGCCGTGAAGGGCACGCGCGCGCCCAGTTCGCCCGCTTCGTTCTGGCCCCAGCAGCGGGCGACGTTCGAAGGCGTCACGGCGCACGCGCCGAACGTGGTGACCGAGAGGCTGCGGTACGTCGCCGAGCCGACGCGGGTCGGCGTGGTGGTGTCCGTCGTCGCGCCCGAGCCGAGCACGCCGTTCGCCGCAGTGCCGAAGCAGAACACCTCGCCCGACTGCTTGCGCGCGCAGGTGAACTCGCTGCCGACGTCCACCTCGGCCCAGTCGGTGTCGGTGCCGACGCGGCTCGGCGTGCCGAGAGCGGGAGTCGTCATCGGGTCGAGGCCGAGCTCGCCCGAGTTGTTGTCGCCGAAGCACCACAACGAGCCGTCCGTGCGCACCGCGCAGACGTGGTCGCCGACCGAGACGGAGCGCCAGGTGTCGGTGCCCACGCGCAGCGGCGTCGCCACCTGATGGGGCGTCACGATGCCGTCGCCGAGCACGCCGTTCTCGCCGTCACCCCAGCAGAAGAGCGCGCCGGTGGAGTCGATGCCGCAGGCCGAGGCCGAACTTCCGGCGAAGACGGTGAAGCGGTGGGCGACGGGCGTCGGCGCGAACGTCGCGGGCTGCGTCACCGCCGGGTCGCCGAAGAGCCCGTTCTGGTTGCTCCCCCAGCACGAGGTCGCGCCCGAGGTCTTCGAGGCACAGAAGAAGCGCTCTGCCGAGTGCACTGAATCCCAGTCGGAGTCGGTCCCGACGCGCAGCGGCCGGGGTGACGCGCGGCCGCCACCCTCTCCGCCGCCGTCGGTCGCCGGGGGCGCGCCCTGGCCGAGGGTGCCGCTCGAGTCGCCGCCCCAGCAGTGGAGCGTGCGGTCTCCTGCGACCGCGCACACGGTGGCGTTCGCGACGGCGACGGAACGCCAGCCGAAGACGAGGGTGAAGGCGTGCATCGCCGCGCCGCCGACGTTCCCCGCGGCGTCAGTGCCGCGCACGCGCAGGGTGTGGCTGCCCACGGCGCCGACCTCGAGGCTCAGGGGTTGGGGGCAGGCAGAGAAGGGCGCTCCGTCGAGGCTGCACTCGAGCGTGCAGGGGACCGCGTCGCAGGTGGTGGTGAAGTTCACCGGTCGCGAGTTCGGCTGGCCATTCACCGGCGTGGACGAGAACGTGACGACGGGTGGCACCGCGTCGACCTCGAAGCGGGCGCTCGCTGGAGAAGCATCGACGAGGCCGTCGCGCAGGGCGCGCACCTGGAACTCGTGGCGCCCGTCGGTGAAGCCCTGGCGGGTGGTGGGCGAGGTGCACGCGGTGAAGGCCTCGGCGTCCCACGCGCACTCGAAGGTGCACGGGCCGACGTCGCAGTTGAAGCCGAAGGTGGCCGGCGTCATCGCTCCGAGCACGCCCATGGGCTGTTGGGTGAGGCTGGTGTCGGGAGCCGAAGGTCCTGCGTCGACCACCGAACCGCCGCCGCCCATGCCGCCGGCCGAACCCCCAGCCGTCGAACCCCCAGCAGCGGAACCGCCACCCGCGCTCGAGGCGCCGCCAGCGGAGCCGCCACCCGTCAGTTCCGGCCCGCCGGCGTCCGCGGGGTCGACGGAGGTTGGGCAGCCGGCCGCCAGCAAGGCGAGCGCGCACAGCGTGAGAAGCCGCATGGTCGAGAGCCTCACTGTTCGATGCAATAGAGCCGGCGAGGAAAGGCACAGGAGCCGGTGCCGTCGTCGGTCCAGCCGGGAACGGTGGTGGCGCCGATGGTGCCGAAGCGGCCGCTGACGTTGGTTGTCGCCGTCATCCAGTCGTTGCAGGTGGGCCCCGAGAAGACGCCGGAGTTGCTCGAGCCCGTCCACACCGAGCCGGCGACGGCGCTGCCGAGCTCCGTAAAGCTGATGGTGCGGGGCTGGCCGTTCGCGACCAGCTCGGCGTAGTTGTTGGCGACGAGCAGGTTGCTGCTCACCGAGCGCCGGAAGTAGGGCACCGTCGACTGGGTGATGCGGTCGCGGGCGTTGAGGGTGCTGCTGCTGACCCACGCCCTGAACGTGCCCGTGATGCCACCGGCCTGCGCGCGGGCCTGACAGAGGGCGTCGGCCGCGACGGGACCACCGAAGTCTCCGCCGTAGGTGGTGCTGGTGACGAAGACGCGCTTGCCGCGAACGCAGACGCTGCCGCGACAGAACGAGCCCGGCGCGCACTGCGTGTCCGAGTTGCACGCGCCGCTGGTGCACATGAGGGTGGTGGTGTTGCAGCGGTAGGGCGCGCAGACCTCGGTGCTGGCGGGTTGAGCCGCGTTGGCGGGGCAGTCGTTCGAGAGGCCATCGCACGTCTCGGCGACGTCGCACGCCGACACCGCGGGCCGGCAGACGTTCGTGAGCTTCGCATCGGTGGGGCAGGCGGGCGCGGTGCCAGGGCAGCGCTCTTCGGTGTCGCACGCGCCGGCCGCGGGCCGGCAGACCTGCGTGGCCGGGGCCAGGGCGTCGGCGGGGCAGGTGTCGACGGTACCGGAGCAGCGCTCCTCGACGTCGCAGGGCCCAGCGGCCGCGCGACAGACGGTGGTGGTGCTGGCGCGCGCGTCGGCCGGGCAGGCGGCGGCGCTGCCAGAGCATTGCTCCTCGACGTCGCACGGCCCACGGGCTGTGCGGCACGGCGTCTGGGGCGGTGCCAGCGCATCGAGTGGACACATCGCGGCTGCGCCGCTGCAGCGCTCCTCGGGGTCGCACGCGCCGGCCGAGGGACGACACACGGTGGTGGTGCTGGCGAAGGCGTCAGGTGGACAGGTGGTGCCACCGCCGGAGCAGGTCTCGGCCACGTCGCACGGCCCCGCGCTGGGCCGGCACGTCGTCGACGACGGCAGGAGCGCGTCCATCGGGCACATGTCGTTCGTGCACACTTCGTCGGCGTCGCAGGGGCCCGCCGCAGGCCGACAGACGGCGCCGTTCGCGACGCGGCCACACGCCCCGGCGCCGTTGCACGTGCCCGTCTCGCACGAGCCTGCCGCCGCGGTGCACTCGTCATCGGGGTCGGTCGCCCCGGTGATGGGCGCGCAGGTACCGTCGGCCACGCCGGTTTTCACCGTCACGCAGGCCGAGCAGCTGCCGGCGCAGGCCGACTCGCAGCACACGCCATCGACGCAGAAACCAGAAGCGCAGCCGGCGTTGGTGGTGCAGGCGGCTCCGCGAACGGCGGGCTGGCCCGCGTCGACGATGCCTCCGTCGCTCGCGCCGCCGCCCGTGGAGCCCCCCGCGGTGCCGCCCCCCGTGCTGCCGCCCGCTGTGGTGCCCCCCGCTGCACCGCCGGCCCCCGCGCCACCGCCAGCCCCGGCGTCGTCGCCTCCGGGAGGACTGCCGCACGACATGACGAACGCCACGCCAGCCGCCACCAGCAGCCGGACGCCCCACTCCACGGTCCCTCGCATGGCCGGGACGGAGCCCCGGGCTGCCAGGACCTTTCAGGGGTGATTTTCGTCAGGGGTTTTCCACCACCCGACGCTCGTAGTGCCCCATGGCGATGGTGTCGGTGTCGAGCGCGCTCATGGCCGAGGCGAGTGAGGGCTCCTGCTGGCTGCGCTCCATCGCGGTGTGCGCCGAGGCGAGGTCGGCCCACGTCACCAGGTCGACCCAGCGGTCCTGCTGGGCATCGTAGAAGGCGGTACGGCCGAGGAAGCCGGGTTGGGTCTTCACCCAACGGCCCATCGCCTCGAGGCGCTGCTGCTGCTCGGCGACGGGGCGCTTGTCGGAGAAACGGAAGCTGACGATTTCGTACACCATGTGGAGTCCTCTCTGGGGTCAGGGTCGCGGCGATTCGCGACGGCACGCACGATGGACGAAAACGGTGCCATTTCGTGGCACCATTCTCGGGTCGAGGCATCGCGCATGCGCATCGAAGACGAGGTGATGGGGCTCCTCTCGAGCCGCGAGGTGTGGACGGGCCGGGCGCTGGCCGACGCGCTGGGGGTGTCGCTGCGAACGGTGCGGCGCGCGCTGGTTCGCCTCGAGGCGCAGGGGGTTTCCCTCGAGACCGAGGTCGGGCGCGGCGGCGGCGTGCGCCTCGTGGGCACGGGCCTTCACCGGCTCAAGCTCGACCACCGTGAGGCCATCGACCTCTTGCTCGCGCTGGCCATCGCCGAGTCGATGGGCTCTCCCTTGTTGCTGAAGAACGTGCGGGCGCTGCGGGCGAGGCTCGGCGCGGCGTTTCCACCGCAGCAGCGTCGCGTCATCAGCCGGCTGCGCACGCGCGTCTTCGTGGGAGCGCCCGCTTCGGTCCGGGTGGCGTCGACGTGGCGTGCGCCCCGCCCGCGGGTGGTGACGGTGCTGCAAGACGCCTTCTTCGCCCGGCGGTGCCTGAACGTGGAGTACGTCGACCGGGCCGGCCAGCGGACGCGCCGTGAAGTCGAGCCGCACGCGCTGCTGCTCAACGCGCCCGTCTGGTACCTGCTCGGCTGGGACCGGCTGCGAGGCGCGGGCCGCATCTTCAGGCTCGACGCGATGGAAGCGGCGAGCGCGCTGGCCCTCGGCTTCGCGGAGCGCGCTCCCGAGACGTTGATGGACGACCTCGAGCGGTTCTTCCGCCCGCTGTGACGTGAGCGCGCGGCCTGGCTGGGCGAGCACGTGGACCGCTGGGCGCTGTCATTCTTTGGGTTCTCTTGACGTTGCAGCGGGCGGAGCGTCGCACCCTGAGGGACGACTGCCCTCATGACCATCGCGCGCGCGCGCATCGTGGTCGGCTCGGCGCCGTCATCGACCGCAACTGCTTCCGTCAGAACCATGGTTCATCGCAGCGAGGGCATACGCGGTCATGTGCATGCTCGAACCGGGTGTCTTCAAAACCACATGAACGACACCACCGTACCTCCGGGGCGCGTGCGGCCTTTGGAGAGCTGACGAGCGGAATGCGTGGTGGGGCCTCGGGTACGGCTTGACCAGGACGCCAGATGACCTCTTCCCGAACTCCGTCGAGGGGCACTGCGACTCCATCCAACATCCCTGCCGTCAATGCTGGCAGTTCGCGGGCCCGGTGAACGGTCGTCTTCGTCTTCGCTGCGAGCGTCGCGATGAGGCGACATCGACGCCCACACCGGTCGCGCCCCGAGTCGGCTCGTTTACCCGCGAGGCACCCGTCGAAGCGCTGCTCTCGGTCAGGGCGACGGTCCCGTGACGGCGAGCCGCTGACGAACGTGGAACCAGGCCAGCAGTTCAATGGACCGACGCTGAGTCCTCGGGGACCTCGACGTCGCGAGGACGATGCGGTGGCACTCAGGTTCGTCGGCAGCGACGTCGATGCACTCGAGCGCCGCCGCGAGGGCGCCGTTTCGGTCTCCCCTTTCGAGCGCGCGCTTCGATGTCAACCGCAGTTCGTTTCGCGTTGCTGCGTCGGCCTCGAGGCCATCAAGTGCCAGCGCTGCGCGAGTCCGTTCCAACAAGGCGAGCCGGTCAGTGCCTTCAGCCCGCGCGAGAGCATGGAGTAACTGGCCGAGCGCTCGATGTGCGCGGTGAGCCCTCAGACGCGAAGAGAACTCTGCCAGGCCACATTCTTCACGGTTGGAGTGGACGAAGCAGTCGATGGCGATGCGCGCTGCAAGTCGCGGTCGTCCGTCCTCATCTGCGCGATAGGCAGCATCACGGAGAAGCCATACCAACTCGTCCATTTCGGCCCCTTCGAGCTGGCTTTCTTCGAATGAAGCGAAGCCGGTCGCTTCGTTCTCCAGTTCGTCGGGTGGCAATCCACTCGTCTCGCGTGGGGCGAGCAGCCACGCCGCGACCGCCAGGCCCGCGACGAAGAAGACGGACATGGCGACCCTTCGTGTCCGCCGCACCGCTCGGCGTCGGAGCTCCGAACGACGGAACGCGACGTCCTCCGCGCGCAGCTGCAGTGCCCATGGATGACCCATTCGGAGGAGCGCTTCGACGACCGACACCCGCGCGGGCAGGGCGCCACCGACCGAGAGCCGGCCGAAAGTTGGTTCTTCGAGCAGTGCGACGAGTTGGGCGGCTGAGCCCTCCAGCGAATCAGGGCTCGAACCTGAGAGCAGCTGATGGAGCGCGTCGCTTTCAACGGGGTGGCGCCGAGCGTCATTCAGCAGCGTCTCGAGGTTCGCCACGTCGTTCGAGTCGGTGGGAGCACCCAACGCCGTCATTGATTTGATGGTGGTGTTGCCGAACCGCCGAAGTCAATGGCCGGATCAGGCCTCTTCGGAGGGCTCACCGCCGACGAACCGCCACGCAGCCTCGAAGGCCGGGAGACCAGGCCCTGGTTGGTCGAGCGCGTCGTGCCGTCACCGGTACCGCGACTCGAGCAGCGCGCGCAGCGGCGCCACGAGGTCTGCTTCGTTCACCACGTGGCCCTCGAGCCAGTCGACCTTCAGGCGCTGAATGGTGGCACGCACCTCGGGCGTCGGCTCGCGCTCGACCTCGGACACGACGCGCGTCGCCTTCGGGTACTGCATGAGCACGGTGGCGACGCTGGCGTCGATGAAGCTCTGCGCGCGCTCCCGGACGAGGCGGAGCAGGGCCTCGACCTCGACCAGTTGCGAGCGCGGCGTCGTCCACGTCCACGGGTCGAACGAGCGGCCCGGGCGGCTGAGCTCGTCGACGACTTCACAGAGCGCGCGCACCAGCGCCTGGCCCGCAGCCGAGTGCGGAAACTCGCCGCCCGTCGACCGCGCCCACGCGTCCAGCCGGCGGAGCTCGACGCGGTTCACCACCACCTCGGCCGCCACTGCGCGCACCGCTTCTTCCGCGAGCTCGCGGGTCAGGACGAGCACCCCCGATTCGAGGGCGCTCAGGATGTCGGAGAGAGGTGGTGTGGAACCAGACATGTCGGGCCGATGCAGTGCGAGCCGAAACCGTGCACGCTTTCACGCTGATGAACGTCAGGGGCCGCCATCGGGAGCGCCTCCGTCGGGCGGCAGCACCACGGGCGCGGGCGTGTACGGCGGAGGGTCGAAGCGGCCGGTGCGTCGCCCGGTGAAGCCGGTCTCGAGGGTGAGGGTGGCTCCGACGAGGAAGGGGCCGAAGGCGCAGCCGCCAGTCCACCCGAGGAAGACCTTCCCATCGGCGATGCCCTCGACCGCGGCGCCCGGTGGGACGACCCGTCGCGCCACCATCGTCGGCTGACACACTGCTGCACCCCCGTCGAGCGCGCCGCCATCGACGGCCAGGCCAGCGTCGAGCGAGCCCGCGTCGAGGGAGCACGGTTGGTTTCGTGGCGTGCGCCCCTCGATGACCGTCTCTTGCCGCTCTCCGACGCGGGTGAAGCGGCCTCCGGCGAGCGACACGGCCAGCGCCAGGCACGCGTCGTTCGCGCCGCCCTGGGCGCCGAGCCCGAGGAGAAAGCGGTCATTCTGCGCGTGGTCGACGAGGCCACTCAACGACTCGGCGCGCTGGCCGGCCGGGAGCATGCGCGTCGAGTCGTTCACCACGGTGAGCTGCTGCAGCTCGAAGCGGTTCTGCGAGAGGTTCGGCTGCGTGATGGCGGCGCGGGCCCAGAAGGCCTCGCTGGGGCACTTCACCTCGGGCTTCGCGCAGAAGGCCGTCAGGTCGAGCCGCACCGGCTGCCCATTCACCATGCCGAAGTCGACGACGCCGCCGTAGCCGGTCTGCGTCACTTCACGCACCGCGCCGCCCACGTCGAGCTTGAGCGTGAGGCGGTCGTCGTAGGTGAGCTCGTAGTTGCCGCTCACGTCGCGCCCGTCGAACTGGCCGGGGCCGGGGCCTGGTTCGACCCCGCACGCGATGAAGAGGAGCGCAGCGACGACGGGCTGGGTTCGCATGAGAGGGACTCTCCGGCAGCGGGTTCGCAGACAGGGTTCCGCGGCGGGGTCGGGAAATTCATGAGCAGTTCAAGTGACTTGCGGCTCGTGCGGCGGACACAACAGACACAGACACGGCTGGGCCCAGGAAACACAAAATCGAGAAGTGCGCGTCCGAGCGGTACCGTGACGAGATGACGCTCCGCTTCGTGGTGTTGCTCCTCGTGGTGTCCTCGCCAGGCCTGGCCCAGCCGCCGTCGCTCGCCGACACCGTCAAAGCGGCCCCAGTGGTCCGCGCTGCCATCGAGAACGCGCGCAATGACTTGAAGCCGGGCCAGGGCGTCACGGTCGGTGAAGTCACGCTCTTGCACCTGGGTGGGCTGTGCGGCGCGGCCGGCTGCCAGGCGACGTTCCTCGGGACGCTGACGGTCTCGAGCAGCGGCTCGAACGCGCCGTCGCGCACCATCATGCTCGCGGTTTCGACGACGAACGGCTCGTTGAACCGGGTCGCCGTGCTGTCGAAAGACGACGACACGGCGCTTCGCGCGCTGGTGGAGCGCTCCCTGCGCTGACGTCTCAGGCGCTCGGCAGCACGGCGGCGAGGCTCTTCTCGAGCGCGTCGACGATGAGGTGCGCCTCGTCGACGGAGAGCGACAGCGGCGGCATCACCACCACCACGTTCCCGAGCGGGCGCAGCCACACGCCGTGTTTGCGCGCCTCGAGGCACACGCGGAACCCCATTCGCTCGGCGAAGGCGAACTCGGCCTTCGTGGCGCGGTCCTTCACCAGCTCGACGCCCACCATCATTCCGCGCTGGCGCACCTCACCGACGTTCGGGTGTCGGGCCACCCGCGCGAGCCCTTCCGACAGCGCCTGCACCACGGGCTTCATGCGCTCGAGCGTCTGGTCGGTGTCGAAGAGCTCCAGTGACGCCAGCGCCGCCGCGCAGGCGAGCGGGTTTCCCGTGTACGTGTGGCCGTGGAAGAACGTCTTCGCGTCGGCGAAGGGCCCGAGGAACGCCTGGTAGATGCGGTCGGTGGCCAGCGTCGCGGCGAGGGGCAGGTAGCCTCCGGTGAGGCCCTTGGCGAGGCACAGGAGGTCGGGTCGCACGTCTTCCTGCTCGACCGCGAACAACGTGCCGGTGCGCCCGAAGCCCGTGGCCACCTCGTCGCAGATGAGCAGCACGTCGTGCGTGCGGCACAGCGCCTCGAGGCCCTTCAGGTAGCCCTTCGGCTGCATCAACATGCCGGCCGCGCCCTGCACGAGCGGCTCGACGACGAGGCCCGCCACCTCATGGCCCTTCTCGACGAGGAGCGCTTCAGCCGCGGCCAGCGACTCCGACAGCACGTCACGGCCCGGCCAGCGGTACGCGTGCGGCGTCGGAATGCGCTCGACCGGAAACAACAGGTGCCGGAAGCGCTCGTGGAACAGGTCCATGCCGCCGACGCTCACCGAGCCGATGGTGTCGCCGTGGTAGGCCTCGCTCAAGGCCACGAAGCGCCGCTTCTCGGGCCGCCCGGAGAGCTGCCAGTACTGGTACGCCAGCTTCACGGCCACCTCGACGGCCGTGCTCCCCGAGTCCGAATAGAAGACGTGTGAGAGCCCCGGCGGCGCCTTCGCGACGAGCTTCTGCGCGAGCTCGATGCTGGGCACCGAGGCGAGGCCCAGCAGCGTCGAGTGCGCCACCTGGTCGAGCTGCGCCCTCACGGCGGCGTCGATCTCTGGCCGGCGGTGGCCGTGCACGGTGACCCACAGCGACGAGATGGCGTCGAGGTAGCGGCGGCCCTCGGTGTCGACGAGCCAGTTGCCCTCGGCGCGCTCGATGACGAGCGGCTGGTCGTCGGGCCACTGCTGCATCTGGGTGAAGGGGTGCCACACGTGCTTGCGGTCGGCCTCGAGCAGCTCGGCCGTGCGGGAACTCCGCGGCGGCGGCTTCACGCGCGCGCGAGGTGGGAGCGTCTCGAGCGCCGAGAGCAGCCCGTCGACCTGCGCGTCGGTGTGCGCGGCAGAGAGCGAGATGCGGAGCCGGCTGGTGCCGTCGGGAACGGTGGGTGGGCGAATGGCCTTCACCAGAAAGCCCTGCGCGCGCAGCGTCTGGCTCGCCGCGAGCGCGGCCTCGGGTGTTCCCTGCACGAGCGAGAAGATGGCGGAGTCGGCGGACACCTCGAAGCCCAGGCGACGAGCCCCCGCGGCGAACCGTTCGACGTGCTGGTGCAGCCTCGCGCGTCGGAGCGGCTCGTCGCGCACGAGCTTCAGGGCCGCGCGTGCCCCGGCGACGACGGCGGCGGGCAGCGCGGTGGAGAAGATGAGTGGGCGCGCGGTCGACAGCAGCAGCTCTCGCACGACGCGAGAGGTGGCCACGTACGCACCGCTGGACCCCAGCGCCTTCGACAGCGTGCCCATGACGAGGTCGGGGCGAACGTCTTCCACTTCACACAGGCCTGCGCCGCGCGCGCCGAGCACTCCGGTGCCGTGAGCCTCGTCGACGAAGAGCGCCGCGTGGCGTTCATGGCAGAGGCGGGCCAGCGCACGGAGCGGCGCGCGGTCTCCGTCCATCGAGAACACCGAGTCGGTGACGACGAGCTGGCGTCGGCCGCGGTGCACGGTCATGAGTCGCGCGAGCTCGGTGACGTCGCGGTGTGGAAAGACGACGACGCGCGCGCGGGAGAGCCGACACCCATCGACGAGCGAGGCGTGGTTGAGCGCGTCGGAGAAGACGACGTCTCCTTCGCCGAGCAGCGCGGGCAGCACCGCCGTGTTCGCTGCGTAGCCCGAGTTGAAGAGGAGCGCGGCTTCCGTGCCCTCGAAGGCCGCGAGCTCGGCTTCCAGCGCGTGGTGTTCGGTGGAGTCACCGGTGACGAGGCGGGACGCTCCAGCGCCGAGGCCGAAGCGCTCGACGGCGTCACGCGCGGCGGCCTTCACGGCTTCGTGGTTGGCCAGGCCCAGGTAGTCGTTCGACGAGAAGTTGACGAGCGGGCGGCCCTCGACGCGCACGACGGGGCCTTGCGGGCTCGAGAGGGGCTCGAGCGCGCGCTTGAGGCCCTTGACCTCGAGCTGCGCGAGGCGGGCGCGAGCGAACTCGTCGAGGGGCGACATCGTCACTGGGCGACGGGCTTGTCGACGGCGGGCTCGAGGGGCTTCACGCCGGCCTTCTCGAGGAGCGCCATGTCGGACCCGAACTCGGGGTTCGCGGTGGTGAGGAGCTTCTCTCCGAAGAAGAGGCTGTTGGCGCCGGCCATCATGCAGAGCAGCTGGGCCTCTTCCGACATCTGGAGCCGGCCGGCGGACAAGCGCACCATCGACGCGGGCATGACGATGCGCGCGGTGGCGATCATTCGCACCATCTCGGTGAAGTCGACCTGGCGTTGCTGCTCGAGCGGCGTGCCCTCGACGGCGACGAGGGCGTTCACCGGCACCGACTCGGGGTGCTTCGGTTGGTTGGCGAGGGTGACGAGCATCTCGCAGCGCTGCTCGACGGTTTCGCCCAGGCCGATGATGCCGCCGGAGCAGACCTCGATGCCGGCGTCGCGCACGAAGCCCAGGGTGCGCAGGCGGTCCTGGTACGTGCGGGTGGAGATGATGTCGCCGTAGTGGCTCTCGCCGGTGTCGAGGTTGTGGTTGTAGGCGTCGAGGCCGGCGGCCTTGAGGCGTCTGGCCTGCGACTCGGACAGCATGCCGAGGGTGCAGCAGGCCTCCATGCCGAGGGCTTTGACGCCGCGGACCATCTCGAGCACCGAGTCGAACTGGGGGCCGTCCTTCACTTCACGCCAGGCGGCGCCCATGCAGAAGCGGGTGGCTCCGGCGGCGCGGGCCTTCTGCGCATCGGCCAGCACCGCGTCGACCTGCATGAGCTTCTCGGCCTTGACGCCGGTGTCGTAGCGGGCGGCCTGCGGGCAGTACGCGCAGTCTTCGGGGCAGCCGCCGGTCTTGATGGAGAGGAGGCTGCACAGCTGCACCTTGTTGTCCTTCCACACGGCGCGGTGAACGGTCTGCGCGCGGTAGACGAGGTCGAGCAGGGGCAGCTCGTAGAGGGCCTTCACCTCGGCGACGGTCCAGTCGTGGCGGAGAACCGCCGCAGGCGTTTCGGGGAGCGTGGCGGGAGTGGGGGACTTGGGAGGCTTGGGGCTGTCGGTCTCGAGGGTCGCCATGGCCGGGTGGCTACGGAGGCTCCCGAGGCTTGTCAACCAGTTGGCCGCACGTGGTTGACGACACACTTTGGTTTCACGTGGCGGGGAGGTGGCGGGTCTGTGCCCACGTTGCAGGCAGGTGTGGCATCGGTGCCATGTCTGTCACGGCGGTGGGACTGGAGCCGCCTTGGAACCAATTGAATTCTGGACTCTGCTCTGACGGGCATGTCCCTTGCTGACGGGGTGCGTCATGCTGGGGGCTCCCGGAGAAGGCCGACGGAGTGGAGCCGACGACGAAGGAGCAGGACCCGTGGAGACGACGACCTTTCTGAAGCCGAAGTTTGCGATCTCCGCGCTGCCCGGAACGGGTGAGTTGCTGGTGCAGGTGAAGGCGAACGCCGAGAAGCCGGTGCGGGTGTTCACGCTCCAGGCCTCGGCGGTCCCGACGGCGCACTGACCCAGGCCGCCCAGGTCCCAATTCCACCAAGCCCCCCGAATTCCCCGCTCCTTGACCCCGCGCCTCCCGGTCTGACAGACGGCGCACATGAACCCACCGCTCGCAGCAGTCGTGCTCTGTGCCGGAAAAGGCACGCGCATGAAGTCCGAGAAGGCGAAGGTGCTCCACCCGCTGCTCGGTCGGCCGCTGGCGTACTACCCCATCACGCGCGCGTTCGAGTCGGGCTGCCAGCAGGTGGTGGCCGTCGTGGGGCATCAGGGCGAGCAGGTGAAGGCCACGCTGGCGAAGGCCTTCGAGGGCCAGGCGCTCGCGTTCTCGACGCAGGAGCAACAGCGCGGCACCGGTGACGCCGTCGCCGCTGCGCGTGGAGCGCTCACGGGCTTCTCGGGTGCCGTGCTCATTCTCTATGGCGACGTGCCGCTGCTCACGGCGGAGTTGCTGACGAAGCTCGTCGCCGCCTTCCGCGCGGGCAAGGGGCCGCTCGCGATGGTGACGTGCCGGCCGGCGAACCCGCATGGCTACGGGCGCGTGTTGCGAGGGCACGGCCACCGGGTCGAGGGCATCGTCGAGCAGAAGGACGCCACGCCCGAGCAGCGCCTCATCAGCGAAATCAACGCGGGCCTCTACGTCGCCGACGCGAAGTTCCTCTGGGGCGCGCTCGAGACGCTCACGCCGCAGAACGCGCAGGGTGAGCTGTACCTCACCGACATCGTGGCGAAGGCCGCGGCGGTGGGCGAGGTGGCGGTCGTCGAAGCCGACGCCCGCGAGGTCGAAGGCGTCAACGACCTGGTCGAGCTCGCCGAGCGCACCGAGCTCATGCGCGCGCGCATCAACGTGCGGCACATGAAGGCGGGCGTCTCCATCGTGCACCCGGCGTCGACCTTCATCGACGAGGGCGTGGAGATCGGGCCCGACACCACGGTTCATCCGAACGTCTGCATCTCGGGTGAGTGCGAGATTGGCTCGGGTGTGACGATTGGCCAGGGCTCGGTGCTGACGCACTCCACCGTGGGCGACGGGACCGAGGTGAAGCCGTACTCGGTGCTCGAAGAGGCGGTCGTGGGGCCGCGCTGTCACGTCGGCCCCTACGCGCGCCTGCGGCCCGGCACGGTGCTCGACGAGGGCGTGCACATCGGCAACTTCGTCGAGACCAAGAAGACCCGCCTCAAGAAGGGCAGCAAGGCGAACCACCTCGCGTACCTGGGCGACGCCGAGATTGGCGCCGGCTGCAACATCGGCGCGGGCACCATCACCTGCAACTACGATGGCGTGAACAAGCACCAGACGGTGCTCGGTGACGGCGTCTTCGTCGGCTCCGACACCCAGCTGGTGGCGCCCGTGAAGATTGGAGACGGCGCCTTCATCGCGGCCGGCAGCACCATCACCGAGAACGTCCCCGCGAATGCCCTCGGCCTGTCGCGCGTTCCGCAGCAGGTGAAGGAAGGCTGGGCCGAGCGCCGGCGGAAGGTGCTCGAGGGGATGAAGAAGAAAGGGTGACCTGGGGGGCTTGGGAGGCCTGGCCCGGTGAACGAACAGTCCGGGCGTGGGCACCAGGCCGGCGAGATGAAGGCGTCGCGAGATGAAGGCCAGAATCGAGCTGGAACGACGGAACGATGGCGAGCGGAAGTGAACTCACTGCCTGAACTGCAGGCCGGAATCGAGCTGGAACCATGTGCGGAATCGTCGGGTACGTCGGTGAGAAGCAGGCGGCGCAGGTCCTCGTCGGAGGCCTCAAGCGCCTCGAGTATCGCGGCTACGACTCCGCGGGCATCGCCGTCATCGAGGGCGGCGTCCTCACCGTCCTGCGCGCCACCGGCAAGCTCAAGCACCTCGAGGGCAAGGTCGCCTCGGAGCAGCCGAAGGGCACCATCGGCATCGGCCACACCCGCTGGGCGACCCACGGCCGCCCCTCGGACGACAACGCGCACCCGCACACCTTCGAGGGCGTTTCCGTCGTTCACAACGGCATCATCGAGAACCACCTCGCGCTGAAGGCCGAGCTCAAGGGCAAGGGCCACGTCTTCTCGAGCGAGACCGACAGCGAGGTCTTCGCCCACCTCATTCGCCAGGAACTCAAGGCCGGCAACGAGCTCGTCGCCTCCGTCCGCGCAGCGACCCGCCGCGTGAAGGGCACCTACGCCCTCGTCGTCGTCACCGAGGCCGACCCGTCTCGCATCGTCTGCACCCGCGAAGCCCAGCCCATGGTCCTCGGCCTCTCCCAGGGCCAGAACTTCGTCGCCAGCGACGTGCCCGCTCTCCTCGACCACACCCGCGACGTCATCTTCATGGAAGACGGTGACCTCGCCGTCGTCACCCGCGAAGGCATCGCGCTGACGGATCGCTCGGGCACCGCTGTCACCCGCAAGGTGACCCGCATCGACTGGACCCCCGGCATGGCCGAGAAGGGCGGCCACAAACACTTCATGCACAAGGAGATCGCCGAGCAGCCCCGCGCGATCGCCGACACCCTGCGCGGCCGCATTCTCCGCAGCGAAGGTGACGTGCACTTCGACGGCTGGAACCTCTCCGAGGCCCAGGTGAAGTCGATGGAGCGCGTGTGGATTCTCGCCTGCGGCACCTCGTTCCACTCGGGCCTCGCCGGCAAGTGGATGATCGAGTCGCTCGCGCGCATTCCCGTCGAGGTCGAGCTCGCCTCCGAGTTCCGCTACCGCGACCCCATCGTCTCGAAGCAGCAGCTCGCCGTCGCCATCAGCCAGTCCGGTGAGACGCTCGACACCCTCGCCGCCATGCGCGAAGCGAAGGCCCGCGGCGCTACCACCATGACGCTGTGCAACGTCATCGGCTCGGCCATGACGCGCGAAGCCGACTTCACCGTGCTCACCAACGCCGGCCCTGAGATCGGCGTCGCCTCGACCAAGGCCTTCACCACCCAGCTCGCCGGCCTCTACCTGCTCGCCATCAAGCTCGGCCGCCTCAAGGGCACCCTCGACGCGAAGGCCGCGCAGGCGCACCTCGAGAAGCTCTCCGAGGTGCCGAAGCTGATCGAAGAGGTGCTTCACACCGAGGCGAAGGTGAAGGAGATCGCCCGCACGTACCTCAACGCCCAGGACTTCTTGTTCCTCGGCCGCGGCCCCATGCAGTCGGTGGCGCTCGAGGGCGCGCTCAAGCTGAAGGAGATCTCGTACATCCACGCCGAGGGCTACGCCGGCGGTGAGATGAAGCACGGGCCCATCGCGCTCATCGACGAGAAGATGCCGGTGGTGGTGGTCGCGCCGAGCGAGCCGCACGTGCACTACGAGAAGATCATCGGGAACATCGAAGAGGTGCGCGCGCGCGGTGGACAGGTCATCGCCGTCGTCGAGGCCGGAGACGCCCACGTGCACGGCCTCGCCAACCACGTCATCGAGATCCCGAAGACGAGCGCCCTCATCGCGCCCATCGTCGCCACCGTGCCGCTGCAGCTGCTGGCGTACCATGTGGCCGATCTGCGCGGCACCGACGTGGACCAGCCGCGCAACCTCGCAAAGAGCGTCACGGTGGAGTGAGGCGGCTCACCCCTTTCGAGCCACCCGCACTGAAGTCCGGCGAGGTCGTCACCGCAGTCACGGTTGCTCCCAGTTCGGCAGCAGCTCGCCGAAGGGCCTGCTCACCGGGCACCATCGCGTCGGGCTGGAGCGTGAAGAGGTCGAGGTCGTCGGTGCTCCGGTGGGCGAGCTCCCAGCCCGCGAGCACGGCACCGCCCGTGAGGAAGTAGCCTGTCGGCTGGTGACGGAAGAAGGCCTGCGCGAGCGCGAGCTGCCGGTCGGTCAGCCTCCCCAGGCGAGGCAAGGCCGCGCTCCGCCCAGGCGTCGAGCAACCACGTCCAGAACGCCCGCCGTCGGCCCAGGTAGCGCGAGATGAGCGGGAACAGCCGGCGCACTTCGGCGACCGTGGTGAATTCCCACACGTCCGGGTCGCGCGCTTCACGCATCAAGCGGCCGAGCAACTGGGCGCGCTCGTCATCGGAGGCCTGCGCGAGCGCCCCCCGGAACTGGCCGACGGTGGTCGGCTCGTTCCAGAGGAAGTACGGCCGCTCGTTCGGATCCGAAAACCGCATCGGCCCAAGCCTACCCCTGCTTCCGCTCGACGCGAACGCGCGCCGGACCGCTGAGCTGTCGCGAGAACAGGGCCACCCAGCTCGTCAGTGCGTCACGCGCCCGTGCACCAGGCGCTCGAGCTCGGCGAAGAGCTCGTCGATCTTCTCCTTGCTCAGCTTCCCCTGCGCCCGCCACACGGCCTTCCCCGCCGCGTCGAGCACCAGCACCGTCGACGACTTCGATGGCAGGTTCCACGGCGCCGCCGTCATCGACCCCTTGAAGTCGAGGTACACCGGCACGTTCACCTTCTTCTCGATGTCCTTCACCGCGGCGAGAACGAAATTCCGGGCCGGGAACCAGTCCCACGCCGACACGTTCGCCACGGCCACCACCGACACCTGATCGGCGATTCCCGGCTGGCGGGCGCGCTCGGTGAGGGCGTCCTTGACGTGCTGGTTCAGCCCCGTCGAGTCGCGGTCCTCGTAGAAGAGGACCGTCGGCTTCTGCCAGAGCGTGCTCAACTTCGTGAAAGAACCGCTGGAGTTCTCGACGGTTGCATCCAAGACGACACCTCCGTCTGCCCGGGCCAGGGGCGCTGACAGCAGAAGGCCGACCACCACGGCCGACCTCCGCGAACCGATTGCTGCACCCGGCATTGGACGCTAGCTATACAAAGGTTGTACGAACCCTGCAACGCGCCGCCGATCACGGCATCCAAGCGTCGCGAAAGGATTCTTCGAGATGACGAGCATCGCAACATCGACGATTCCAATGGGTGCCGAGGCGGCGCTGGCGTCGTTCCAGGTCGAGCTGGAGCGCGTGCTGGCCCAGGTGTTGGTGCTGCCCGACGAGGCGGCGATGGACCCGCGCTGGTCGCGGGCCATGGTCGAGCTGCGGGCGTACACCCTGCGACCGGCCAAGCGCGTGCGGCCCACGTTGATGGTGGCCGGCTGGGCCATGGCGTCGGGCGGGCTGGGCCACGGCATTCCGCAGGGCGTGCAGGAATTCGCCGCCGGCCTCGAGCTGCTCCACACCTTCATGCTGATTCACGACGACGTGGCCGACCGCGCGGCGACCCGTCGCGGAGGCCCGTCGCTCCACCGCGTGCTGTCGGCGGGCAAGTCGGGCGAAGACCTCGCCGTCGTGGTGGGCGACCACGTCTATTCCCGTGCCGTCGAGGTGATGCTGGGCAGCGGCCTGCCGCACGCCGCCGCGGCCACGCGGTACATGATGACCATCTGCCGGCACACGGCGGTGGGCCAGTACCTCGACATCGACCTCGCCCGCACGCCCCTGGCCGAAGTGAACCTCTTCCAGACGCTGAAAGTGGCCAACCTCAAGACGGCCCGCTACGGCTTCGTGGCGCCGCTCATCGCCGGCGCGATGCTGGGCGGGGCCGACAAGGACCTGCTCGAGCAGCTCGAGCGCGTGGGCCGCCAGGTGGGCATGGCCTTCCAGCTGCGCGACGACCTCATCGGCCTGTTCGGCGACGACGCGGTGGCCGGCAAGGACGGCGGCGGCGACTTCATCGAGGGCAAGCGCACCTTCCCCGTGGTCGCCGCGTGGACGCGCGCCGACGCGCAGGGCCGCGCGCAGCTCGAGCAGCTCTGGGACGGTGACGTTCGCGACGCGAAGGCGCTGGCGCTCGCGCGGAACGAGGTCAACCGGTGGGGCGGCCGCGAGGCCACCCAGCGCGTCATCGAGCGCATGACCCGGTCGGCGCGGCGCACGCTGCAGGCGCTCCCCTCTGGCTCCGGCGCGCGGCTGGTGCTCGACGGCCTCATCGCCCGCATGGTCCGGAGGGCCCGGTGAGTCGAGCCATCGTCATCGGCGCCGGCGTCGGCGGGCTCACCGCCGCCATGAAGCTCGCCCACCAGGGCTGGCAGGTCGACCTCTACGAGAAGCTCGACGTGCCCGGCGGGCGCTGCGGCCGCGTCGAGGCGGGCGGCTTCACGTGGGACCTCGGGCCCACCATCATGTTGATGCCGTTCGTCTTCGAGCAGGCCTTCGCCTCGGTGGGGCGCAAGCTGAGCGACTACCTCGAGCTCGTTCGCTGCGACCCGAACTACCGCGTCACCTTTCGTGACGACTCGACCATCACGCTCACCAGCGAGCTGACGCGCATGCGCGACGAGCTCGAGCGCCTCGAGCCCGGGAGCTTCGAGCGCTACCTGCGCTTCCTCGCCAAGGGCCGCGACCGCCACGACACCTCGCTCGACCGCTTCGTCACGAAGCACTTCGACTCGCTGCCCCAGTTCCTCACGCCGTCGAACCTGCCGCACATCTTCCGCATCGGCGCGCACCAGAAGCTCTTCACGCAGGTGTCGAAGTCCTTCCAGGACGAGCGGCTGCGCCAGACGATGTCGTTCCAGACGATGTACCTGGGCGTGTCGCCCTACGAGGCGCCGGCCGTCTTCTCGCTGCTCCCGTACACCGAGCTCGCCGTCGGCATCTGGTACCCGATGGGCGGCATGGGCGCGATTCCGCGCGCGCTCGAGAAGGTGTGCCGCGAGCTGGGCGTCACGCTGCACTACCAGGAGCCCGTCAGCCGCATCGTCATCGAGCAGGGCCGCGCGACGGGCGTGGCGTTCGCCGATGGCTCGGTCGAGAAGGCCGACGTGGTGGTGTGCAACGCCGACTACCCCTGGGCGGCCAAGCACCTCATCGACCAGCAGGTGTCGAGCCGGCCCGAGCTCGAGAAGAAGCGCTACACCTCGTCGGGCTACATGCTCTACCTGGGCGTGAAGCGCCGGTACGACGAGCTGCTCCACCACAACGTCTATTTCGGCAACGACTTCGAGGGCAGCTTCCGCGACATCTTCGACGACCTGAAGGTGCCCGACGACCCGAGCTTCTACGTCAACGCTCCGGCGCACACCGACCCGTCGATGGCGCCTGCCGGAAAAGACGCGCTGTACGTGCTGGTGCCGGTGCCGCACCAGGCGCCGCACCTGGACTGGAAGGTCGAGGGCCCGAAGGTGCGCGCGAAGGTCTTCGCGCGCCTCGCCGAGCTGGGCCTGAAGGACCTCGAGCGCGACGTCGAGGTCGAGCGCGTCATCACCCCCGACGACTGGGCGCGTGAGCTCAACCTCGAGCGCGGCTCGAACTTCGGGCTGGCGCAGAACATGTTCCAGATTGGGCCGTTCCGCCCGAAGGTGTGGGACGACCGCATCGGCGACCTCTTCTACTGCGGCGCCTCGGTGCAGCCGGGTACCGGCGTCCCGACGGTGATGATCTCGGCCGACCTCTGCGTCAACGCCATCACCCAGCGCGCCTCGGTGAAGCCGACCGGCCGCCCGACGAAGGTGGCTTTGGCCCCCGAGGTGACCCTGCCCGCCGCCGCGCGGCTCGAGGCCCAGGCCCCATGATGACTCCCGCCGCCACGGCCCTTGCCGTGAGGCCCGACGCCGGCACGACGGCGCTGGTGGCCGAGGGCTACGCGCGGGCCAAGGCGGTGACGCGGTTCCACGCGCGCTCGTTCTTCTTCTCGAGCGTCGTGCTCTTCGGTGCGCGCCGCCGCGGAGCGTTCGCCCTCTATGCCTTCTGCCGTCGCCTCGACGACCTCGTCGACGGTGACAACCGGGGTGACGGCTCGGTCGCAGCGCCCTCGGCGTCACCGGCTCAGCTCTCGGAGCGGCTCGCCCTCGCGCGCGCGGCCGTGTCGTCGCTGTACGGCGCAGGCTCGAGCGCCTCGTGGCGGGAACTGCCCTGGCACGAGTCCGAAGCCGCTGCCTTCCGCGACACCGTGGCGCGCTACGCCATCCCCGAGCGTCCGTTTCAGGAGCTCATCTCGGGCATGGAGATGGACCTCACGAAGACGCGCTACGCGACCTTCGAGGAGATCCACCAGTACTGCTACCGCGTCGCGGGCGTGGTGGGCGAGATGATGACGCCGGTGCTCGGGCACGCCAACGAGCGCTGCCTGCCCTTCGCCGCCGACCTCGGCGTGGCGATGCAGCTCACCAACATCATGCGCGACGTGAAGGAAGACCTCGCGCGCGGCCGCGTGTACCTGCCGGCCGACGAGCTGACGGCCTTCGGCCTGGGCACCGCCGAGCTCGAGGCGTGGCGGCACGGCGCAAAGGTGCCCGAGGCGAAGTGGCGCGCGTGGAAGGCCTTCATGCGCTTCCAGGTGGCGCGGGCGCGGGCCTTCTACCAGCGCTCGCTCTTCGGTGTGCCCGACTTGCGCGGCTTCGGCAGCCAGCGCGTGGTGCGGCTGATGGCGGCCGTGTACGGCGGCATCCTCACCGACGTCGAGCGCCGCGGCTACGACGTGTTCTCGGGCCGCCCGCACCTGTCGCTGACGCAGAAGTTGCTCAAGGCGGTGCCGGTGCTGCTGACCCCCAACCCACGGGCCCTCGGCCCGGCGACCGACGTTCCCCTGCCTCGCCTCGAGGCCTTCACTTCGCAGGAGGCCGCGTGAGCGTGCTCGAACGAGTCCCCCGCAGCTCCCGGCTGTCGGGTTTCCATCGCCTGGGCGTGAGCGCGCGCCGCCAGCGGCTGGTGGAGTCGACGTGGCTCGCCCCGGAGCGCGCCCGCTCGCTCGAGCACGTCGGCTGTGGCCTCACCGAGTCCGACGCCGACGCGATGGTCGAGAACGTCATCGGCCTGCACGCGCTGCCGCTCGCGGTGGCCCTCAACTTCCGCATCAACGGCGTCGACCGCGTGCTGCCGATGAGCGTCGAGGAGCCCAGCATCGTCGCGGCGGCCAGCTACGCGGCGCGCCTGGTGCTCGACGGCGGTGGCTTCACGGCCGAGGCCGACGAGCCGGTGCTGACGTGCCAGGTGCAGCTGCTCGACGTGCCCGACATGGGCATCGCCCGAGAGCGCCTTCTCGCGGCGAAGCCGTCGCTGCTTGCCGAGGCCGACGCGCTCATTCCATCGATGGTGGCGCGGGGTGGCGGGGCGCGCGACCTCGAGGTGCGGCTGCTCGGAGACTGTCTGGTGGTGCACGTGCACGTCGACGTGCGCGACGCCATGGGCGCCAACACCGTCAACACGGTGGCCGAGGGCCTGTCGGAGTCGCTCGAGGACCTGTCGGGCGGCCGCGTGGGCCTGCGCATCCTCACCAACCTCTCCGACCGGCGGAAGGTGACGGTGCGCTGCCGCGTGCCGACGTCGTCGCTGGTGTCGAACGGCTTCCCCGACGGCGCGGTGGTGGCGCGGCGCATCGTCGAGGCCCAGCGCTTCGCCGAGCTCGACGTGTACCGGGCGGTCACCCACAACAAGGGCGTGATGAACGGCGTCGACTCGGTGCTGCTGGCCTTCGGCAACGACTGGCGCGCCGTCGAGGCCGGAGCGCACGCCTGGGCTTCCCGCTCGGGCACCTACGCGCCGCTCACGCGCTGGTGGTGCAACGACAAGTGGCTCATGGGCGAGCTGACGTTGCCGCTGGCCACCTCGACGGTGGGCGGCGCCGCGCGCAACCACCCGGGCGTGAAGCTGGCGCTCGAGCTGGCGCACGTCTCGTCGGCGAACGACCTCGGCATGCTCGCTGCGGCGGCGGGGCTGGCGTCGAACCTGGCCGCGCTCAAGGCGCTGTCGACCGAAGGCATCAACCGCGGCCACATGGCGCTGCACGCGCGGCGCGTCGCCGCCGAGGTGGGCGCCGCCGGAGACGAGGTGGGCGCCGTCGCGGCACGCCTGGCGCAAGAGCGCTGCTACCGGCCCGAGCGGGCGCTCGAGATTCTCGCCGAAGTGAAACGGAGCTCAGGAACGTCATGAAGCGGGTCGCCGTCATCGGGGGTGGTATCGGAGGCCTGACGGCCGCGGGCGTGCTCGCTCGAAAAGGCCACCAGGTGACGCTGTTCGAGGCCACCGAGGCGCTCGGTGGCAAGGCCGGCTCGGTGTCGCTCGACGGCCTCACCTTCGACACCGGCCCCACTGTGATGACGATGCCCGACACCGTGCGGGCGACGTTCGCCGAGCTGGGCGCGGAAGACCTGATGCCGCGGCTCGAGCGCGTGGCGCTGCAGACGCGCTACCGCTGGCCCGATGGGCGCGTCTTCGACTGCTGGGAAGACCTGGAGCGCGCCGCGGAGCAGGCTGACGCGCTCGAGCGTGAGGGTGGCCGCTCGCTGCGGGCGTTCTTCCGCGAAGCCGAGACCATCTACCGCGCGGCCGGCCAGCCGTACCTCGAGGCGCCGTACGAGACGATGATGGGCTTCATGGCCCGCGCCGCGCGCAACGGGCTCTCGACGCTCGTCACCGGCCTCAAGCTGTCGACGCTCGACGGCCTGGCGCGCGCGCACTTCTCGGGGCCTCACCTGCGGCAGTTCGTCGGTCGCTTCGCCACCTATGCGGGCGCCTCGCCGTACGAGGCCAATGCGGCGTTCGCGATGATTGCCCACATCGAGCGCGCGTTCGGCGTTCACCACGCCGTCGGCGGGCTCGGCGGCATCGTGCGTGGCCTCGAGCAGGCCGCCCGCCGCAACGGCGTCGAGGTGGTGCTGGGGCGCAAGGCCACGCACACCTCGCGTGGGGCCGAGTTCATCGTCGACGAGCGCGCCTTCGACGCGGTCATCGTCAACGCCGACCCGCTGCAGCACCGCGGAGACGTCGACCAGCCGCTGACGATGTCGGGCTACGTGGTGATGTTCGAGGCGCCCACGCGCCTGGCGCTCCCGCATCACACCATTCTGTTCTCGGCCGACTACGCGAAGGAGTTCGCCGAACTGGGCTCGGGCCGCGTCGCCGACGAGCTGACGATTCACCTCTGCCACCCGGCGGCGACGGACCCGACGATGGCGCCCGCCGGCAAGAGCGGCCTGTACGCGATGGTGAACGTGCCGCCGATGCCCGCCGGAGAAGAGGCCCGCTGGCCCGAGCACGCGCGCCGCCTCGAGGCGTTCATTCGCGCGCGGGTGAAGGCGCTGGTGCCCGAGCTGAAGGACGTCGAACTCACCACCGTCGCCGAGCGCACGCCGGTCGACCTGGCGAAGAAGGGCGCGCCGCGGGGCTCCATCTACGGCTTCTTGCCGCACGGGCGCTTCGGGCCCTTCAAGCGGCCCGCCATTCGGGGCGAGCGGCCCGGGCTCTTCTTCGCCGGTGGCGGCACGCACCCGGGCGGCGGCGTGCCCCTGGTGATGTTGTCGGGGCGCTTCGCCGCAGGGCTGACGGCCGAGCACCTGGGAGGCGCCTCATGACGCGCGTCCAGGTTCCGGCGCAGGGCGGCGCCTATCGCTGGTACTCGGCCGACGTCGTCGCCGGCGACTACACGGCCCTGTTCGCCTTCATGCTCGGGAGCGTCTTCTCGGGCCGCTATGCCGCGTCCCACAAGAAGGGCGGGTCGCCGCGGGAGCACGCCGCCGTGCACGTCGCGCTCTACGAGAAGGGCGTGCGGGTGGTGTGGGTGGTCAACGAATTCCAGGACGTCGCGGTCGAGGCCGAGGGCCGCACGTTGAGGCTCGGCGGCTCGTTCCTCACCTATCGCCCCGACGGCTTCACCATGCACGTGGCCAGCGCCCAGACCGCCTGGGCCGCGGCCGTCGAGGCCACGCTGGACTTCACGACGGCCTCGCCGCTCGGCGCCGAGCAGTCGGTGGTGAACGGCCTGGTTCACCGTTGGCAGCCGCTGTGCGTGCGCGGCACGGCGCGGCTCGTCGTGCCGAGCTGGGAGCTCGACCTGGTGGGCCTGGGCTCGCACGACAGCCACGCGGGTGACGTGCCGCTCGGCGCAGGTGGGCTGTCGGGGTTCGACCGCATTCGAACGCACCGCGAGGCTTTCTCGTCGATTCGGCTGCGGCCGTGGGGCGCGCCGACGCTCGTCGCCGAGGTGCGCGAGGGCCGCCTGGCCGTGTCCCACGAGGACGACGTGGGCCAGAGCGCGCGCTCGAACTGGGGCCTGTCGTTCCCGGCCACGCTGGGGGTGGGCGGAGCGCCGACGGTGCTCGAGTCGTCTCCCTTCTACGCGCGCCTCGAGGCCAGCGAGCCGGGCGCGCACGTCTTCGCCGAGGTCGCCGACTTCGAGCGCTTTCATGGAACGTCGGGGGCGCGCGCCGCCTCTGGGAAGGCCGTCGCATGAGCACCTTCGTCGCCACCTGGGCCATCGTCGCGGGGCTCTTCTCGGCCGTCGCGGTCTACCGCTTGCGGTTCTGGAAGCGCGCCGAGCCGCAGCAGCGGCTGCGTCGCCGGCCCCACGTGCTCCTCATTCGCCCCGTCGACGCGCCCACGCCGCTCGAGCTCGAGAACCTGGCCACGCCCATCGACTACCCCGGCGAGCTGACGCACGTGGTGGTGTCGCCGTTCCGGCCCCGCCTCGCCTCGGCCAACGTGCGCTGGCTCGCGTCCGACCCGCTGACGCGCAACCGGAAGGTGGGCCACATCGCCTACGCGCTCGCCACCCTGCGCACGGGGCCCCAGGGCCCACGCGAAGAGACGATGGACGAGCGGCCCGACGCGCTGCACGGCACCGTCGACCAGGTGGTGCTGTGCGTCGACGCCGACGTGCGCGTGGACGCGGCGCTGGTGACGGCGCTGGTCGACGAGCTCCAGCACGGCGCGGCCGCGGCCTCGGCGGCGCCCCGCCCCGACGTCTCGGAGTCGATGGGCGGCCGCTGCGTGCGTGGGCTCCTCGTCCAGTCGCACCACGCCTTCGAGGTGCTCGACGTCATGTCGGCCGGCGCGCCCGCCATCTGTGGCAAGGCCCTCGCGCTGTCGGCGGTGGCGGCGGACGAGCTGGTGAAGCTGTCGAACTGCATCGGTGAAGACCTCGAGCTGGCGGCGGTGCTGCACGACAAGGGCCTGTCGGTGACGTTGGCGAAGGCCACCGCGCGCGTGCCCCAGCCGGCCGCCGTGAGGCTCTCGGGCGTCGTCGAGCGCTTCACCCGGTGGATGCAGGTGCTCCGGGCGCACCGCGGCGCGCTGTTCCCGTCGATTCCGCTCCTCTTCGCGCCGACGCCGGCGCTCATGGTGCTGGCCTCCATCGTGGCCACGCCCGAAGTGGCCGGCGCCCTGTCGTTCCTCGTCGCGGCGCGCATCACGCTCGCCAACACCCAGGACAACCGCGGCGGTTTGCGTTTCGAGTGGTTGATGGCCGAGGTGCTGCTGTGGGCCGCGTGGCTCAATGCGCTCAAGCAGGGCAGCACCGTGCAATGGCGAGGGCGCCGCTTCGCGCTCAAGGCCGGTGGGCGCATGGAAGCGCTGCCGTCGTCGGGGGAGGCTTCATGATTCGAGACGCCAAAGGCGGGCTCTTTTCCCGCGTCATCGACTGGTACATCGGGCGCAAGGTGCGCAGCGCGTTCCGTGGCGTGTGGGTGCGCGGGCAGCTCCCCTCGTCACGCGACGGCCTCGTCGCGTACCTCAACCACTCGAGCTTCTGGGACGGCTTCATCGCCCACCAGCTCGGCCTCGCCGCCGGCTGGGACGCATACGCAGTGATGGAAGAGCAGAACCTGGCGAAGTACCCGTTCCACACGCGCATCGGCGCCTTCTCGATTCGCCGGGGCGACCCACGCAGCGCCGTCGAGACGCTCAAGTACGCCAAGACGGTGCTCGCCCGCCCCAACGCGTGCGTCATCATCTTTCCCGAGGGTCAAATTCACGCTGGCCAGGGCCCGCTCGGCGAGTTGTCGCGGGGCGTCGAGGTGCTCGCCCGCTCGGCCAGGAAGCAGGCCGTGCCCATCGCCATTCGCTACGCCTTCCTCGAGCACGAGCACCCCGACGTGCTCGTCGAGGTCGGCGCGCCGCACGCGCCGGGCGACCTGGCCACGTACGAGTCCTCGCTCGGTGAAGTCTACGCGCGGGTGATGTCAGCGAGGTCAACCGAAGGCTTCACAGCCGTGGTGAGAGGACGTAGGGGCGTGCAGGAACGGTGGGACGCGGTGCGCCGGCTCCCGGCGCCCAGGGTCTCGACCGAGGAGGGCCCGCGTCAGCAGCACGCGGCGCAGTCGTGATGGAGCGGACGTACCGAATCAACATCGCGGCCGAGATGAGTGGTGTCTCGGAAGGCCTCATTCGCGCCTGGGAGCGCCGTTACGGCGTGCTCAAGCCCCGGCGCACGCCGTCGGGCTACCGCGCGTACACCGAGGCCGACATCGCGGTGCTCAAGCGCCTCAAGCAGCTCACCGAAGAAGGCGTGTCCATCGCCGAGGCGGTGAAGCTGCTGCCGAGCATCAAGCGCGACGTGAAGGAGACGCTGGAGCGCGCCGAGCGGGCTCCGGTGCGGGCACCGAAGGCGGGGCAGACCGACCGCTGGCGCCAGGAGATTCTGGTGGCCGCCGAGCGCCTCGACCAGCAGTCCGTCGAGCAGGTGCTGGACGAGGCGATGGCGTCGATGCCGCCGGTGGCCTTCTTCGAAGAGGTGCTGGCGCCGCTGCAGCGCGAGGTGGGCGAGCGGTGGCACGCTGGCAACCTCACCGTGGCCGAGGAGCACCTCGTCACCCAGGCCGCGCGCCAGCGGGTGGTGGCGTTGCTGCACCAGGCGCCCCGTCGCGCGCGGCAGCACGTGGTGTGCGCCTGTTTCCCCCGTGACGAGCACGAGCTGGGCCTGATGGGCGCGGCGCTCCGGTTCCGGCACGCGGGCTGGCGCGTCACCTTCCTCGGGGCGCGCACGCCGGCCGAGCACCTCGCGCGGGTGGTGCGCGTGACGCAGCCTCAGGTGGTGGCCTTGTCGGTCATCAACGACGAAGGCCCCGACGTCTTCCGTCAGACGCTCGAAGAGATGATGCAGGAGCGCGGCACCTCGGCGCAGTTCATCGTCGGCGGGCGCGCCGCGGAGAACAACCGGGCCATCGTCGAGGCCCTCGGGGCGCGCGTCATTCGGAGTGGCGAGGAGTGGGAAGCCCTGCTGGGCTGAAGAGAAGGGACGCCTGGCGTCGAGAGCCAGGCGGCTCAGTTACAGGTGAGCCCAGCGTCCGACAGGACGCACTTCAGCTGCACTCCGCTGCGCTCTTCGCAGCTCAGCTCGAGCTCGAGCACGCCGCCGTCCTTGCAGCGGAGAATCTGCAGGCCACCGTCGGGGTCGCAGCGCACGCGGCCGACGTTGTTGCAGCGGTCGCCCAGGCCGTTGAGGCTCGTGTCGCACTCGACGGTGTCGCCGCTGCGCCGGCACCCGTTGGGCCCCTTGCAGTCGCTGATGACCGTCCACACCTGCTCGCGACAGGCCAGCAGCCGCGTCGGTGTTTCGCACGCCCCCACGTTCTCTTGCGCGCACGCGGCGCCCGGCATCGGCGCCGGGGTCATCGTCGTGCCGCACGCGAGCCCCACGAAGACCGCAGCCACCAGAAGCACCAGCGTTGAACGCGTCATGACGTGCACCAGCCTACGCCCAACCGCCCGGTGCCCCAACCGGTGAGCGACTTGACGATGCGGGCCGTGAGCGGGGCGCGTAGAAGCCGGGTGTGGATTGGTTCGCCCTCGTCGACCCACGGCTGCGTGACGGCCTTCGTGCGGAGCTCGTCCGTCGGGCCCAGGCGCCGTGCGAAGGGCTCCCGCGCGGCGTCACCGTCGTGCTCGCCGGCCACCGCGCCGCCGGGAAGTCGACGCTGCTCGGGCCCGTCGCCGCACGGCTCGGCCGGCCTGCGCTCGACCTCGACGCGCACCTCGAAGCCGTGCACGGGCGCTCGCTGCGCGACTGGGTCGCTGCCGACGCCGCCTCGTTTCGCCAGGCCGAGCGCGAGGCGTTCCGCGCGCTGCCCCGCGGGCTCGTGGTGGCCGTCGGCGGCGGCTTCTTGTCGCACCACCCCGAGGCCCTCACTGGCTGCGTGACGGTGGTGGTGCCCCTCACCTTCGAGACGTACCGCGAGCGCCTGCTGGCCGACACGACGCGGCCGCGCCTCAGGCCCGAGCTGTCGCTCGACGGAGAGCTCGAGGCGGTGTGGCACGAGCGCGAGGCGCTCCATCGACGGGTGAAGACGTCGTCGCTCGTCGACCTGGCCCTCGCCGCCGAGCGCCCGGCCCGTGCGCGGCGCGTGGTGACGCTCCCGCCCTTCACGCACCCCGTCGAGTTCGCCTGGAAAGCCCGCCACGCGGGCGCCGAGGTGCTCGAGGTGCGCACCGACCTGACGCCGCTCGAGGTCGACCTGACGCCCGTCGCGCGAGCGCTGCCGGTTCTCGTCGCAGAGCGCGGGCCTGCGGCGCCGTCGTCGTGGCGGGCGCGCGCCTCGCTGCTCGACGCCGCCGACGGTGACGTGCGCTCGCTTCACGCCGAGGCGCCGCTGTCGGTGGACGACGCCGTCGCCCGGTGGGCGTCGCTGCCCGACGGCGCTCACCTCAAGCACGTCGAGCCGCTCGGAGACCTCCGCCAGGCCCACCGGCTCTTCGAGACGCAGCGCCGCCTCATCGAGCGCTTCGGTGCCCACCGCGTGACGGTGCTCGCCACCGGGCCGCTGGCGTCGCCGTTCCGGGCGCTGCTCGCGGTCGACAACGCGCTCGACTACCTCGCGCTCGAGCCGGCGTGGGCCGCGGCGCCGGGGCAACGGCTCGTCTCGGATGCCGTGCGGTCGAGCCAGCGCGCCACCCACGACGCGCGCACCCAGCGCCTGGGCATTCTCGGCCACCCGCTCGCGCACTCGCGCAGCCCGCGCCTGCACGCGCAGCCCTTCGACCGGCTCGACGTGCCGCCCGACACCGACGTCGGCGCGCTGCTCGAGGTGCTGCGGCCGCACTACCGCGGCTTCGCCGTCACCAACCCCTTCAAGAAGCCCGTCGCGAAGGCGGTCGGCGCGCTGCGGCCTGCGGTGAACACCCTGGTGCGCGACGTCGAGGGCTGGGCGTCGTTCAACACCGACCGCGAAGGCGCCGCGGCCAGTCTGTCGGCGCTGCGGGAGCGGACGGGCGCGCAGCGAGTCACGGTGCTCGGTGATGGTGGCGCCACCGACGCCCTGCGTGAGGCCGCCGCCCAGCTGGGCCTCGAGCTGGTCGTCATGACGCGCCAGACGGCCGGGCCCGTGACGACGACCGCCGCGGTGTGGACGTGGCCCGCGCCAGTCGAGGTGCCAGCGCCGCTGCGCCTCGACGGCGCGCTGGTGGCCGTCATCGCGTACGGCGCTCCCGCCCGCGTCATCGCCGCGTCGATTCGCGCCCGCGGCGGAACCCCGCTCGCGCTCGGGCCCCGGTGGTTCCTCGCGCAGGCACGCCGTCAACGGTCGCTCTGGGAGTCGTCCACGTGAACACCTTCGGGCACCTCTTTCGTGTCACCACCTTCGGCGAGAGCCACGGGCCGGCGATGGGCGCCGTCGTCGATGGCTGTCCGGCGGGAGTACCGCTGACACGGGCGCAGGTGCAGCAGGCGCTCGACCGCCGGCGGCCCGGCCAGAGCGCGCTCACCACTTCGCGGAACGAGCCCGACCAGGTCGAGCTGCTCTCGGGTGTCTACGAAGACAAGACGCTCGGCACGCCCATCGCCGCCATCGTGCGCAACCAGGACCAGCGCAGCCAGGACTACGACGCGCTCAAGACGAAGGAGCGGCCGGGCCACGCAGACCGGGTCTGGCGCGCGCGCTTTCAGCACCGAGACCCCCGCGGCGGTGGCCGAACCAGCGGGCGCGAGACGCTCTGCCGGGTCATCGGCGGCTCCATCGCCGAGGCGTTGCTGGCGCGCGAGGTGCCGGCGCTCCGCGTGGTGGCGTGGGTGTCACAGGTCGAACGGTTCGTCGCTCCGACACCGGCTGGGGGGCTCACGCGTCAGGCCGTCGATGCGCACGCGAGCCGGGTGCCCGACGCCTCGACAGCGGCGCAGGTCGAGGCGCGCATTCTCGAGGCGAAGGCCGAAGGTGACAGCCTCGGCGGGGCCATCACGGTGCGCTGCGAGGGGCTGCCCGTGGGCCTGGGAGAGCCCGTCTTCGGCAAGCTGAAGGCGCGGCTCGCGGATGCGCTGTCAGGCATCGGCGCGGTGACGGGCGTGGTGTGGGGGCCTGCCGACCTCGAGGAGCGCCTGCGCCTTCCGGGCACCCGCTTCCACGCCCCGCGCGCCGACGGAACGCCGAGCGAAGTGTACGGCGGCATTCAGGGGGGGCTGTCGAATGGAGAGCCCCTCGAGGCGCGGGTGCTGTTCAAGCCGACGTCGACGCTCACCGACGTCGCGAAGGCCGGCCGCCATGACCCGTGCATCTTGCCGAGAGCAGTGCCGGTGGTGGAGGCGATGACGTCGATGGTGCTCGCCGACCTGTGGTTGTCCTTCCTCGCGGGGCCACACCGGCCATGAGCGCCGTGCGCGAGCGTGCATCGACGAGGCGTGGTGGGCCAGAGGCGCTCCCCGGAGCGCTCGAGCCAGCGCGCGAGCGGCGCGGAGACTTCACCAGGCTGGTGCGCGCGCTCCCCGGCGATGCGGTGGTGTTCGCCGACGCGCGGGTGCTGCGGCTCCACCCGCGGGTGGCGTCGGCGCTGAGCCGTCACCGTGTGCTGCGGGTCACGGCCGGAGAGGCGCTCAAGTCGCTCTCGAGCCTGGAGCGGCTCGCGCGGCAGTTGGCCGGGGTTCCGCGGTCGGCCACCTTCGTCGCGCTCGGCGGCGGGACGGTGGGCGACGCCATCACGGTGCTCGCGCACCTTCACAAACGTGGCGTGCGGTTGCTGCACGTGCCGACGACGATGCTCGCGGCCGTCGACAGTTCCGTCGGCGGGAAGGGCGCGGTGAACGTGGGCGACGTGAAGAACGCGCTCGGCGTCTTTCACGGCGCGGCCGAGACGTGGCTGTGTCCCGACTTCTTCGGCACGTTGTCCGAGGCCCAGCGCCGGGAAGGCCGTCTCGAGGCGTGGAAGATGGCCGTGACGCTCGACGCCGAGACGTTTCGTCGATGGAGCCGTCGGGCGCCGGCCGACGAGGTGCTCGTGCGCGAGGCGCGGGCGATGAAGGAGCAGGTCGTCGCGGCGGATCCGTTCGAGACGAAGGGCGTGCGGGTGGTGCTCAACTTCGGGCACACGTTCGGTCACGTGCTCGAGTCCACCAGTGCGTACCGGGTGCGCCATGGAGAAGCGGTTGGGCTGGGCATGTTGTGCGCGCTCGACGTGGGCGTGGCGCTGGGCGTGACGCCACCGGCCGTCGCGCGCGCGGTGGAGTCGGCGCTCCCTCAAGGCGACGGGGCCCGCGCACGCCTGGCGCACCTGGCTGCGAGGCGTGATGTGGCCACGGTGCGGCGGCTCCTCGCGGCGGACAAGAAGGGTGCGGGGCGCGGACTTCGCATGGTGCTGTTACGCGCGCCCGGTGAGTGGACGGTGGCTGAGGTGCCCGAGTCGGTCTGGGCGCCGCTGTGGCGTGGCGGGTGGCCTGCGTGAGTTGGTGCGAGCGAGAAGGACGCTCCGAGGTGGGGAACGTCGGCGCGGCCGTGGCTGAGTCGATGGACTCGGCGCGGACACGGCCCGGCTTGGTTTCGTCGGCTGTGCGCTCGGCGGCTGTGCGCGCGTCGGCCGTGCGCTCGTTATCGGTGCGTTCGTCATCCGAGCGTTCGTCATCCGAGCGTTCGTCATCCGAGCGTTCGTCATCCGAGCGTTCGTCATCCGAGCGTTCGTCATCCGAGCGTTCGTC
>JALOQF010000217.1 GCA_025459425.1 Myxococcaceae bacterium | reverse complement strand
CACCTTCGGCGTGGTGGCATCGGCGCCGGGGCTGGGGCAGAGAGCGGCGCATGGTGACCGCCAACCTGCGAGTGCCCCCGCCGTCGAACGAACCCGTGAAGTCGCATGCGCCCGGCTCCCCCGAGCGGGCGGAGCTGAAGGCGGCCCTCGCCCGGCTGACGAGTGAGCGCCCGGAGATTCCCGTTCGCATCGGCGGGCGCGAGGTGCGCAGCGGCCGGGTCGAGACGATTCGTTCCCCGCACCGCCACGCGCAGGTGTTGGGCACGTTCCACGAGGCCACCGCGGACGACGCGCGGGCCGCCATCGACGCAGCGCTGGCGGCCAAGCGGGCCTGGAGCGCGATGCCGTTCGGCGACCGCGCGGCGATCTTCCTTCGCGCCGCCGAGCTGCTCACGACCAGGTATCGCCCCCTGCTCAACGCCGCGACGATGCTGGGCCAGTCGAAGACGGCGCACCAGGCCGAGATCGACGCGGCCTGCGAGGCGATCGACTTCCTGCGCTTCAACGTGCACTTCGCGCAGACGCTGCTCGACCAGCAGCCACTCTCGGCGCCCGGCATGTGGAACCAGACGGACTACCGCCCGCTCGACGGGTTCGTCTTCGCCGTCACGCCGTTCAACTTCACCGCCATCGCGCTCAACCTCTGCATCGCGCCTGCGCTCATGGGGAACGTGGTGGTCTTCAAGCCCGCGCAGACGGCCATGCTCTCGGCGCACTGGATCATGCAGCTGCTGCGCGAAGCTGGGCTACCCGACGGGGTGATCACGATGCTGCCCGGGCCCGGGCCTGCCATCGGAGGCGTCGCGCTCGACCACCCCGACCTCGGCGGGCTGCACTTCACCGGCTCGACCAGCACCTTCAACCTGATGTGGCGCACCGTCGGCGAGAACATCGCCCGGTACCGCCAGTACCCGCGGCTGGTCGGTGAGACCGGCGGGAAGGACTTCATCTTCGTGCACCCGTCGGCCGTCGACGACCTCGACGCGGTGGCGACGGCCATCGTGCGGGGCGGCTACGAGTTCCAGGGGCAGAAGTGCTCGGCCTGCTCGCGCGTCTTCGTGCCCCAGTCGCTCTGGCCCGGGCTCAAGGAGCGCCTGGTGCCGATGATCGAGGCCCTGCGCATGGGCGACGTCGCCGACTTCCGCAACTTCATGGGCGCGGTGATCGACGAGAAGAGCTTCGCGAACGCGTCGAAGTACCTCGAGCTCGCGAAGGGCCCCGAGGCGAAGGTGCTCGCTGGCGGCACGGCCGATCGCAGCGAGGGCTGGTTCATCCGGCCGACGCTGGTCGAGTGCGCCAGCCCCACGCACCGCCTGATGGTGGAAGAGATCTTCGCGCCCATCGTGAGCCTCGTGACGTACCCCGACGCGCAGTACGTCGAGGCGCTGCGGGCGTGCGATCGCGCCTCGCCCTACGCGCTCACCGGCGCCATCTTCGCCCGCGACCGCCACGCCATCGCGACCGCGTCTCACGAGCTCAGGCACGCTGCCGGGAACTTCTACGTCAACGACAAGCCCACCGGCGCGGTGGTCGGCCAGCAGCCCTTCGGCGGGAGCCGCGCCTCGGGCACCAACGACAAGGCCGGCTCGCTGCTGAACCTGGTGCGGTGGACGTCGCCGCGCACGATCAAGGAGACCTTCGCCCCGCCCACCCGCGTCGACTACCCGTTCATGGCCGGCGAGTGACGCGCCCGTGCAAATGCAACTGGAAACGGCGCGCCCGCCTGGGTTACAGATGCAATCGCCATGGCCTACGATCTCACGCCGTCGCTCGATGAGCTGAAGTCCACCATTCGCAAGGCGGGGCTGCGCAGCACCGCGCCGCGCATCGCCGTGCTGCGGCGGCTGTCGGTCGCGAGCACGCCGGTATCGCACGGCGAGCTCGTCGACGCGCTGGCGTCGGATGGCATGGATCGCACGACCATCTACCGGAACCTGGTCGACCTGACCGAGGTGGGCCTGGTGTCGCGCACCGATCTCGGCGACCACGTGTGGCGGTTCGAGCTCAAGCGCAGCAAGGGGAACGGCGACGACGCGCGTCACCCGCACTTCACCTGCTCGACGTGTGGGGCGGTGTCGTGTCTGCCCGAGGTGACGTTGAAGGTGAAGCCCGGCAAGGGCGTTCCGAAGGCGCTGGCGAAGCAGCAGGTCGAGATCCAGCTCCGCGGCACCTGTGACACCTGCGCCGCGGCATGACCCCCGCGACTGAGGCCACCGAGGCCGACTGTTCGGCCCGCCAGGCGCCCCCGGTTCCCCAGCACGGAGAGCGCCGCACCCGCGTCGTCGTCGGACTGACGGCGGTCATGATGGTCGCCGAGCTGATCGCGGGGTACCTCACGCACTCGCTCGCCCTCACCGCCGATGGCTGGCACATGGCGACCCATGTCGGCGCGCTGGGGTTGTCGGCCATCGCGTATTGGTACGCCCGCACCCGCGCCGCCGAGACCCGCTTCGCGTTCGGCACCGGCAAGGTCTACGCGCTCGCTGGCTTCACCAGCTCGACGCTCCTGTTGCTGGTCTCGTTCGAGATGGTGTCGAGCGGCGTGCAGCGGCTGATCGTGCCCGAAGCGGTCGACTTCGCCGACGCGCTCCCGGTCGCGGTCATCGGGCTGCTCGTGAACCTCGCGTCGGCATGGCTGCTGGGCGGTGCGCACGATCACGGGCACGGCCATCACGATCACGCGCACCACGATCACGGCCATCACGATCATGCCCATCACGATCATGCCCATCACGATCATGCCCATCACGATCATGCGCACGGCCACCACGGCGACGCTCGAGGGCCAGGTGGGGACGACTCGGCCGCGTTGCGTCAGGCCGTGCACGAGCATGGCCACGATCAGAACCTGCGGGCGGCGTACCTGCACGTCGTCGCAGACGCGCTGACGAGCCTCCTCGCCATCGTCGCGCTCGTGGCTGGCCGGTCCTTCCAGGTCGCGTGGCTCGACCCGATCGTCGCCATCGTCGCCGCCGTGGTGATCTTGCGGTGGGCGTGGGGCCTCATCACCGACTGCGCCCGTCAACTCGTCGATCTCGGCCCGTCGACGGCGCTGCGAGAGCGGGTGAAGGCGACGCTCGAGAGCCTGGGCGACACGCAGGTTCGTGACCTTCACCTCTGGCACGTCGGTCCAACCCAGCTCGTCTGTGTGGCCTCGGTGACGTCGAGCGGAACGGTGTCGTTGGCCGACTACAAGCGCGCGGTGCGGGCCGTGGTGCCGATCGATCACCTGACGATCGAGATTGGCCCTCGGGTCGGCGCGCCCTGACATGGCCGACGCGACGCTCGTCGATGTCCGCTTCGGGTGGGACGAGGCGCTCTTTCACGCCATCAATGGGCTCGACGTCGGGTGGCTCGACGCGGTCTTCGTCGCCGCCTCGTCACGTGAGTTCGGCGCCGCGGCGACGCTGGGCTTCGTCGCGCTCCTCTCGGTGCGGCTCGAGCGCCAGGTGCTGTTGCCGTTGCTCCAGCTCGGCATCGCCTTCGGGCTCTCGGACGGCCTCGGAGCCCGTCTCCTCAAGCCGGCGTTCGCGCGGCTGCGGCCCAGCTATGCGCTCGGTGACGCAGCGCGGGTCTTGAGCCCGGCCGCGAACGTGGGCTCGATGCCGTCGCTGCACGCCGCGAACGCCTTCGCGGTGGCGACGGTGGTGGTGCTGGCGTGGCCGCGGGCTGGCGTGGTGGCGCTCCCGGTCGCGGCCCTCATCGCCGTCAGCCGGGTCGGCGTCGGGGTTCATTGGCCGAGCGACGTGCTCGCGGGGCTGGCCTGGGGAACGTTGGTGGGGCTCGGCGTCGTGTTCGGGACGCGAGGGCTGCTGACCCGATGGCGCGGACGCGCCTCGAGGCGTTGAGACAGCGCCTGCTGGCGCCAGGCGTCGAACAGCTCCGATCGCCCAACGGACGCTGCGCAGCGGCGCGGGGGTCGGCTCCGGGCCCACGGGGGGGGGCCCCATCGAGCCTGGCGGGCCCTGGGAGCGCTCGTGGTGAGCCCTTCCAGGCGCGACGACGCCCTGCCTGGTGGAGAGCCGGCGTGCCGGTTCACTCCTCCGAGAGGCCGTACTCCTTCAGCTTTCGGCCCAGCGTGTTGCGCCCGATCTCGAGCCACTTCGCCGCCTGGGTCCGGTTGCCTCTGGCGCGCTCGAGCACCGCGAGGATGTGGCGGCGCTCGACCTCGGCGAGCGGAAGAATCGGTGCAGCCTCTGGCGCTCCGGGCTGCCCCGTGGGGGCGGGGAGCGGCAGCCGTGAGGCGTCCGGCAGCGGCAGGTGCTCGGGCAGGATCTCGTCGTCGCAGAGCACCACCGCGCTCTCGAGGCAGTTCTCGAGCTCGCGCACGTTGCCCGGCCAGCTCCAGGCCTTGAGCCGGTCGAGCGCGCTCTGCGAGAGGCGGGGCTCCTTCGCCAGGTGGTGCTTGCGCGTCGAGCTCGCGATGAAGTGCCGCGCGATGCGCTCGAGATCTTCGGGCCCTCGATCGCGCAGCGCCGGCAGCAGCAGCTCGACCACCTTGATGCGGTAGTACAGGTCTTCGCGGAACTTCCCCTCGCGCACCATCTGGGCGAGGTCGCGGTGGGTGGCCGCGACGATGCGCACGTCGACCTGCACCGTCTGCGTGCCGCCCACCCGCTCGAACTCGCGGTCCTGCAGCACGCGCAACAGCTTGCCCTGCACCGGGAGCGGCAGCTCGCCGAGCTCGTCGATGAACACGGTGCCGCCGCTGGCCACCTCGAACTTGCCCATCTGCCGCTGCTCGGCGCCCGTGAAGGCTCCACGCTCGTGCCCGAAGAGCTCGTTCTCGATGAGCGAGCCGGGCAGGGCCGCACAGTCGACCTTCACGAAGGGCTTGTCTCGGCGCCGCGAGTTGACGTGCACCGCCCGGGCGAAGAGCTCCTTGCCCGTGCCGGACTCGCCGCGGAGGAGCACGGTGGCGTCGGTCTGCGCCGCCTTCTGCACCACCTTGTAGATGGCCTTCATCGGCGCCGACTCGCCGATCACCTTGTTGAAGAAGTACCCGACGGGCTGCTCTGGCCGGGCGCGCGCGCGCTTGAGCTCGGTGTAGAGCGACGTCGCCTGCAGCGCCTGGCTCACCTCGTTCGCGATGCCCGCGAGCCGCTTCTCGTCGTCGTCATCGAAGCGCCCGCCGCCGCGGCGGTTCAGCACCTGGAGCACGCCGAACACCTCGTTCGCCGCGTCGCGGAGCGGTACCGCGAGCAACGAGGACGTCCGGTAGCCGGTGATCTTGTCGATGTCGGGGTGGAAGCGCTGCTCCTCGCGCGCCGACGGAATGTTCACGACGTCGCCCGCCTGGGCCACCGCGCCCGCGACGCCCTGTCCCAGCTTGAGGCGGATCTGCTTGATCTCGGGCAGGTGCGCGGCCCGGCTGAAGAGCTCTCCGCGCGGGTGGTCGACCAGGTACAGCGTGCCGCGGTCGGCCTGCATGGTGGCCGCGACCCGGTCGACCACCTGGTGGAGGAACGCGTCGAGGTTGACCTCCTGGCCCACGAGGCCCCCGACCGACAACAGCACTGCGCTCGGGTCGTCTTTGCTCGTCGTCATGGTCACCAGATCGGCGAGGACCGAGTCCATCGCGTGACCGGTGGGCGGGCAAGCCTGGAGTGCGCTCATGGAGGCGAGGGCTCTCATGCTCACAGGGTGATGTGCTTGCCCTCCCGCGCCGGTTCGGCGAGCGGGAAGACCTGCTTCGCCGCTTCCGCCATCGTTTCGACCTGGTCGTCCGAGTGCGCGGGATCGTGGTGGAAGAGGAACAGGCGCTGCGCGTCGGTGGCCTTCGCGATGCGCGCCGCTTCGATCATCGTCGAGTGGCCCCAGCCCTTCTTCGGCGGCCCCACGCGGCCCTCGTACTCGTCTGGCGTGTACTGCGCGTCGAGCACCAGCGCGTCCACGCCCTCGAGGATTCGGCCCAGCCGGCCATCGAGCGCCTCGAGCGTCAGCTCGACGTCCGTGCAATAGGCGAAGCGGCGGCCGTCAGCCTCGATGTGGTACCCGATGCACCCTTGTGGGTGGGGCAGCTCGACCGGCGTGATGCGGAACGGCCCCGTCTCGATGATCGCTCCGGGCCGGGCAGACCGGAAGTCGAGCTGGGCGCGCATGGCCGAGAGCGGCACGGGGAAGTTGGGGGGCTCCATCTGGCGGGCCAGCACCGAGCGCAGCTGCTGCTCGCCGTCGGCGCCCGGCCCGTAGAGGACGAACTGGGAACTCGGCAGGTAGGCCGGCGTGAAGAAGGGGAAGCCCTGCACATGATCCCAGTGCAGGTGCGAGAAGAGCATCGTCGCGGCGATGGGCTGCTTCGGCAGGAGCGTCTCGCCGAGCTGCCGCAGGCCCGTGCCCGCGTCGAGGATCAGCCGGTGGCCGTGGCTCTCGACTTCGAGGCACGAGGTGTTGCCTCCGATGCGGGCCACGTGTGAACCGGACGACGCGACGCTGCCACGAACGCCCCAGAACCGGACTTCCATCGATGTGCTCCCTTTCGACCGCGACGAAGATGCCGCGCGTGGACGGGGGCGCAGCACGCGCAGTGCCAGCCTCGAAGTGCCCGGAAGGTCGAAGACCGGCGCCGTCGGTGCACCGCTTCGGCGCGCCAGGGTGAGCCGCGCCTGCTCAGCGTGGTCGGCCGAGGAGCACCAGCAGCCCCAGCGCCAGCCAGCCGCTGGGCGCCGCCGCGCACCCCACCTTCGGCGCTGGGGCCTCGGCGATGGCGATGGGCTCGACGAAGATCGGCTGCGGCGTACAGACGCTCACGTCGTTCTGGGCGCGCGCGCAGAAGTCGTTCGCATCACATTGGGTGTCGAGCACGCAGGTCTCCCGACATGTCGTCGGGGCGCTTGGGAGCCCGGTGCAGGTCGTTCCACCGAGGCACCGCGTCAGGCCGATGGTGCACGGCGCTCCCTCGGTGGCCTCTGGAGGCTTCGGCTCGCAGATGCGAAGGCCCGCCGCGCCGTCGACACACTCGCGATCGGTCGGACACTGCGTCGAGGTGCTGCACACCACGCGACAGGTGGTCGGCCCGGCGGCCGGCCCGGCGCACCCGGTGCCTGACTCGCATCGCGAGCTCCCGGGGGTGCAGGGCGCTCCCGCCGCCACGGGTGGAGCCCGCACCACGCAGATGCGAGCGCTGCCGGTGCCCATGACGCACTCGTCGGACGCGGCGCACTGCGCATCGCTCGTGCAGGTGGTGCGGCAGGTCGTCGGGCCGCCGGGGAGCCCGGCGCAGGTGGTGCCGCCGAGGCAGCGCGTCACGTTCGGCAGGCACGCTTCTCCAGGCATCGCCTCGGGCGGCTTGCGCTCGCAGATCCGCACCGCGTTCTGGCCCATGACGCACTCGTCGGTGGTGGGGCAGTTCGCGTCGCTCGTGCAGGTAACCCGACAGGTGGTGGCGCCGCCGGGCAGGCCCGAGCAGGTGCCGGCCGTACAGAAGGTGCCTCCGATGGTGCAGGCCTGGCCGAGGCCAGCGGTGGGGAGCTGGGGCAGCAGGCACACGGCGCCGACGCACGTCGTCCCTGCGGCACAGGTGGCGGAGCAGGGCCGGCTGCAGTAGCGCTGCGAACGCTGCGGGTCGGCCACGCAGCTGTGGTACTGGCACTGGCTGTCCATCGTGCACGTCGACAGTTCACTCGTGCAGTCGGGGTCCGGCCTCGGGCAGCTCGCGGTCGCGCAGACGCCGTTCGCCACGCAGTCGCTCGAGCAGTCGGGATCGCTCAAGAGGTTGGGGCACTGCCCATTGCAGGTGCCGTCAGCCTGGCAGACGCAGTCCGGGTCGGGTGACGCGCAGCCGCTCGCGCACAGGCCATCTTCGACGCAGCTCGCGCCGCCGGTGTCCATGAGGAACTGGCGAATGAAGGGGCCGAACTGATCGACGCGGGCGTCGAGGCCGTCCATGCAGTTGCCGCCGGGCTGCGTCCACGAGTGCACGCCCACGACCCGGCGAATGCCGTCGCGATCGACGAGGAACGACGGGCCGCCCGAGTCGCCGTTGCAGATGCCGGCCGTGCTCATGTTGCCGAGCTGCAGGTGCTGCGTCGTCAACCCGCGCAAGGGGAGCGACACCACGCGACGGGTCCCGATGCCCGTCCCGCCCATGCTCGTCATGCCGTAGCCGACGACCTCCATGGGCCGGTTGACGTCGGCGCTGCCGAGCACGCGGCGGCCGTAGGGCGAGGGGCGAACCATCGGGAGCGGCGCCGGGAGCTGCACGGCGCCCAGGTCGTTGTTCATCGGCGCAGCACTCGACCACGACGGGTGACGTCGCCACGAGGCGGCCGGGACCCACAGCGGCGACGTCGTCGGCGGGGCCACCCCGAGGTTGTGGAACGTCACCGCCGTCAAGGCGTAGCCCGGTGGCCCGCCCCGTTCGTTGAGGCAGTGCGCGGCCGTCAGCACGACGGTGGGCGTGATGAGCGTGCCCGAGCAGGCGAAGCCCTGCGTCTGGCCCGCGTCGTTGGTGAAGACCGCTCGCAGCATCACCACGTCGGGGTAGCCGCCGTCGTCCTCGGTGCCCCCGACGATGGCGTCGTGCCGGAAGCCGCTGGGTGTGGCCTCGACGACGCCGCACGCACCACTCACCACCGCGATGGCTGCGACGACGAGACGCATGGGGTCCTTTCGGGTGGAACTCCGCGATTCTACAGGTGGGCTCGAGGTGGGTGCCATGTGGGCGCGATGGGCGTGCGACTCGTGGCGCCTGCCTGGCTCCACACCCACATGCGTCCTCTTGCCCTCGCTGCGCTGTGTGCCTTCTCTGCGTGTCAATGCGGGCCCCGGCTGGTCGACACCGGGAGTCGTCTGCTGGTCGAGCCCGGCGCGGTGGCCTTCGGCGTCGTTCAGCCGTCAGCGGTCGAGGTCCGTGAGCTGGTGGCGCGCGTGTCGGGCCGCGCCACGGTGTCGATCTCGAGCGTGACGATCGAGCAGGACGCGACGCGGCGGTTCTCGACGACGCTGGTGCCACGGGCGCTCCGGCCGGGGGACGAAGTGCGCTTCGTCGTCGAGTACGCCGCCGGAGCCAGCGCCGCAGCCGACGTGGGAGTGCTGGTGATCGTCGCCGACGGTGACGAGGTGCGGGTGCCGCTGTCGGCGCAGGTGCAGGGCGCGTCGTGCGCTCCACGGACGACCTGCCTGGTCCTCGAGGGCCTGACGCCGGAGTGCGGCACCCAGCCAGACGGGTGTGGCGGCGTGGTGTCGTGCGGGAGCTGCGCAGCGCAGGCCGTGTGCACGGCGGGCCGGTGTGTCGCGCTCCCCGTGGTCGACGGCGGCGCGGTGGACGCGGGCGCTCCACCCGACGCGGGGCAGGCCAGTGACGCGGGCGCACCGGTCGACGCAGGCGTCTGTGTGCCAACGTCCTGCACGGCCGAGGGGGCCACGTGCGGCACGCGCGCCGACGGCTGCGGTGGCACCCTGTCGTGCGGCACGTGCGGTGGCGGTGCGGTGTGTCAGCAGAACCGGTGTGTCTGCGCGCCGGGCGCCGTCGAGCAGTGTGGCGACGGCGTCGACAACGACTGTGACGGCAACGCCGACTGCGCCGACCCGGACTGCGGCGCTGCGGCCGCGTGCATGCAGCCGGCGTGCACCCTCACCGCGGCCGAGGTGCAGGTGACGAGCGCGCCCGGAAACGCGTACACCGGGTTCATCGCCTCGCGCGGAAACGGCCAGTGGGGCCTCTTCGTGCACGAGATGTTCGGCAACTCGAACCTCCGCTACACCTACTTCGCGCTCGACGGCCAGCTGCAGACGGTCGGCCCGGCGGCGCCGATGACGGGCATGCTGGCGGCGCACAAGCCCTTCGCCGCATGGACCGGGAGCGAGTTCGGTCTCGCCTGGAGCGACACCCGCAACGCCAGCCAGTCGAACGACGTCTACTTCGCGCGTGTGTCGGCCTCGGGGCAGCGCATGTTGGCCAACGACGTGCCGGTCTCGGCGCTCCCCGGGCTCGCCTTTCCGGCCGCCATCGGCTGGAACGCCTCGTCGCAGGAGTTCGGCGTGCTGTGGGCCGATGGGCGCTCCGGCAGCGGCTTCGACCGCGCGCTCTACTTCCGCCGCGTCGACGCGCAGGGCCAGCTCGCCGGCTCCGAGGTGTCGCTGACGCCGAGCCCGGCCGGCATCACCACCGACTACGGCGACCTCGTCTGGGGCGGCACGAACTGGGGCATCGTCGCCACGCAGCTGCGCCAGAACGTGCCCTTCATGCTCTTCAACCGCCTCTCGTCGACGGGGGCGCCCGAGCTGACCGACCTCCAGCTCAACGCGGCGGGGCAGGGCGCCTTCCAGCCGCGCATCGCGGCCTCGCCGACGCACTTCGCCGTCGCCTTCCAGGAGTACCGGGCCGGGGGCTCGAGCCAGAGCGAGATCGTGCTGGCGCTCGTCGCGAAGACCGGCGCCGCGAACGCGCTGCGGGTGCCCGTGACGACGTCGGGCAGTGCGCAGTCTCCAGCCATCGTGTGGACCGGCACCGGCTGGCTCGTCTTCTTCTCGGACGAGCGCACGGGCGCGCGCCGCATCTGGATGACACGGTTCTCTCCGGCAGGGGCGCGGCTCGGCAGCGACGAGCTCGTCTCGTGCGGGCCGCCCGCCACCTTCCCGCACGCGGCGTTCGACGGAAGCCGCGTCGCCCTCACGTGGATCGCGACGATCGGCGGGCAGCCCCAGGCGGTGGTGAAGGCCTTCGTGCCCTGAGCCGAGGGGCCTATTCCTTCCAGAGCATCTTCCACGGGTGCTTGCGCAGGTCGGCCAGCAGCGACTTGAGGTCGTCGTACACCTGCTTGTCCTTCGCCAGGGCGCCGAGCGTGCCGTCACCGGCCTCGAGCTTCTTCATCAGCGTGTCGGCCCGCGAGGCGAGCGCGTCGACCTTCTCGCCAGCCTGCTGGTACTTCACCAGCATCGCCTTGAGACGCTGGCCGTCTTCTTCCGTGAACTGACCCGAGACGGCCGCGAGCCCACCGAGCGCCGTCGAGGCCTTCTTCGAGAGATCTGGCAGCTCGGTGCGGGCGACGCGGGCCGCCTGCGCGGCGTCGTCGAGCATCACCGTGGTGCGGCCGCCGGGCTCGAGCTCCTTGCGGGCGATGGCGGCGAGCACCCGCAGGTCCTTCGCGGCGACCGAGAGCTCCTGGGCGAGATCGTGAATCTGGGTGCGGTTCTCGGTCAGTACCCCGTCGACGGTGGTGGTGAGGCCGCCGAAGCCGTCGACGAGCTTGGACACCGCCTCGGGGTCGCTCTCGAGCACCTTCGAGGCCGAGTCGAGGAACTTGGCGAGCCGGTTCGAGACGATGTCGATGCGGGGCGCGTCGACGCCACGAATGGGCGCGGTCGCCACGTGCACCTGGGGCGCGCTGCCGGGCCAGATCTCGAGGTAGGGCTCGCCGAGCGGCCCCTGGCTCGACACCGTGATGGCGCAGTCGGTGCGCAGGGCCTTCTCGGTGGCCTCCGAGATGCTCACCGTCATGCGCACCGGCATCGGGTCGCCCCGCGCGTCGCGGCGATCGGCGAGCAGCTCGACGGCGTCGACGCGGCCCACCACCACGCCGCCCAGCTTCACCGGCGCGCCCTTCACCACGTTGCCGGTGTGCGAGAAGTCGACCACCACCGTGCGCCCGCTCGAGAACGACAGCTCGCCCATCGCGTAGAGCAGCCCGAGGGTGCCCACCACCGCGGCCAGCATCAGCGCGCCCACCTTCAGCTCGAGACGAGATTCGTCCATACCGGTCCTCTCGATTACCGCGCTTGCGCCAGAAAGCCCGCTTTTGGCCCCTGGTAGCCGATGACGCCCTGACGCACCTCGACCACCCGGTCGGCGAGGCGCTCCAGCGCCCCGTAGTCGTGCGACACGACGAGCGCTCCGAGGCCCGCGGCCCGCACGGCCTCGAGCGCTTCGTTCACCTGCCCCGCGGCGACCGAGTCGAGGCCGGTGGTGGGCTCGTCGAGGAGCAGACACGTCGGCTCGAGCACCAGCGCGCGCGCGATGGCCGTGCGCTTGCGAATGCCGGGGCCCACCTCGGGTGGATACCGGCCCCGCAGCGCCGACAGCCCCATGCGCCCCAGGGCACGCTCGACCCGGCCCTCGTCGGGCACACCCTTCGTCGCCAACGCCACGTTCGCCTCGAGCGTGAGCCAGTCGAGCAGCGCCGGGCCCTGCACGAGGTACGGCACCTTCGCGCGCACGTCGACCAGCCGGC
>JALOQF010000573.1 GCA_025459425.1 Myxococcaceae bacterium | reverse complement strand
GCAAGTGGCAGTTCGTCACCGCCTTCCCCGACACGAAGGTGCAGTTCGTCACCGCGTTCCCCGACGTGAAGGTTCGCTACGTGACGGCCTTCCCCGGCGCGAAGTAGTCCTCGCGCATGCTCCACGCGCTCCTCAGCCTCGCGCTCGTCACCGGCGCCGCCGACGCCGACAAGCCGGTGATCGCGGTGCTGTACTTCGAGAACAACAGCGGCAGCGCCGAGCTCGAGCTCATGCGAAAGGGCCTCGCCGACCTGATGGTCACCGACCTGGTGGCCTGGGACGGCGTGACGGTGGTCGAGCGCGAGCGCCTCGAGGCGGTGCTGGGAGAGCTCAAGCTCCAGAAGACGAAGGCGTTCGACCAGGCGAAGGCCGTGCAGGTCGGCCGTTTTCTCGGTGCCAGGTACCTGTTGAGCGGAAAGATCTTCGTCCAGGCCGACACCCTGCGGCTCGACGCCACGCTCATCGACGCCCAGAAGAACGTGAACGTGGCCTCGGCCCGCGCCGAAGGCCCGAAGGACGACGTCTTCGCCGTCGAGCAGAAGCTCGTGTTCGAGGTGACGAAGGCGATCGATCTCAAGCTGAAGGATCCGTCGGCCCGTCGCCGCGCGAAGGTTCCGACGTTCGACGCCCTCGTCGACTACTCGAAGGCGCTCGATCTCTCCGACCAGGGCGAGGCCGAAGAGGCGCAAAAGGCCTTCGCGGCGCTCGTCTCGAAGTCCCCCACGTTCCTGATGGCGCGCGAACGGAAGGAGCAGGCCGTCAAGGCGCTCGAGGCGTACAACCAGCGCAAGAAGGACATGATGACCGCGTCGGCGCTGCGCGTGGCGAAGGCCGCGGACGAGGCGCTGGCGAAGGCGGGGCAGTTCGATGGGCTGTCCGAACAGGCGAAGGTCGACTTCCTCGGGTTCCGGGTGGCGAAGGCGCGGCTTCTGGCGCGCACGCTGAAGCAGCACCTGTCGGCCCGCGGCAGTCCACGCGTGGTGCTGAACGACAGGCGCCCGCAGGCGCTCGAGACGATGAAGGCGTGGATCGCCAACTGGCGCGCGCTCATGGCCGAGCACGAGCGCTACCTCAAGGCCCACGCGACGCTCATCAACGGCTCGGTCATTCCGCCTTCGGGGAACGTGAAGCTGACGCCCGAACTCGTCAACGACGCGAGAGACGCGAACCTCGGAGACCTGCGCCTCCCGGGAGAGTGGGCCCTCGACGAGCTCGCCCGCTTCGTTCTGGTGGGGTGGCTCAACGATGGCGATTCCTTCTCGGTCGCGCCGCCACCCGCCGCGCTGCTGCCCGCCGAAGGCACCGCCGTGTGGAAGGCCCTCGACGAGCGCGTGGAGCTGACGGTCGCGGCCACCAGCACCGCCGCACCGGCGATGAAGCAGCGCGCCGAGTACGCAGCCCTGCACGCGCTCGACTCCAAGGCCGAGATGCTCGAGGACTTCGAGCGCGACGACGAGCAGGTGACGATGCTCCAGCGGGTGCTCGACACCTTCCCGACGGCCAACGGCAACGACCGCCGCGAGGCCCGCATCAAGGACGTCCTCGCGGGGAAGGGGTACGAGCGCGGGCGGCGCCAGCAGTGGGCCGACGGCCTCGCCACCTGCCAGATCGACGATCTCAACGGAGGTCGCACCACGGCCGTCTCCAATGCGCTCAGGCGTCGCGGTCTCGAGGGCCTCGACCAGCTCGCCGCCGACTTCAAGAAGGCCTGTGGAAGCGCGAAGACGGCCTACGCCGGGTACTACATCTTCCAGGATCTCGCGTTCGCCGCCACCAACGCCCAGGACTGTGAGCGCGCGAAGACGTTCTGGCTCGAGTACCTGGAGCGCGGGGGCTCGGTGAGCGACATGATCGCGCACCACAGGAACACGCCGTGGTGCAACTTCGGCGACCTCCAGCGGCGCGTCACCTGGATGCGCTTCATCATGGACCGTGGGTGGACGCCGGAGGTCGACCAGTTCCTCGTGTCGATCCGCTCGACCGACGGCAAGCAGCTCGTGATCAACGGCCACAACAAGGACTCCACCGTCGACCTGGCGCTCTACCTCGTGCCCGCCGGGACCGGTTGGAAGTGCCGAGACGCCCAGTGGCGAATCCCGAGTGGCAAGCAGGTACAGGGCTCGTGCAGCGTGACGCTGACGAAGATCGCCGCCGACAAGGGCGGCCACGACGAGGGCACCTTCACCGCGTCGTTCCGCTACGAGGAAGAAGGGATGACGCGGACCACCGAGCTCACGAAGGGCGAGTTCCGCGTTCGCCGCGAGTGACTCACCGGCGTCGCCACGACAGCAGCCGGGCCAGCAGCACCGCCCCGAACACCAGCACCGTGAAGACCGCCGTGTAGATGAGGAACACCTTCCACCCGCCGGTGCTCCACGGCAGGCCGACGCGCAGCTCCATCTCGTTGAACTGGGCGCCCGAGAAGAACCCGGTGGCGATGGTGATGGGTAGGAAGAGGAACAGCAAGACGCCGGTCATCTTCTCGAAGCGCTCCTTGCGGTACTCGTCGAGCTCGGCCGTCTGGCTGCGCAGCGAGTCGACCGTCTCGGGCATGCCGTGGAGCCGCCGCCACGCGTCGTACCGCGCGTTCACGTCGGGCTCGTCGCTCACCCGCGCGTACCAGAGCGCGTTGGTGAAGCTCATGACGTCAGCGCGCAGGGTGGTGGTGGGCGTGAGCGAGGCCCAGCGGCTGCGACGGGAGCGGCGCTCGAGCTCGCCCATGCGACGGGTGATCTCGAAGGCCGCGTAGCGCTGCCCGGTCGTGAGGAGAAAGAGCGCGAAGTCGCCGTCGAGGGGTGGCGGCGTCTTCACGTCCTCGAGCTCGAGCTCCAGCCGGGCGCCGCCGGTCGACGTCATCCAGTGCTCCACGTCGCGGTGCCGCTGCACGGTGGTGGCCTGCGCCTCGGCCTCGCTCGGCAGGTTCGCGAGGGTGGGGGCCTCTCCACTGGCGAGCGCATGGAAGAGCCCCTGCACCGAGCGTGACTCGTCGAGCATCGTCGAGCGCGCGCGGTTGATCCGGTACGCGCCGAAGACCTGCCAGCGCTCGAGGCCCACCGGGCGTGTCACGTCGGCGAGGTCGCGCACCGGCTTGAGCTCGTCGAGGGTTCGCCCCGCCACCAGCGCCGCCTGTCGATGGGCGAGCTCCAGCAGCGTCGACGGGCCGCTCGTCTGCTCGACCCACAACAGCGCGAGCCGGCTCGGGTACAGCGACAGGTGCACGACCCGATCGCCCGCGGCCTTCTCGTAGTGCAGCACGTCTCCGTCGTGGGCATCACCGAGGAAAGACACGCCCACCGACGGCAACAGCCCACCGCGCGCCTC
>JALOQF010000216.1 GCA_025459425.1 Myxococcaceae bacterium | reverse complement strand
AAGCCCAGCGCCCACTCGCCACCGCGCTCGAGCAGCTGGGGCAGCCGCTCTACCGGTGCGCGCCGCCGACGGGGTACCGGGAAGACACGGCCGCCTGGGTGTCGGCCGGAGGCCTCGTCGCGCGCATCAACTTCGGGCTCAAGCTCGCCGCGGGACGGATTCCGGGCGTCCTCGTCTCGCTGCCGCCGAAAGACACGCCGCTTGAAGGACTCGCCCTCGCCATCCTCGGCCGCCAGGCCTCGGAGACGACGCTCGCGACGATTCGCCGGGCGATCGCCGCGGACGACGAGGTGGACGAACGCCGTGACGAGAGGCCGAAGGTGGTGGGGCTGCTGCTCGGCTCCCCGGAGTTCCAACGCCAATGATCACCCGTCGACGACTGGTGCAGTCTCTCGTGGCCTTCGGCGCGTCGCCGAGCGGCGTGGCGCGCGCGCTCGAGGGCCGGCGAAATGGAAAGACGCTGGTGGTGGTGTTCCTGCGTGGCGGTGTCGACGGCTTGTCGATGGTGCCGCCGGTGGGCGATCCCGCGTACGCGGCGCTGCGGCCGACGCTGAAGCTCTCGACGAAGGGCAGCGGCGCGGCGCTCCCGCTCGACGGCACCTTCGCGCTGCACCCTGCGCTGGCGCCGCTCCTTCCCCGCTTTCAGGCCAAAGAGCTCGCCGTCGTGCACGCCACTGGCCTGCCGAACGCCCCGCGCAGTCACTTCGAGGCCCAGGACTTTCTGGAGTCGGGCACGCCGGGGCGACGGGCTCCCGATGGCTGGCTCAACCGGGCCGGCGCCGGGCTGTCGGGCGCGTTCTCGATGGTCGCGATTCAGAACGGCATGCCGTCGTCGATGGCGGGCGACGGCCACGCGCTGGCCTTCCCATCACTCAAGGACTTCAAGGTGGGCGGCGGCGCGTCGACGACGTTCGAGGCGCTCTACGCGCAGGCGGTCGACGATGCGCTCCGCACGTCGGGCCGCGAGGCGTTCGAGTCGTTGTCGACGGCGCAGCGCGATGGACTGGCGTCGCGGACTCCAGAGAACGGCGCGGTGTATCCACGCGGAGTGCTCGGCCGGCGCCTCCAGGACATCGCGCGGCTCGTTCACGCCGACGTGGGGTTGTCACTCGCGGCCACCGAGCTCGGCGGGTTCGACACGCACCTCGCGCAGGGCGCCGCGACCGGCCAGCTCGCCACGCGGCTCGACGAGGTGGGCCAGGCGCTCGCGGCGTTCGCGCAGGACCTGGGCCCGAAGCTCGCCGACGTGACGCTGCTGACGATGACGGAGTTCGGGCGCACGGCCCGCGAGAACGGAACGCGCGGGACGGATCACGGCGCCGCGTCGGTCTCGCTCGTGCTGGGTGGCGGCGTGCAGGGCGGGCGCGTGGTGGCCGACTGGCCGTCGCTGTCGAGCGGAGCGCTCTTCGAGGGGCGTGACCTGAAGACGACGACCGACCTGCGGAGCGTGATGAGCGAGTGCCTCGAGTCGGTGGGCCTGCGGCGCGCCCAGGTGTTCCCCGACTTCACGCCGGCGAAGCTGGGGTTGTTCGGCTGACGGCCAGGGCCAACCGGCTCCGAGCGGCCAGCCCCGCGTCACGCGACATGCCAGTGCTTCGAGCCCGTGGCTCAGTCAGCGGTCGCCGGGCGCGTTCACTGCCCGTCGTAGCAGACGTCATCTACCACTGGGGTCGGAGTGCCCGAGGTGAAGGCGTTCATCAGCGCGAGCGTCATGGCCGGTGGGCAACCGACGACACCAGGCTGGTCGAGCGTCTGCGACGACACCCACCACACGTCGGCGCCCACATCGTTGTCGACGTTGCTGATCGCGACGGCTGCAAAGTCGCAGTTGGGACAACTGGCGCCGTTGACCCCCGCCATCGTGAGGTTGGCGTTGCCCGCGACCTCGGCCGAAAAAGCAGCAGGAACCTGCCCCGCTTGCATCAGGGCGAGCAGGTTCGGGTTCGTGAACGAGGCGCCGTGCCGGGCTACGTCGGCGGTGAGCCCGCAGTCGCCCGCCATCACCGTCGGGGGAACGAGTGCACGGTCGACGAACTGACCGCAGGAGCCCTCGGTGCCAAGCCCGACCGAGCCGGCGACAGGCCCGAGGTCGTAGAGGTAGCGGTTCCCACGCTCAGGGGTGAAGCCGATGCCGCCGACATCGCTCCAGTAGCCCTGCAGGTGTGGGTACGAGGCCTTCTGCGCCGTAAAGATCGCCTTGAGGTTCGCGTTGACCTCGGACTGTTTTCCCTTCGCCTGAAAGCGCACGAAGTTCGGAATCGCGATGGCGGCGAGGATGCCGATGATGGCGACGACGATCATCAGCTCGATGAGGGTGAAACCAGGTGCCTCGAGACGACGACGAAACCGAAGGCGCTCTTCCATCCGTTCTTGATTTGAGCCGAGTGTGGCCCGCACGTCGAGGGGGCGACTCATGGGATGGGTGATGCCCCCACCTTCGCCCACCATGCCGTCTGGTCACCCTCGTAGACCACCTTCTCACCCTGGCGGAACTCGAAGGAATACCGCGCCATGATCGACTCGTTCATCTTGCGCGTGCGCGTCGTCCACCCGCGCAGCAGCAGCTTCTCGCCCGGCGTCGCCAGCGCGTGGAACCGCGCCTCGTGAATCTTCGCGCCGTATCCAATCCACCCGTCGGCGTGGCGCAGCCCCAGCACGTAGTACGCGTGCACGAAGCCCAGCATGCCCGTCATGTGCAGCATGAGCCCGCCGTTCACGTGCCGTGGATGCCGAACGGGGTGCACCCGCTGCGAGCGGGTGAGCGGCAGCTCGTCGTGCACGGGCATGGTGCAGACGACCTCGCCCTTTTCCGCGTCGATCGACACGATCTCATCGATGAGCAGCGCGTCGGGCCCGTAGGGACAATCGTCGACGAAGGCCTGTTCGAGCTTCGCGGTCATTTCGAGAGCGTCTCCAGGAAGTGCGTCGCGATGCGCTCCCAGAGGCGCTCGGTCACCAAGGGGTCGGGCACCATGTGGGTGAAGTTCGACAACGGCAGCACCGCGTGGGGCTTGCCGGCCTTGAAGAGCGCATCGGACAGCTTGAGCGAGTGCAGGAAGTAGACGTTGTCGTCGGCGGTGCCGTGAATGAGGAGAATCGGCCGCTTCGCGTCCTTCACGTACGAGAGCAGCGAGCTCACCTCGTAGGCCTTCGGCTGCGCCTCGGGCAGGCCCAGGTACCGTTCGGTGTAGTGCGTGTCGTAGTCGCGCCAGTCGACCACCGGCGCGCCCGACACCGCGCTCTTGATGACGTCGCCCTTCGCCATCGCGAGCAGCGCCGCCATGTAGCCGCCGAAGCTCCAGCCGTAGACGCCGACGCGCGAGAGGTCGAGCTCGGGCACCTTCGCCGCCAGCGCCTTGAGCCCGTCGATCTGATCGTTCGCGGTGGTGGTGGCGAAGTCGAACTTGATGGCGCGCTCGTAGTCGCGACCGCGGCGAGGCGTGCCCCGGCCATCGATCTTCACCACGATGAAGCCCTGATTCGCCAGCCACTGCAGCACGAGGTTCTCGCGCGTCGTCTCGAGCACCTCGAGGTGACCGGGGCCTCCGTACACGTTGAGCACCACCGGGTACTTCGTGCCCTTCTTGAAGTCCTTCGGGCGAATGACGGCAGCACGCATCGCGAGCGGCCCAGGCAACGTCAGCAACTCGAGGTTCAGCTTGAGCGACGGCTCGAGCGCGACCCCGGGCAGCTCGGCCACCGTGGCGCCGTCGGCCTTCACGACGAAGGACTTTGGCATCGCGCGCGTCGAGGTGGTGCTGACGACGAAGGCGCTGGCATCGTCGGCCATCACCGCGCCCTCGAAGGCCCGGCCCTGGCTCGGCGTCTTGACCCGCTCGGGCGGCGCGCCGTTGACCGTCTTGAACAAGAGCACCTGCGTCGGATCGTCCCCGCCGAGGAAGTAGAGCGTCTTCGTCTTCGCGTCGAAGCCGACCAGGCCGAGCTCGCCCTTGTACCCGGCCGCGGCCTTCACCCACGTCACCGCGCCGGAGCCGTCTGCCTTTCGCAGCTCGATCTCATGGCCGCCGTTGCGCTCGGTGTCCCAGAAGAAGCCGCTCCCGTCGGGGAGCCAGGCGGGCATGTCCTGGTTGATGTTCACCCACGCCGCGTCTTCTTCGGTCACCAGCGGCGTCGTCTTCCCCGTCTTCGGGTCGACCGCGAGGAGCACCGACTTCGTCTGCTCACGGTTCTGCACGACGACGGACAGCGCGCCGGCCTTCGGCCACTTCACCGTGGTGACGTACGGGAGCGCCGCGCGGTCCCACTGCACGTCGACCGGCTTGCCACCCGTCACCGGCACGATGGCGAGCGACACCTCGGCGTTCTTCTTGCCCGGGCGCGGGTAGAAGAAACGCTCGACCTCGGCCTCGGGGTGCATCGGGTCGGCGATGCCGAAGCGCTCGAGCCCCGAGTGATCGGTCTTCTGGAAGATGACGAACTTCCCATCGGGCGAAAACCAGTAGCCCGAGAAGCGGCTCATCTCTTCCTGCGCGACGAACTCGGCGAGCCCGTTCGGCTTCTCTTCGGTGCCGCCGGTGGTGACGCGCGCCTCGACGTTCTTCGCCAGGTCGACCACGTGCACGTCGTGCTCGCGCACGTAGCCGACGCGAGTTCCGTCGGGAGAGAACTTCGGATCGATGCAGGCACCGTCGCCGGTCTTGAGCTGCGTGACTTTTCCGCTCGCGCGCTCGACGACGTACAGCTTGCCCGAGAGCACCACGAGCAGCTTCGAGCCGTCGCCCGAGAGCTGAAAGCTGGTGAAGCCGCGGGCCGAGACGCGCTGGCGCTCGAGTCGGGCCTTCTCGGCCGCGGTGAGCGTCTCGCTGGCGCCCTTGAGCAGCGAGTCCGGCGTGAGGAGTTCCTTCGTCTGGCCGGTGGCGACGTCGAACTCGTACAGCAACTGGCGCGCGTCCTTCGCGGCGGAGCGCAGGAAGAACACGCTCTTGCCATCGGGCGAGAACTTCGGCTTCTCCGGACGCCCGGCCAGGTAGCGGCGGGTCTCGGCGTATTCGCGAAGGAACTGCGGGTCGGCGACGGTCGCGGCGAGGAGGGTCATGACGATCACGCGCGCGACATCGCGCAGCGGACCCTTGGGGGCAAGGGTTTCGGAAAATGGAACACACCCTGCGTCTGGCTCATTGCTTGGATTCCCATGGAATCCAAGCAATGAGGGACGATAAACGGTTGCTCCGCCTGCCAGTCGTCACCACCGGAGTATTCTGGCCCCATGTCACCTGCCCCTGTCATCGTGTCCCGCGGGCTCGACCTGCCCATCACCGGAGCGCCCCGGCCCGAGGTGCAGCCCGGCGCAACGGTGCCCTCGGTGGCGCTCCTCGCGCGAGACTTCGTCGGCCTCCAGGTGCGCGTCCTCGTCGAGCCGGGGGCGCGCGTGCGGCTCGGCCAGCCCGTGTGGGTCGACCGCACCCGACCCGAGCTCCGCTTCACGGCCCCCGGCAGCGGGGTGGTGGCCGCCGTGCACCGCGGCGAGAAGCGGGCGCTCCAGTCGACGGTGGTGAACCTCGAGGAAGGCGCCGAACCGATGAGCTTCGAGGCCTTCAGCCCGGCCGCCGGCAACGATGGAGCGGCGACGCGCGCGCTGCTGCTCGAGTCAGGCCTGTGGACGGCGCTGCGCACGCGCCCCTTCAGCCGGGTGCCCCGCCCCGACGCCACCCCGAAGGCCCTCTTCGTCACCGCCGTCGACACGCACCCGCTCGCACCAGACGTCGAGCTCGCGCTGAAAGGCCGGGAGGCCGACTTCGAGCGCGGGCTCTCGGTGCTGAAGCAGCTGTGTGGCGGGCCCCTCTTCCTGTGCCGTGCGCCTGGCTCGTCGCTGGGGCCGGGCTCGTCGGGGGCGCAGGTGGCCGAGTTCGGCGGCAAGCACCCGGCAGGCACCGTGGGCTTCCATATTCACACGCTCATGCCCGTCACCCGCGGCGTCGAGGTGTGGCACGTGGGCGCGCAGGACGTGGCCCGCATCGGCCACCTCTTCGCGACAGGCAGCCTCGACGTCACCCAGGTCGTCTCGCTCGGGGGGCCTCGGGTGAAGACGCCGCGGCTCCTCCGCACGCGGCTGGGCGCGCACCTCGGAGCGCTCCTCGCCGGCGAGCTGCACGAGGGTGAGTCGCGCGTCATCAGCGGCTCGGTGCTGCACGGCGACGTGGCGAGCGGTGACGCCTTCGGCTTCCTCGGGAGATTCCACCAGCAGATCTCGGTGGTCGCCGAGGGCCGCGAACGACGCTTCCTGGGCTGGCTCGGCCCCGGGCTGTCCGACTTCTCCACCATTCCGACGTTCCTCTCGGCGCTCGCGCCCGGCCGCCGCTTCGGCTTCGACACCAACACCCACGGCGGCCGTCGCGCGATGGTGCCCATCGGCATGTACGAGCGCGTGATGCCGATGGACCTCATGCCGACCCACCTCTTGCGCGCGCTCACCGTGGGCGACGTCGAGTGGGCCGAAGAGCTCGGCGCGCTCGAGCTCGACGAAGAAGACCTCGCCCTGTGTTCCTACGTGTGTCCCGGCAAGCTCGACTACGGCGCAGCGCTCCGCAAGGTGCTCTCGACGCTCGAGGCAGAGGGGTGACGCCATGAAGGCCCTCCGACGCGCGCTCGACAAGGTCGCCCCGCATTTCCACGAGAAGGGGCGCCTGGCGAAGCTCTTCCCGCTCTACGACGCGGCCGACACGTTCCTCTACACCCCGGCGTCGACCACCAGCGGCTCCACCCACGTGCGCGACGGCCTCGACCTCAAGCGCATGATGATGACGGTGGTCATCGCGCTGGTGCCGGCCATCGCGATGGCCCTCTACAACACGGGCTACCAGGCGCTGCGGCTCGTCGAGCAGGGCGGGCGCATGCTGGCCACGTGGCAGACCGACGTCTTCGGGTGGACGGGGCTCGCCGCGAGCTCGAGCGACGTCGTCTCGTGCGTGGTGCTGGGCGCGCTCTACTTCGTGCCCGTGATGCTGGTGTCGTACACGGCCGGCGGCGTCTTCGAAGTGCTCTTCGCGGTGGTGCGCAAGCACGAGGTGAACGAGGGCTTCCTCGTCACCGGCATGCTGATTCCGCTCACGATGCCGCCCACCGTGCCACTCTGGCAGGTCGCGCTCGGCACCGCGTTCGGCGTCGTCATCGGCAAGGAGATCTTCGGCGGCACGGGCATGAACTTCTTGAACCCGGCGCTGGTCGCGCGCGCGTTTCTCTTCTTCGCGTACCCGGCGCAGCTCTCGGGCGAGGTGTGGGTCGCCGCGGTGCCTCCCGACGGGCGCTCGGGCGCGACGTGGCTGGCCTCGCTCGCCGAGGGCGCGGGCCACCTGCCCGGCCTCACCTGGTGGGACGCCTTCGTCGGCCGCATTCCCGGGTCGATGGGCGAGACGAGCGCGCTGGCGTGCCTGCTCGGCGCGGCGCTGCTCCTCGTCACCCGCATCGGCGCCTGGCAGACGATGCTGGGCGTGGTGGTGGGCACGGCCGCCTGCGCGATGGGGCTCAACGCCATCGGCAGCAGCACCAACCCGATGATGGCGCTGCCCTTCCACTGGCACGCGGTGCTCGGCGGCTGGGCCTTCGGGCTCGTCTTCATGGCGACCGACCCGGTGTCGTCGGCGTTCACCTCGGCCGGCAAGCTCGTCTACGGCTTCGGCATTGGCGTGCTGTGCGTGCTGATTCGGGTCGTCAACCCGGCCTACCCGGAGGGCATGATGCTCGCCATCCTCTTCATGAACATGTTCGCGCCGCTCATCGACCACGCGGTGCTCGAAGCGAACAAGCGCCGGAGGGCCGCCCGCTATGCGCGTTCCGCCTCGTGACTCGACGGCCTACATCGTCGGCTTCGCGGCCGTGGTGTGCCTGGTGTGCGCCATTCCCATCGCGAGCGCCGCCGTCCTGCTTCGCCCGAAGCAGCAGCAGAACCAGCGCATCGACAGGCTGTCGAAGGTGCTCGGCGTGGCCGAGCTGATGCGCGCCGGGGAGCGGCTGAGCGCGACCGACGTCGAGAGCCGCTTCGAGCGCTCGGTGGTGGCGCGCGCCGTCGAGCTGAAGACGGGCGCCTTCACCGACGCGGTCGACGCGCGCACGTTCGACCAGCGCAAGGCAGCGGGAGACCTTTCGACGAGTCATCCGGTGCCTCCCAACGAGGCCCGCGTCTTCCGCGTACCGAACCACGCCGTCGTCTACGAGGTGATGAAGGACGGGAAGGTCGACGCGCTCGTGCTGCCCATTCAGGGCTACGGGCTGTGGTCGACGATGTACGGCTTCCTCGCGCTCGAGGCCGACGCCACCACCATCTCGGGCATCACGTTCTACGAGCACGGCGAGACGCCGGGCCTCGGCGGAGAGATCGAGAACCCGGCCTGGCAGGCGAAGTGGAAGGGCCGCAAGGCCTTCGGCGACGGCGGTGAGGTGAAGGTGAAGGTCATCAAGGGCGCTGCGGGGCCGCCGGACGACGACCCGTTCCGCGTCGATGGCCTCTCGGGCGCCACCATCACCTCGCGGGGCGTCTCGCACACCCTCGACTTCTGGCTGGGCCCCGACGGCTTCGGGCCCTTCCTCGACCAGTACCGCGCCGCCCGGCGCGAAGGAGGCCGGTGATGCTCGACAAGAAATCGAAGGCCGCGCTCGTCGACCCGCTCTTCGACGACAACCCCATCGGCAAACAGGTGCTGGGCATCTGCTCGGCGCTCGCGGTGACGACGATGCTGTCGACGTCGGTGGTGATGTGCCTCGCGGTCGCCGGCGTGCTGGTGGCGTCGAACGTCATCATCAGCGCCATCCGCAACCTCATCCCCTCGAGCATTCGCATCATCGTGCAGCTCACCATCATCTCGTCGCTCGTCATCGTCTGCGACCAGGTGCTCAAGGCCTACGCGTACGAGGTGTCGAAGCAGCTGTCGGTGTTCGTCGGGCTCATCATCACCAACTGCATCCTCATGGGGCGCGCCGAGGCGTTCGCCATGCAGAACGGGCCGGTGCCGAGCTTCTTCGATGCCCTGGGCAACGCCGGCGGGTACAGCGTGGTGCTGGTGGCGGTGGCCTTCGTGCGCGAGCTGTTCGGCTCGGGGAGCCTCATGGGCGTCAAGGTGCTGCCGCTGGTGACGGAGGGCGGCTGGTACACGCCCAACGGGCTGCTCGTCCTTTCGCCTGCGGCGTTCTTTCTCATCGGCGGCCTCATCTGGGCCCTGCGCGTGTTCAAGCCGAAGCAGGTCGAGAAGGAGCTCGTCGTGCACATTCCGGCCGAGTCGCATGGAGGTGCCGCGTGACGAGCCACGCGCTGTCGCTGCTGGTGAAGAGCATCTTCGTCGAGAACATGGCGTTGGCGTTCTTCCTGGGCATGTGTTCGTTCCTCGCGGTCTCCAAACGCATCTCGACGGCCATCGGCCTGGGCGTCGCCGTCACCTTCGTGATGGCGCTGACGGTGCCGGTCAACAACCTGCTGTTGCGGGGGCTGTTGCGTGAAGGTGCGCTCGCGTGGATTCACCCGTCACTCGAGACGGTCGACCTGTCGTTCCTCGTCTTCTTGAGCTTCATCGGCACCATCGCGGCCCTGGTGCAGATTGTCGAGATGGCCATCGAGCGCTTCGCCCCGGCGCTGTACGGCGCGCTGGGCGTCTTCCTGCCGCTCATCGCGGTGAACTGCGCGATCCTCGGTGGCTCGCTGTTCATGGATCAGCGCGACTACGACTTCGGTGAGAGCGTCATCTTCGGCGTGGGCTCGGGCCTGGGCTGGCTGCTCGCCATCGTCGCGCTGGCGGCCGTGCGCGAGAAGCTGCGGTACTCGAACCCGCCCGAGGCGCTGCGCGGGCTGGGCCTCACCTTCATGGTGACCGGCCTGCTCGCCATCTGCTTCATGGCCTTCGCGGGGGTGTCGCTGTGACGACGATCGTCCTGGGCGTGCTCGTCTTCCTCATCCTCGTGATGGCGCTCGTCACGGTGCTGCTGCTGGCGCGCAAGCGCCTGGTGCAGACGGGCGAGCTGCAGATCGTCATCAACGACGAGCGCACCATCACCACGAAGGGCGGCGGCACGCTGCTGGGCACGCTGGCCGACCACAAGCTCTTCATCCCGTCGGCGTGTGGCGGCAAGGGCAGCTGCGGCGTGTGCAAGGTCGAGGTGTGCGAGGGTGGCGGCGCGCTGCTCCCGACCGAGAAGAGCCACGTGAAGCCCGGCGAGGCCCGGCGCGGCGTACGCCTGTCGTGTCAGGTGAAGCTGAAAGAGAACATGAAGATCCACCTCGAACCGGCGGTGTTCGGGGTGCGGCAGTGGAGGTGCAAGGTGCGCTCGAACGACAACGTCGCCACCTTCATCAAGGAGCTCGTGCTCGAGCTGCCGCCCGGTGAGGCCGTGCCGTTTCGCGCCGGGGGCTACATTCAGATCGAGTGCCCGCCGCACGAGGTGAGGTACCAGGCCTTCGCGGTGGCCGAGCGTTTCCGCGACGAGTGGGACCAGTACAAGCTCTGGCAGCTCTCGTCGGTGGTGAAGGAGCCCGTCTCGCGCGCGTACTCGATGGCGAACTACCCGGCCGAGAGCGACATCATCATGCTCAACGTGCGCATCGCCACGCCGCCGCCGCGCACCACCGGCCTGCCGCCTGGCGTGATGTCGTCGTACATCTTCTCGCTCAAGCCCGGCGACGAGGTCACCATCAGCGGGCCGTCCGGTGAGTTCTTCGCGAAGGAGACGAAGAACGAGATGTGCTTCATCGGCGGCGGCGCGGGCATGGCGCCGATGCGCTCGCACATCTTCGACCAGTTCCGCCGGCTCAAGACCGACCGCAAGGTGACGTTCTGGTACGGCGCGCGCTCGCTGCGCGAGACGTTCTACTCGGCCGACTTCGACGCCATCGCGAAGGAGCACCCGAACTTCTCGTGGCACCTCGCGCTGTCCGAGCCCAAGCCCGAGGACGACTGGAAGGGCCCCAAGGGCTTCATTCACCAGGTGCTCTTCGACGAGTACCTGTCGAAGCACCCCGCGCCAGAGGACATCGAGTACTACCTGTGCGGGCCGCCGCAGATGCTGAAGGCCTGCATGACGATGCTCGAGAACCTCGGCGTGCCGAAGCAGAACATCGCCTTCGACGACTTCGGCTCGTGAAGCGTCCCTTCTCGCTGAAGGAGGCGTCGGCGCGCTGGTGGGTGCTCCTCGTGGTGCTCGTGGCCGGTTCGGTCGCGACGTACCTCGGCCGGCCGGCCGTGAAGGTGCCGCCTGCGAAGCTCGAAGGCCGCACCATGGGCACGACGTGGAGCGTGCTGCTGAACGGCCCACGCGACGAGGCCCGGCTTCGCCAGCTGAAAGCCGGTGTCGAGGCGCTCCTGGCCGAGGTGAACGCGTCGATGTCGACGTACGATCCGACCTCCGAGTTGTCGCGCTTCAACGCGCTGGAGTCGACCGAGCCGGTCACCCTCTCGGCGCCGCTTGCGGCCGTCATTCGAGACGCGCTCGTCGTGCATCACGCCTCGGGCGGCTCCTTCGACGTGACGGTGGGGCCGCTCGTCGAGGCCTGGGGCTTCGGCGCGAAGGGCCGGCCGCGCGCGGCGCCGACGGATGAGGAGGTCGCCCGGCTGCTCGAGGCCGTGGGCTCGGGGAAGTTGTCGCTCGACGGCGCGCAGCTCGCCAAGGCGCACCCGAAGCTGCGCGTCGATCTCTCGGCCATCGCGAAGGGCGACGCGGTCGATCGGGTGTCGGCGCTGCTGGTCGACCTCGGCGAGCCGAATCACCTGGTGGACATCGGAGGCGAGCTGCGCGCGCGGGGCCTGTCGGCGTCGGGTGAGGCCTTTCGCGTCGGCATCGAGACGCCGGACCCCTCGACGCGCCGGGTGCAGCTCGCGGTGGCGCTGCGCGATCGGTCCATCGCCTCGTCCGGCAACTACCGGAACGTCTTCGAGCTCGACGGCGTGCGGTACGTGCACACCATCGACCCGGTGACGGGGCGCCCGGTGCAGCACCGGCTGCTGGCGGCCTCGGTGCTGCACGAGCGCTGCGGCCTCGCCGACGCGTGGGCCACAGCGCTCATGGCCGCGGGGCCGGAGCGCGCGTGGGCGCTGGCGAACCAGCACGGCCTCGACGTGGTGCTGATGGAAGACGGCCCTGATGGTGGGCTGCTCGAGCGCATGACGCCGGGCTTCGCGCGCGCGATGATTCCCCGTGGAGGCGAGCCGAGATGACGGTGGTGCTGCTGACGATCCTCGT
>JALOQF010000215.1 GCA_025459425.1 Myxococcaceae bacterium | reverse complement strand
GAAGTACACGCCGCCGTCCGAGTACAGGCACTCGACGGTGCCGGCGTTCGCGTAGCCGAAGGCGCGCGAGGCCTTGAGCGCCGCGTCGAAGAGCGTCGCGCGCACGCCCGCGTTGAGCCCGTCGAGGAAGAGCGGGCTGCCGGCCTCTTCGACCACCTTCTGGTGCCGGCGCTGAATCGAGCACTCGCGCTCGAGCACGTGCACCGTGTGCCCCTTGAGGTCGCCGAGAATCTGCACCTCGAGGTGGCGCGGCGCGGGGAAGTACTTCTCGAGGTAGACGGTGTCGCGGCCGAAGGCGGCGCGGGCGCGGTCGACCGACGCGCGGTAGCCCTTCTCGAGCTCGGCCGGGTTGTTCGCGATCGACATGCCGATGCCACCGCCGCCGCCCGCGGCCTTGATGAGCACCGGGTAGCCGATGCGCTCGGCCTCGGAGAGCGCCGTGGCGACGTCGGGCAGGGTGCCCTCGGTGCCGGGAACGATGGGCACGCCCGCGGCGGCGACGAGGCGGCGGGCCTCGCTCTTGTCCTTCATGCGCAGCATCGCCTCGGGCGGCGGGCCGACGAAGACGATGCCCGCCTGCGAGACCGTGCGCGCGAACTCAGCGTTCTCGGAGATGAAGCCGTAGCCCGGGTGAATCGCCTCGGCCTTCGTCTGCTTCGCGGCGGCGAGCAGCGCGTCGACGTTGAGGTAGCTGTCCTTCGCGGGCGCGGGGCCCAGGCGCACCGCCTCGTCGGCTTCCTTCACGAAGGGCAGCTCGGCGTCGGCGTCGGAATAGACGGCCACCGTCTGCATGCCCATCTGCCGGGCGACGGTGATGATGCGGCGGGCAATCTCTCCGCGGTTGGCGACGAGGATCTTCTTGAACATGGGCTCTCTCTCCTCGAGGCGACGCGATGTACCACGCACGCGCGTGGCGGCCGTGAGCGAATACGCACGGCGCGTGACGCGCACAACGGGTTTGGGACCTCCGTTTGCGTCAGGCTGGATTCGGCGAACGCGCGTCTGGTAGAGCCCGGCGCGTCGATGCCACGCCGAGGCGCAAAGACCGCTGAAGTCTTCTCGTTCGCCGAGGCCCGTCTCGCGCGCCGACTGTCGACGTACCGGCAGCGGCTCGACACGGTGCTCCGGTCGAACCGCAAGGCCATCGGCACGCTGTACACGACGGGCTCGCTCTTCACCAAGGTGGGCACGCGCGCGGGCCGCGACCTGCTCACGGCGCACGAACACCTCTTGCGGGTGGTCGCCCTGCTCGACCAGCTCGGTCACGCCGGCGACGTCCCCGCGCCAACGTCGGCGAAAGAGGTCGAGGCCATCTTCACCGAGCTCGACACCCTGCTGACGCGCACCGGCGAGCTCACCGAGCAGACGCAGGAGCTGGTGGCCGACCTCAAGCCGAAGCCCGAGCGCTGAAGCCGCGGCCCCCGCAGGCACCGCTCCGTGCGCAGAACGAGGGCCCCGGTGGCGACGTGGACTCTCGGGCCGATGCCGCGAGCGCGCCCGGACCACAGGGAGCTCCCTCGTCGGGCTCGCCGTCGGCGTGCTCGCGCGCTGGTCGCCGAGGCTCTGCCCGAGGAGGAGGCGATGGGCGCGGGCGTCGTGCTGCTTCGCCACTTCAGCGCGACGGGCTCGGGCGAGTCGCTCGCACAGGGATCCAGCGAGCTGCAGCTCCGCCCGTCGGTGCGGGACTTGAGAATGGCGACGGGCGGAGTTCGTGCCCGACGATGAACGAGTTCGAGGGAGACGGGTCCCCGACGCGCGAGTTCCGAAGAGGCGGCGTCGGATGTGCACGGCAGCGCGCACCGAGCCCGCGGCGAGCTGCCTCGAGGGAGCGCCCGACCGTTCCCGTCGCGCTCCGAAGCCTCGGGAGCCGCTGGTGACGCCGAATGACGCGACAGAACCGCCCAACTCACCGTCGCGAAACGAGAGCTCGGAGGCCCGGTCGCTTTTCAGGGCGTGTCCACGTGTTGACGGAAAGCGTCAACAGGTTGACGTCAATGTGTTGACCAAAAGCGTCAACCCGTGGACACCGCCCGGGAAGCGCGGCCGCCCCCGTAGCCCTTCGTCAGCGCTGCCAGCCGCCGGTGCGCGGATGCCACGATCCAGGTTGGGGGCGAACGCTTCGCGAGCATGCGGGCCATGCCCACCAGCGCCTCGCCCCGCACCAACGGCCGGTCTCTCAGGTGGTGCGCGAACGTTGGCCCGCGCGACGTTCGTGATTAGGAGGCCCGCACGATGAACATCGTCGCCGTCTACGCGCGGATCTACGCGAAGGCCTTCACCGACGCGCTCGCCGCCATCGCGAAGAACCCGTGGACGTTGTTGTTGCCGATGGGCATCGCGGTGGCGGGACTCGTCCTCGTCCTCTTGGTGTTCACGGTCCTCGGTTCGCTGATTGGCGGCTTCCTCGCCGGCCTCGCTCAGTCTGCGGCCCTGAGCGTCTACTGCTTCTTCCTCGGTGGATTGGTGGCCAACCAGAAAGTGGGGCTTGACCAGCTCAAGACGAGCATCGGCGCGTACTTCTGGTCGTGGATCAGCATCTTCTTCGTGTTGTGGATTGCGAGAATCCTGCTCGGGCCGGTGTTCGCCTCGAACGTCGGAATTGCGAGAGCCTACGACTTCGTCCTCATCGCAGCGCTCAACGCCGTCCCAGAGGTCATCTACCAGAAGGGCACTCGAGGCGGTCTCGAGACGATTGGCCGCAACTTCAGCTTCCTTCAGGAGAACCCCATCGAGTGGTTCCTGCCCAATGCCCCACTCCTGGCGGTCGTGTACGCGGCGCAGCTCTTCAGCGTGCTGAGCCTCACGCCCCTTGGAATCGGAGGTGCGCTGGTCGCCGGCATCCTCCTGCACGTCGCGATGGTGTTCCGCGGCTTCCTCTTCGAAGCCCTCGACGGCTCGACGCACCGGCAGCGCATGTTCCGCTTCCGCAACGGCTGAAGCCCGTCAGTCCTCGCCCTGGAGCAGCTGGAAGTCGGGGATGTGCTCCTGCATGTACTTGCGCATGCGCACCAGGAGCGCTGCTTCGATCTGCCGCGCGCGCTCGCGCGACACGCCGTAGTGGGCCCCGATGTCCTGCAGCGTCATCGGCTCGTCCGAGATGAGGCGCTTCTCGAAGATGTAGCGCTCCTTCTCGTTCAGGTTCTTCGCGAAGTCGCCCAGCTTCTCCTTGAACAGGCCACGGAGCTCGGCGTTGGCGAGCGTGTCGTCGGCCGCGGGCACGCTCGCGGGCAACAGCCGGTCGGCGCGGGACTCGCGGTCGTCGTCGACGTTCATCGGCGCGTCGATGCTCACCTCGTCGTTGCCCAGGCGCTGGTCCATCTCGACCACGTCCTGCTCGGTGACGTTGAGGCGCTCGGCGAGCAGCTTGGGCGTCACCTCGATGCCCTGGCGGGCGAGGCGCTCCTGCTCCTGCCGCAACTTGAAGAAGAGCTTCCGCTGGGCCTCGGTCGTGCCCAGCTTCACCATCTTCCAGTTGTCCATGATGTACCGGAGGATGTACGCGCGGATCCACCAGGCGGCGTAGCTCGCGAGCTTCACCCCGCGCTCCGGATCGAACTTCTTCACCGCCTGCATCAGGCCGATGTTGCCTTCCTGCACGAGGTCGAGCAGCGACAGCGGGTTGCGGTGGTACTCATGCGCCAGCTTGACGACGAGGCGCAGGTTCGACGCCACCAGGGTGTACGCCGCGCGCACGTCGCCGGTCTCGCGATAGCGCTTGCTGAGCTCGATCTCCTGCTCGCGCGTCAGCAAGGGGTGCCGCGTCACCTCGGCCATGTACGCGGCGAGCGGGTCGCCCTTCGCCAGCCGCGTGCGCGAGACCGTGGGCGCAAGGGCGGTCTCGTCGACGGGCTCGGCCTCGAGCTCCGCCGCTTCGGGCTCTCCCACCTCGGGCTCGGCCGCCTCGGCGTGCTCGTCGGTGTCTTCGTCGTCGGCCCCCTTCGCGACCGGCTTCGCGTCGACCACCACCTCGGTGGAGCGCGCCTTGCGCGGCTTCGGGGCCTTCGGCGCGTCTTCGACGATCTCGGCGTCGACGACTTCGGGCTCGACGGGAGCCGACGCTGCCTCGGGCTGCCCCTTCTTTCGTCGCGCCGCCATGGCTCCAAGGAATACCGCATCGAGCGCTTTTCGCCACGGCGACCGACGGCTCCCGGCATTCGGGTGGGCCCGCTGGCGGCTCACGGTCGTCATTGCTCCCCCTGCGCGCGGTGCTACACGTCCGCGCACCAATGAGTGACACCACCGCAGAAGTGATGCCCACCGGCTCGTCCGAGCGCCCGCAGGAGTACGTCGCGGACGTCAGCTTCGACGAGCTGGGCCTCTCGCCCGAGCTCCGCCGCGCCATCGCCGAGCGCGGCTACACCCACCCCACCCCCGTGCAGGCCAAGGCCTATGGCCCCGCGCGCCAGGGGAAAGACCTCATCGTCCGCTCGAAGACCGGCACCGGCAAGACGGCCGCTTTCGGCCTGCCGCTCATCGACCAGATTCCCATGGGCACGCGCGAGGTGCGGGCGCTCATCATGTGCCCGACGCGCGAACTGGCGCTCCAGGTGACGCACGAGCTGACGGCGCTGGCGAAGTACCGCGACGTGCAGGTGATGAGCATCTACGGCGGCGCCTCGATGAAGGAGCAGGAAGACGCGCTCAAGGCCGGCGCTTCCATCGTCGTGGGCACGCCGGGCCGGGTGTTCGACCACATTCGCCGCGGCAACCTGAAGCTGGGCACCTGCAAGCACGCGGTGCTCGACGAAGCCGACGAGATGCTGAACCAGGGCTTCTACGAAGAGGTGACGCGCATTCTCGACCACCTCCCGAAGGAGCGGCAGGTGCTGCTCTTCTCGGCCACGGTGCCCGAGGACATTCAGCGCCTCATCGCGCGCTACACGAACGAGCCCGAGACGCTGCTGCTCTCGGGCGACGTCTACACGGTCGAGCACATTCAGCACGTGCGCTACGAGCTGTCCGACGCGTACCCCAAGCCGCGCAACCTGCTCTACATGCTGGAGCTGGAAGACCCCGACAACGCCATCATCTTCTGCAACACGCGTGACGACACCGAGCTCGTCACCGCGGTGCTGAACCGCAACGGCTTCGACGCCGAGCTGCTCAACGGCGACCTGCCGCAGAAGGAGCGCGAGCGCGTGATGGGCCGCATCAAGCGCGGCGAGGTCGCCTTCATGGTGGCCACCGACATCGCGGCGCGCGGCATCGACATCTCGGACCTCGGCCACGTCATCAACTACTCGTTGCCCGAGGACGCCGCGGTGTACCTGCACCGCGTCGGCCGCACCGGCCGCATCGGCAAGAAGGGCGTCGCGCTCAACCTCACCTCGGGCCGCGAGCTGGCGACGCTCACCACGCTCGAGAAGAAGTACAACGTCACCTTCGAGACGCGGCTGATGCCGAAGGCCGAAGAGGCCAACCGGCTCTTCACCGAGCGGCACGTGCGCGAGGTGAAGGAAGCCGCGTCGGGCAGCATCTACGAGGGCTACCTGCAGCTGGCCTCGACGATGAAGCAGCGCCAGGACGCCGACGACCTGGTGGCGTTCCTCCTCAAGTTCTTCTTCACCCACCGCCGCATGGAGAAGGCACAGGCGCACGGGGGTGACGCGCCCGTCGAGGCGCCGCCGCCGGTGCGGGAGTCTCGTGAGCGCAAGGGCCGCGGCGAGCGGGGCGGCCGAGACGAGCGACGCGGCGGCCGCGACGAGCGACGAGGTGGACGAGACCGCGAGCGCCCGCCGCGTGACGCGAGCCCCACCGTGCCGATGGGCACGCCCGCCGTCGAGCGCGCCGAGGGTGGGCCGTCAGCCACGATTCCCGACGCGGCGACCGACAGCGCGAAGCCTGCGGTGGCCCGGGAGCCGAGGCGCGAGCGCCCGCCCCGCCGCTCCGACGCCGCCTGGAACACCCCCGAGACGGCGGGGCCTGCGCGCCCGAAGCTGTCCGACCGGGAGATCTTCGAGCGGCTCCAGCGCGGAGAGGCCCTGCCGCCCATCGAGGACCCGACGAGTGGTGGCGACGCGCCCGCCGAGGCGCGCTCCGAGCGGCCACGCCGTGAACGGGGCGAGCGTCGGGAGCGACGGCCCCGCGAGCCGCGCCAGGAAACGCCACCCGAGCCCGGCCATTCGCGGCTCTGGCTCAACCTCGGCAAGCTCGACGGCGTCGACGAAGCCGGCCTGCCTGCGGCGCTCGAAGCGCTGGGGGCCCCTGGCGGCAAGGTGAAGAAGACCGAGCTGCGCGGCAGCTACTCGTACATCCACGTGGCCGACGGCGACGTGGCCTCGTTCGAGGCGCTGGTGGGCAAGCTGCACAACGGTCAGAAGGCGCTCAAGGTCGAGAAGGCCCGCGAGCGCACCTGACGGTGGGCTGACGCGCGTCGTCGGTGGCCGCGCTCGGAACCCAGCGCTCCGCAGCCTGCGTCCTCCGCGCGGGCCTTCGACTCACGCGAGCCTCCCGCCCCAGAGCGGGGGGCCTGCGCGCGCAGCATCGTCACGCTCGACAAGCGCCCTCGCGGCTGCGGCTGCCGCGGCGACGAGCGTCAGCATCGAGGGAGCGTCGACGAGCCGCATCGGTTCGTCGGGCTGCTGCCAACGTACCGGCCGGGGTTTCTTCGTCGAGGACCTGCTGGCCGGCGCGATGACCTCGAGGCGCGTCTCGCCAGACCGTCGCACGGGCCCGGTCGTCCGGGGCTCGTCATGCGGCCAGGGCTTCGGGCTCGTGGGTCGGACGGCGCGTCGAGACGCTCCGCAGCGAGACCGGCTCGGCCGACAGCGTGAAGCGGTTGACGACTTCGCTCAGCGCGTCGACCTGCTCGCGCAGACTGTCGGCGGCAGCTGCGGCCTGCTCCACGAGCGCCGCGTTCTGCCGCGTCATCTGGTCGATCTGCTGCACCGAGCCGTTCACCTGCGCGAGGCCCTGTGACTGTTCGCGGGCCGCCGAGGTGATGCTCCCGATGACCTCACTGACGCGACGAACCGAGCTGACCAGCTCGTTCATCGTCGAGCCCGCCTCGCTCACCAGCTGACTCCCTGCCTCGACGCGCTCGACCGACGAGGTGATGAGGGCCTTGCTCTCGCGCGCCGCGGCGGCCGAGCGCTGCGCCAGCGCGCGCACTTCCCCGGCGACGACCGAGAAGCCACGCCCCTGTTCGCCTGCGCGGGCGGCTTCGACTGCTGCGTTCAGCGCCAGAATGTTCGTCTGGAAGGCGATGTCGTCGATGGTGCCGATGATGTCGGCGATGCGGTGGCTGCTCGTCGAGATCTCCCCCATCGTCGACACCACGCTCGTCATGACTTCGCCACCGCGTGAGGCGACGCCGGCGGCCGACTGCACCAGGTCGTTCGCCTGCCGCGCAGCCTCAGCGCTCTGGCGCACCATCTCGGACAGCCGCTCGATGGACGCGGCGGTCTGCTCGAGGTTGGAGGACGTCTCGACGGTGCGCTGCGACAGGTTCTGGTTCCCGCTGGCGATGTCTCCACTCGAGCTGGCGATGCGCTCGCTCGAGCGGTGCACCCGGCCAATCAGCCCCTCGAGGCTGGCCTGCATGGCGGCGAGCTGCTCGAGCATCTCACGGAACTCGTCGCGGCCGTCGACGACGACACGGTGCGACAGGTCGCCACGCGCGACGCGCGACGCCGTCTCGGCGACGAGGTCGACGCGCCGCCGAATCTGGCGAATCGTCGAGAAGGCCGCGAAGCCCATCACCGCCGCGGCCGCCGCGAGCAGGACACCGAGCAGCACCTTCGTCTGCCGCACCCCGACCGCCGCACGATCGACCGACTCCGCCAGCAGGTCGCGCTGGTGCGTTCGCAGCGCCTTGATGGTCTCGAGGAGCCGGTTTCGAGACGGTATCAGCGTCGACACCAGGTGGTCGAAGGCCTCTTCCTTGCGCCCGGCGAGGGTGAGCTCGAGGTTCGTGGCGGCGATGACCCAGAAGGTCTCGAGGCGGCGCTCGAGCTCGGCGAAGAGCTCGCGGGCCTTCGGGTTGACCACGTTCTCGCGGAACCCCTTCGCGGCCGCCTCGACGAGCCCTCGCTTCTCACCAATCTCGTCGAGCGTCAGCTTCTGGTCCGCGGGCGTGCGCACGAGCATGAGGTGCCGCGCGAGGAGCGAGGTGCGGGTGATGTTGAGCTCGATGTCGGCGACGCGCCCCAGCTGAGGCACCAGGCGGTTCGACGCGTCGACCGCGACGCCCGCCATGTCATCGAGCCGAACCCACGCATAGAGCGCGGCACCAGAGAGCATTCCGACCGTGACGACGGTCGTGGCCGTCAAGAGCCGCGCGACACTGAGGGACTGGAGCTTCATTTCAGACCTCTCTTCGACTCGCTCGGGCCGAACCTTGACCCGTGCCTCGAAGGAATAACCAGCGCGCGTGCGCGATCGAAAAAAAACGCCGCGCACTCGGCGTCAGGTTCGTGACGCTGGCTCAGCCCTGCGCCGACCCATCGTCGACGTCGGGCGCGGCGCTCGTCACCTCGTGGAGGGCCTCGGCGTGGCCGGCGTTGCCCTCGGCGAAGAGCGTCGTCTCGGCCTTCTCGAGCAGCTCGTCGAAGCCCCGTCGCGACAGGGCGCTCACCGCCACGCCCCCGCGCGCCCGCAGCAGCGCGGCCACCTCGAGCTCGGACAGGCGGTCGACCTTGTTCCACACCTTGAGGCGCGGGCGACCGAGCAGGTCGAGCGAACCGAGAATCTTCTCGACCGCGTCCACCTGGGCGTCGCGCGCCGGGTCGGAGGCGTCGATGACGTGCAGGAGCAACGAGGCGTCTTCGAGCTCCTCGAGCGTCGCGCGGAACGCGGCCACCAGGTCCTTCGGCAGGTCGCGAATGAAGCCCACGGTGTCGGTGATGATGACCTCGTGCTCCCTCGGGAAGCGCAGGCGCCGGCTCGTCGGGTCGAGCGTGGCGAACAGCTTGTCCTCGGCGAGCACCTCGGACTTCGTCAACGCGTTGAGCAGCGTCGACTTGCCGGCGTTCGTGTACCCGACGATGGAGATGATGGGCAGGTCGCGGCGGGTGCGCTGGCGACGACGGGTGCGGCGGTCTCCCGACAACGCCTCGAGCTTGCGCTCGAGCATGGTGATGCGGTCGCGCACCCGGCGGCGGTCGATCTCGAGCTTCGTCTCACCCGGCCCGCGCCCGCCGACGCCACCGCCCATGAGGCGCGACATCGACTCGTTGGCGCCCACCAGCCGGGGCATCAAGTACTTGAGCTGCGCGAGCTCGACCTGCAGCTTGCCTTCGGCGCTCTGCGCGCGCTGCGCGAAGATGTCGAGGATGAGCTGGGTGCGGTCGAGCACCTTCATGCTGGTGGCCTCGCTGATGCCGCGGGCCTGGCTGGGAGACAGCTCCTTGTCGAGCACCAGCACGTCGCCGTGGAGCTGCATCGCGCGCAGGTTGAGCTCGTCGAGCTTGCCCTTGCCGATGAGGTACTTCGGGTCGGCCTGCCGGCGCACCTGGAGCAGCTCGTCGACGACCTCGACGCCGGCGGTGCGCGCGAGTTCCTTGAGCTCGGACAACGAGGCCTCGGTGTCGGCGCGCCGGCCGTCGAGGCAGACGGCGACGAGCACCGCGCGCTCCCGGTCGCCCACCTTGCGGGCGGTGGCGGTCGAGGCCAGCTCGTCTTCGAGCGCGTCGACGGTGGCGATGAAGTCGGGCTGGTCGTCGAACACCGAGCGCAGCGACTCGGTGCGCCACAGCGCGCCGTCGCGGTTCTCGGGCAACAGGTGCGCGTAGTGCAGCACGCCCGGCTGGCCGTCGTCCTTCACGCCGATGGCGGCGACGAGGTCGAGGCGCAGGAGCGCGAGGTCGGTCAGGTCGTCGCGGGTGAGCGGCTCGGACTTGAGGTGCGTGTGCACCAGGCGCAGGCCACGCAGACGCACCTGGCCGGCGCGGGCGCGGCCGATGTCGGGCAGCTCGAGCTTGTGCGCGTTGCCGACGATGACGAACTCGACCTCGCCCTTGCGCGAGAGCAGCACGCCCACCTGCCGGTTCGTCTCGTGGCTGAACTCGACGAGGTGGCGGGCGAGCTCGGGGCTGACGATGTCGTGCGCGCCGACGCGACGTCGAAACGTGTTGCGAAGGTGCTTCAGCTCGCTCGGCTTGAGGCCCAGGGTGTTGCCAGAGGGTTCATTCATCGCGGGACCGGGAGCGACGTCGTACCCTGCGGGAGCTGACGGCGCATCAAGGCTTCAGGGCGACGGAACGGCTCCTGCACGAGGAGCGGGTCTGCATGGACATCCTCCGACGAAACAATGTGAAGGTGCGCGGCAGTGGGCCTCGAACGTTGGTGTTCTCGCACGGTTATGGGTGCGATCAGAACATGTGGCGTCACGTCGCACCCGGGTTCGAAGACACCCACCGGGTCATTTCATTCGACCACGTTGGCTACGGAGGCTCTGACGTCTCGGCCTTCGACCCGAAGCGGCTCGGCGACCTGCGCGGGTATGCGCGCGACGTCCTCGACGTGCTCGAGGCGCTCGACGTGCGCGACACCATCTTCGTCGGCCACTCGGTGAGCGCGATGATTGGCCTGCTCGCGTCGAACCTCGCGCCGGAGCGCATCGCGGAGCTGGTGCTGGTGTGCCCTTCGCCGCGGTACCTCGACGATGACGGCTACGTGGGCGGCTTCTCGCGAGCCGACATCGACGGGCTGCTCGCCTCACTCGACGAGAACTACCTGGGCTGGTCGCGTTCGATGGCGCCCGTCATCATGGGGAACCCCACACACCCGGAGCTCGGCCAGGAGCTGACGGCGAGCTTCTGCCGCACCGACCCCGCCATCGCGTCGCACTTCGCGAAGGTCACCTTCCTCTCGGACAACCGCGACGACCTGCCGCGGACGCGCGCACGGACGCTGGTGCTGCAGTGCAAGGAAGACGTCATCGCGCCGCTCCAGGTCGGCCAGTACGTGCACCAGAAGATTCCGGGCAGCCGCTTCGTGCTCCTCGACGCGACCGGGCACTGCCCCAACCTGAGCGCGCCAGCTGAGGTGGTCGGCGCGATGAAACAGGCCCTGTTTGCGTGAGCCTCGAGCTCCTCTTCGACGAGGCGCCGTGCGGCCTCGCGATGGCGGATGCTCAGGGTCGGCTGACCCTCGTCAATCGTGCGCTCGTCGAGCTGACGGGCCTGTCGAGCACCGAGCTGCTGGGGCGGCGGGTGACGACGCTCTTCAGCCTCGCAGGCCAGATGTACTTCGAGACGCACCTCGACCCGCTCCTGCGGCTCCAGGGGTTCTTGCGCGAGATAGCCCTCGACGTGCGCAGGCCCGATGGAGCGCTCTTTCCAGTGCTCTTCAACGCGACCGTCCAGCGCGACGCGCAGGGGCAGGTGCTGACGCGTTCGTACACACTGCTCGACGCGCGCGAGCGACGGGGGTTCGAGCGCGAGCTCATCGCGGCGCGCAAGGAGGCGGAAGCGGCGTCGAAGGCGCGGGCCGATTTCATCTCGTACCTGAGCCACGAGGTGCGCACGCCGCTTCAGGGGTTGTTGGGCCTCACCCAGCTCTTCGATGCCGCGGCCGACGCGCAGGAGCGGGAACTTCACCTCACCGTGGTGCGCCGCTCGGCGGAGAACCTCTTGTCGTTGGTGAACGACCTGCTCGACTTCGGCAAGGCCGACGCAGGGAAGCTCGTGCTCGAGCGCACGCCCTTCGACCTGCCCGCCGAGGTGGAGGGGGTGCTGGGGCTGCTCCGACCGAAAGCGGCCGGCCGCGGGCTCGCCGTGTCGGCCGACATCGCCCCGGACGTGCCGACGACGGTCGCTGGCGACGTGGTGAAGCTGCGGCAGCTGCTGATGAACCTCGTCGGCAACGGGCTCAAGTTCACCGAGCGCGGCGGCGTGACGGTGCGGGTGTTCCGGGGCTCGAACGGAGGCGTGGGCTTCGTGGTGCGCGACACGGGCATCGGCCTTTCGAAGGAGCAGCTGCCGCACCTCTTCGAGGCCTTCACGCAAGCCAGCGCCGACACCGCGCGCCGCTTCGGAGGCACGGGGCTCGGGCTGGCCATCTGCCGCCAGCTCGTGGAGCTGCACGGCGGGCGCCTCGAGGTCGACAGCGAGCAAGGGGTTGGCACCGAGTTCCGCTTCGAGCTGCCGTACACCGCCGCCGCGAGCACCTCACCGCAGCGCGAATCACCTGCCACGCCAGGGCGGGGGCGCGTGCTGGTCGCCGAAGACAACCCGGTCAACGCGCTGCTGGTCCGAAGAACGCTCGAGCGGTGGGGCGTTGCGCACGAGGTGGTGAGCGACGGCGAAGCGGCGGTCGAGCGGGTGCG
>JALOQF010000572.1 GCA_025459425.1 Myxococcaceae bacterium | reverse complement strand
CGATGAGATGTCGGCCACCTCGCGATTCACGGCGTGCTGGTCGGGCGACGGCCTCGTCTACGCGATGGCGCGACGGGGCGACGAGCGGCTGGTGCGCTTCGACGGGCAGGCCACGCAGCGCCTCGAGGCCCGCGGCCCCATCGAGGCCCTCGCGCTCGACGAGACCGGCTCGCGGCTCGCGTGTCTCTTGTCCGACGGCACCCTCTCACTCCAGCCGCAAGGAGCGCCGCTGCGCCAGGTGCCGGGTGGCCGCAGCGTGACGTTCCTCGCCAACGACACGGCCATCGCGGTGAGCGGCCCTGGCTTCTCGGTCGTGCTCGGGCTCGATGGCCGGGAGCGCTTCCGCACCGCTTTGGCCTTCGAGCCCACCGACACCGCAGCCGCCGGCCTCGAGGTGCTCGCGGGCCTGCGCCAACCGTCCTGCGCCGAGGCTCTGTCGCTCTCCGTCGAAGACGGCCTCCTCGACGCCAGTGGAGCCGTCTTCCCGGCCGACGCCTCGTCCGAACCGTGGCTCCGTTCGCCGCGCGGCTCCCTGCTCGCCAAGGGAAACATGGTGTTGTCCTTCGAAGGAACCAATGGATGGCCAGCGTCGGAAAAATTCCGATGACATGGGTTGCGACGCCGAGCGCCTTCGGCCTAGTCGCTCGGTCACATGTCCATCGCGCTGTCCGACCCGACCTCCGCCCCCACCTACGCGCCCACCCGGTTCCAGCGTTTCCTCGAGTCGCTGCTCTTCGACCCGCGTGACGTCGTCTTCGTTCGGCTGTGGCTCAAGTCGTTGCTGCTCGTCGGCCCCGTCATCGGCCTGACGTACGCGTTCTTCTCGTGGTGGCTGGCGCCGCTCGTCTTCGCCTTCCAGGTCGCGTGGATGGCGCCTCCCGTCATCCTCATGCTGCACAACACGATGCACCGGCCCTTCTTCAAGAAGTGGCGCGTGATGGACCGGGTGGTCCCGTACACGATGAGCGCGCTGTTCGGCATTCCCACCGGGTACATGGAGCACCACGTCGCCATGCACCACATGGAGAACAACCTGCGCGCCGACCTCTCGTCGACGATGCGGTACCAACGCGACAGCTTCCTCCACTGGCTGGCCTACACGGCGCGGTTCCTCTTCCTCATTCCGGTCGAGCTCTCGGCGTACCTCGTGAAGAAGGGCCGGGCCCCGCTGGCGATTCGGGCCATCTCGAGCGATCTCGTCCACATCCTCGGCATGGCCGCGCTGTGCTTCGTGCACTGGGAAGCCACGGTGGTGTGCTTCATCGCGCCGTACCTCACCGTGCGGCTGGCGATGATGGCCGGCAACTGGGGCCAGCACGCCTTCATCGACCCGACGCGCCCTGGCGACAGCTACGTCAACAGCATCACGTGCATCAACGCGGGCTACAACGAGCGCTGCTTCAACGACGGGTACCACATCGGCCACCACGTGAAGCAGAACCGCCACTGGACCGAGATGCCCCAGGACTTCCTCGACAACCTCGAGCGCTACCGCCGCGAGGGTTGCATCGTCTTCCGTGGCGTCGACTTCTTCATGGTGTCGGTGCTGCTGTGGACGAAGCAGTACCGCTTCCTCGCACGGCGCTTCGTGCGCATGCCCGGAGACACCCGCACCGACGACGAGATCGTCGCGTTCCTCAAGTCGCGCACCCGGGCCATTCCCGAAGACGTGCCTGAGGGCGTGGTGACGAATGCCTGACGCCCTCGCCGTCTACGAGCTGGACGGCGCGCGGGTGCAGGGGCTCTCGGGCCTGTGGGACGAAGTCGAGCGGGTGCTGCTCCCGCCGGGCACCCGCTGGGGGCGCAGCCTCGACGCCTTCAACGACGTGCTGCGCGGCGGGTTCGGCACGCCCGACGAGGGCTTCGTGCTGCGCATCGTCTCTGCGGGACAGCTGCGGGAGGCCCTCGGGCACGCCGAGACGGCGAGGTGGCTCGAGGGACGGCTCCCAGACGTGCACCCGGGCAATCGGCACGTCTTCGAGCAGCGCCTCGACGACGCGCGCGCCGGCCGGGGCCGCACGCTGTTCGACGAGATCGTGGAGATCATCGGCGAGCGCGCGGCCGATGGGGTGACGCTCGACCTCGTCGAATGACGACCCGAGGGGCTCGCGCCGGCCCGGGCTGCACGCCGTTCGAGGAACGCATGGAGTCCGTCGGCGCGCGCGGGACGATGGCGTGACGCTGGAGCCCGTCGACTGACGAGCCGGCAGGCTCAGCCCGCGCCGAACGCGTCGATGCCGGTGATGGCCTTGCCGAGGATCAGCGTGTGCACCTCGTGCGTGCCCTCGTACGTGTAGACGCTCTCGAGGTTCAGCATGTGGCGCACCGGCGGGTACTCGTCGCTGATGCCGTTGGCGCCGTAGATGCTGCGCGCGACGCGGGCGATCTCGAGCGCCACCTTCACGTTGTTGCGCTTGCAGAGCGACACCTGCTCGGGGAGCACCTTCTGGCCCGAGTCGGCGAGCTGCGCGAGGCGCAGGGCGAGCAGCTGCCCCTTGACGATCTCACTCAGCATGTCGGCGAGCTTTTCCTGGGTGAGCTGGAAGGCCGCGATCGGCTTGTTGAACTGCACCCGCGACAGCGCGTACTCGCGGGCGCCCTCGAAGCACGCCACCGCCGCGCCCATCGCCGCGAACGCGATGCCCATGCGCGCCTTGTTGAGGCACGACAGCGGCCCGCGCAGGCCCTGCACGCCCGGGAGCAGGTTCTTCGCGGGCACCTTCACGTCCTGGAACGACAGCTCGGCGGTGAAGCTCGCGCGCAGCGAGAACTTGCCTTCGATCTCCTTCGCCACGAAGCCCGGCATGCCCTTCTCGACGAGGAAGCCACGAATCGACTCGGCGCCACCGTCGTCGACCTTCGCCCAGACGATGGCCACGTCGGCGATGGTGCCGTTGGTGATCCACAGCTTCGAGCCGTTGAGCACGTAGTGATCGCCCTGCTTCACCGCGCGCGTGCGCATGCCGCCGGGGTCGGAGCCGAAGTCGGGCTCGGTGAGGCCGAAGCAGCCGATGATCTTTCCCTGCGCCATGCCGGGCAGGAACCGCTCCTTCTGCTCGTCGCTCCCGTAGCTCCAGATGGGGAACATGCAGAGCGACGACTGCACCGAGGCGAAGCTCCGCAGGCCCGAGTCACCGCGCTCGAGTTCCTGCAGGATGAGCCCGTAGGCCACGTTCGACAGGCCCGCGCAGCCGTAGCCCTTCAGCGTCGCCCCGAAGACGCCGAGGTCGGCCAGCTTGGGGATGACGTGCGTGGGGAAGGTGTGCTCGCGAAAGTGTTTGCCGACGATGGGCAGGTATTCCTGGTCGACGAAGCGCGCGACGGTGTCACGAATGGCGCGGTCTTCGGGCGAGAGCAGG
>JALOQF010000571.1 GCA_025459425.1 Myxococcaceae bacterium | reverse complement strand
CCAGCTGCTCAAGGACAAGATCGGCGAGCTGATGACGGGCGCCGGGTCGATCAAGGAAGCCGCCGACCGGGTGGCGCAGAGCGACTCGGTCTTCTTCAGTGAGCGCTTCCTCTTGCCGCGTCCCATTCTCCAGTCGCTGATGGCCGACGAGCCGTGCGTGTTGCTCGTCGACGAGATCGACAAGGCCGACCCCGAGTTCGAGGCCTTCCTGCTCGAGGTGCTCGCCGAGAACGCGGTGACGGTGCCCGAGCTCGGCACGATCAAGGCCCGGCACGTGCCGCGGGTGGTGCTGACGTCGAACAACGCACGGGAGCTGTCCGACGCGCTCAAGCGCCGGTGCCTGCACCTCGCCATCGACTACCCGACGAAGGAGCGCGAGCTCGCGATCGTCCGCCGCCGCCTGCCGGGCGTGTCCGAGGCGCTCGCGAACGCCGTGGTGACCGCCGTCAGCAAGCTGCGGGCGCTCGAGCTGAAGAAGGCGCCGTCGATCTCCGAGACGCTCGACTGGGCGCAGGCGTTGGTGCTGCTGAACGCCGACGTGCTGACGCCGGAGCTCGTGAGCCAGACGCTCAACCTGGTGCTCAAGCACGAGACCGACGTCGACAAGGCGAAGGCGAACCTGCACGCGCTGACGCAGGCCAGCTGACGGGTGACCACGACTGGAGACGGTCCCCGCCTCTTGGGGCCCCCGGGCGCTGTGCTATTGGAGCGCACATGAGCGCACGTGCCTTCGTGGCAGGCCTGACGATCGGGGTGCTGGCGGCGATGACGCCGGCCTGCGGGATGACGACGAAGCGGTGCCTGCGCTCGAACTGCGCCGGGTGCTGCGACGCCAACGACGAGTGCCAGATGGGGACGCAGCCGTTCGCCTGCGGCACCGATGGGCGCGCCTGCACGACGTGTCAGTCGGGGCAGACCTGCGGAAATGGCATGTGCCTCGGTGGGACTGGTGGTGGAGCCACCGGCGACGGGGGCATGGGTGGCGGCTCGGCCGGGGGCATGGCGCTGTGCGCGGACTGCAACGGGTGCTGCACGTCGACCGGCACCTGCCGCGGTGGAAACACGTCCACGGAGTGTGGGTTCGGCGGCTCCGCGTGCCAGAACTGCCAGTCGGAGAACAAGGCCTGCAGCATCATGGGCCAGTGCGTCCCCTTCCGCTGCTCTGGCTGCCTCCTCGATGGCGGGGCGTGCGCGCCGGGCAACTCGAACCTCGCGTGCGGCTCCGATGCTGGCGTCTGCCTGGCCTGCGGAACGAATCAGAACTGCTTCAACGGCCAGTGCGTCACCGCCAGCACCTGCGGACCGGCGAACTGCAACGGCTGCTGTGACGGGACGACGTGCGTGATGGCCCCCACGGCCGCTCGCTGCGGCTCCGGTGGGAATGCGTGCACCATGTGCAGCGGCCTCGAGCAGTGTGTCGGGGGAACCTGCATGGGCGGCGCGGGCGGTGGTGCAGCGGGCGGGAGCGCCGTCGGTGGAGGCAGCGCGGGCGGAATCCCCGTCGGCGGAGGCAGCGTCGGCCCGTGTGCCATCACCTGCCTGTCGGGCTGCTGCGACGCGGCGGCCATGTGCAAGCCCGGAACCTCGCGCACCGAGTGCGGGAGCCTCGGCCAGGCCTGTCGCGCCTGCAGCGGGTTCCTCGGCTGCGCGCCGAACCCGATCAGCGGCGGCGGCTTCTGTCCCTGAGGCGGGTTCTGGCGACCACGCGGCGGAGTCCCTCGAGCGACCGCGCTCCGGCGCGTCTGCTCACATCAGTCCAACGGACGGAGCCGTCTCCTCGCACGCCAGAGCGGTGAGCGGTCTCGTGGCGCGCCCTCGGACGTCACGCCGTCAGGCGTCGCCACGAACACCAGGGCGCTGAGCGAGATGGATCTGCGTTCAGCCTCGGGTCGCCGTCAGGCGTGGCCTCGAGCCTCGAAGGCGAGCGCGATGAGACAGACCGCGGTGGTGTGCGCGTGCTCCCGTGGCCCGTCTTCGTCCTCTTCGCGGAAGGAGCCGTCCTCGCGCTGGGTCGCGGCCAGGGCTTCGATCAATCGGGGGTCGACGTCGCGCCCGGCGGTCTGCAGGCAGAAGAGCATCTCGGCGCCTGAGTCGATCTGCCCGAGCACCAACCGCATCGGGGCGGTGCGCTCCAGCTCGTCGAGCGCGTCGGAGGCGTCGACCTCGAGTGGATCGCGCAGGTAACACGTCCACAGCAGGACCTGGTGGGTGCGCCAGTAGGTGCGCTCGGCGTCGACGAGGCCGACGGGCTCGGGAACGTCGACGTCCAGCCCCAGCGCCTGAGCGAGCTCGCCCACCAGCCAGCCGGCGAGCGTGGACTCGGCCGTGACGCGCTCGACGGCACGGCGAACGTCGTCCTCCGGGAGCGGCGCACAGGGCAGCCCGTGCAACGCCCGGAAGTACTGGGCGTCGAGCCGGGCCATCACCACCTCCCAGGCGAGCTCGTCGGGGAAGTCGGACGGCACCTCGGCCAGCCGGGCGAGCGCATCGTCGAGCAGCGGCGCGAGCGCGTGGGCTTCGAAGAACGCCGGGGCGTGCGCGGCGAGACAGTGCAGCGTCACCGCGCGGTCGGCGACGTGCCATTCCTCGTCGGTCGCCGTGAGCGCCAGGAAGGCGTTCAGCGCGCGCCCGGCCCGGCTCGCGAGCTCGGCCGACGTCACTTCTGCTGCTCGAAGAAGGCCACCAGCGAGGGCCGGTGGCGCGCCCGCCACGCGATGCAGAGATCGATGCCTTCCATCGCGAGCGCGAAGCTGCGCGGACCACCGAGGTACTTCGTCGACCGCCCATCGAAGAAGGCGCGCGCAGCTTCTTTCTCGCTGGCGTCACACAGGCCGCCGGCCAGCCACACCAGCCCCGCCCCGCCGTCCTTCGGGAGCCGGTCGACGATGGCGTTCCAGTTCGACTTCAGGAAGTCGAGCGCCAGCGGCCTCGTGCGGAAGTCTCCTGCGGCGCCCCAGAGCAGCCGCATCGCCTCGCGGGTGTCGAACGTGTCGGTCAGCACGAGCGGCAGGTGCCGCTGAACGATGTCGCGATCGCCCGACTCCGAGAGCGCCCCGAGCATCCGCCCGCGGTCGGCGCGATCCTTCTCGAGCTTCGCGGCGTCGAGCAGCCGGGCGTGGAGCGCGGCGTCTCCCGAGTCCCCCGCCAGGCCCAGCACGACGTCGACGACGTCGGGGTGAATCGCCTTGCGGTCGGTCAGCCAGCGCTCCGCCAGCTTTCTCGCTTCGGCGAGCACCTTCGGGTCCTTGCCCTGGTAGCCGAGCATCGACAGGAGCGCCGGGCGCAAGAGGCGCGTGTCTTCATCTTCCCCCGGCTTCGGCGCCCACCCGAGCGCGTCGAGCTTCTTCGAGAAGAGCCGGCGCACGAAGGC
>JALOQF010000570.1 GCA_025459425.1 Myxococcaceae bacterium | reverse complement strand
GTACATTCGTCGTCCGTACATTCGTCGTCCGTACATTCGTCGTCCGTACATTCGTCGTCCGTACATTCGTCGTCCGTACATTCGTCGTCCGTACATTCGGCGTGTGGGCGCGCCACGTTCGTCTTTCTCCCGTGCGCGCCCTCGTCGCCGTTTCCGCGCTCGGCATCGTCCGCCGCTGCGCTCCCGGTGCGCCCCACGCGGGAGGGGCCATGACCGACCCGATGCGCCCGCCCCTCTCGAAGTCCGATGCGCACCGTGCGCTCGTGCTGTCCGAGGTGTGCGAGGGACGTCACGAGCACCTGCTGCCGGCGCCGGCGCTGCGCGCGCGTGACGTCGACGTGCTGTCACGCGGGCTCGTCGCGCTCCGTGGGGCGGGCGGCGACCTCGACTGTCTCGACGCGGGAGCGCCCTTCCGTTTCCTCGTCACGCAGGCTGCACTCCAGAGCCCCTACGCCTGGCGCTTCTTCGGTACGCCGCGGCTCGCCGAGCGCCCGCAGCAGCCGCTCTTCGACGCGCTCGCCCGCGGCCTGGGCACCACCTTCGAGCACGGCGCCGAGCCCTGGCCGCTGACGGTGCGCACCCTGCGCGTGCCGCCGTCGGCCGACTTCTTGGTCGAGGCCGGTGCCTCGAGCCAGTTCGCCTCCAGCCTGCTCCTGGGCTGCGCGAAGCTGGTGCGCTCTGGACAGGGGCCCTGCTCGGTCACGCTCGACGCCGAGCCTGCGAGCGCCGGGTACCTGTCGATGACGCTTTCGTGGCTTCGTCGCTTCGGGTTCGACCTCCACGCGACCGACGTGCGCTTCACGCTGCGGTCGTGGACGCCGACGGAGTCACCCGCGGCGCTGCCGGGAGACTGGTCGTCGCTCACCTACCTGTTGCCCTTGTCGTGGCGGAGCGGGGTGCCCGTCACCTCGGTCGACCTGGCCGCGCCGCACCCCGACCAGCGCATCGTGGAGCACCTCGCGAGCATCGGCCTGTCGCTCGCGCCGGATGAGGGCGGCGTCATCGTGCAGGGCGCTCCCCGCGGTGGCTTGTCGGTCGACGCCTCGTCGTGCCCCGACGCCGTGCCAGCCCTCGTGGCGGTGGCGCTCGTCTGTCCGCAGCCCTCGTCATTCTCCAACTGCGGCGTGCTGCGGCTCAAGGAGAGCGACCGGCTGGCCGGCGTGGCGGCGCTGGCCGAGGCGTTCGGAGGGCGCGCGACCGTCACCCGAGACCAGTTGTTCGTCGAGCCGCCCGCCCGGCCCCGCGCCGCACGCATCGAGGGCCACGACGACCACCGGCTCGTCATGGCCGCGGCGACCGCCGCGCGGCTCCTCGAGGTCGACGTGTCGATTCGTGGCACCGGCGCCGTCGAGAAGAGTTTTCCCGGGTTCTGGGACGAAGCTGCGAAGGCCGGTGTCCAACGCAAGGAGTGGGCTTGAAGCGCTACGACGCGGTGGTGGTGGGCTCGGGACCGAACGGCCTGGCGGCAGCGCTGGTGTTGGCGCGCGCTGGACACTCGGTGAAGGTGCTCGAAGGGCAACCCACCTTCGGCGGCGGCGCGCGCTCGATGGCGCTGACGAAGCCGGGCTTCGTGCACGACATCTGCTCGGCGATTCACCCCCTCGCGGCCGGCAGCCCCTTCTTCTCGTCGTTGCCGCTCGAGCGGTACGGCGTTCGCTTCATCCACTCCGACGTACCGCTGGTGCACCCGCTCGAGGGCGGAGACGCCGCGGTCCTCCACCGGAGCATCGACGAGACGGCCGCCGGCCTGGGCCCCGACGAGAAGGCGTGGCGCCGGCTCATGACGCCGCTGGTGTCGGGCTTCGAGGACTTGAAGGGGCTCATCTACAACCCGCTGACGAAGCCGCCGCTCAAGGCGCCCTTCCTCGCGGCCCGCTTTGGCCTCAAGGCGCTCGAGAGCGCGATGGGGTTCGCCCATGACACCTTCGTGGGGCCGAAGGCGAAGGCGCTCCTCGCGGGCTGCGCGGCCCACTCGTTCTCACCGCTCACCACCCCGCTCACCAACGCCTTCGGCCTCATTCTCGCCATCACTGGCCACACGGTGGGCTGGCCCTTCATCGAGGGCGGCTCGCAGAAGCTGGTCGACGCGCTCGTGGCGATGATTCGGGAAGCGGGCGGAGAACTCGAGGCCAACCAGCCGGTGGAGCGCTTCGAACAACTGCCGCCGCACCGCCTGGTGCTCTTCGACACCCATGCGCACGTCATGACGCGGGTGTGCGGCGAGGCGCTGCCGGCTGGCTACCGGCGCCGCATCGAACGCGGCTTTCGCAAGGGCCCCGGCGTCTTCAAGGTCGACTACGCGCTCGATGGGCCGATGCCGTGGGCCGCCCCCATCGCGGCGCGCACCTCGTGTCTGCACGTCTGCGGTGATGCCGAGGCCGTCGCCGAGTCCGAAGCCGCGCCGGCTGACGGCCGCGTGCCCGAGCGCCCCTACGTGCTCGTCGCCCAGCACTCGCCGTTCGACCCGAGCCGCGCCCCGGCGGGCCAGCAGACGCTCTGGGCCTACTGCCACGTGCCCAACGGCTCGACGGTGGACATGACGGCGCGCCTCGAGGCCCAGCTCGAGCGGTTCGCGCCGGGCTTCTCGCAGCGGGTGATCGCTCGCCACGTGAAGGCGCCGGCCGACTTCGAGGCCACCAACGCGAGCTACCTCGGCGGTGACATCTCGGCGGGAGCCGTCGAAGGCCTGCAGCTCTTCTTCCGGCCCACCATCGGGCTGCCCTACGTCACCCCCAACCCGGCGGTGCTCGTGTGTTCCGCCTCGGCGCCGCCGGGCCCGGGCGTGCATGGCATGAGCGGGTACTGGGCCGCGCAGACCGCGCTGGCTCGGCTGCGACGAAGCTGACGCGGTCGCGATGTGCGCCCGGGTTGTTCCGCAGACAGATGTCAGCGTTCAGTCCGAGATGGCCGTGCGCGAGCAGTCCAAGCCGCTACGCTTACGGGGTGACGCTGGCGCACGTCCTCGAACGACTCGATGCCTGGGCGCGCGTGGGGCCCGGCTCCGACGAGCGGGCGCGTACGAAGGCCCGGTTCGTCGCCATCGGCTCGATGTTGGGAGGCCTCGTCGCGTTGATCAGCACCCTCGCCCTGGGCTTGAGCGGCTCCTGGCGTCAGGTGACGGACTCGGTGGTCGGCATGCTCATCTGCGCCGTGGTGTTCGTCGTCTTCCACCTCACCCGGAACCTGATGCTGGTCGCGCATGTCTTCGCGGCGTCCGTCTCGGCCAACTTCTTCTTCAGCGCGGTGGGGTTGGGCGGCATCGGGAACATCGGCCTGCTCGCCATCGTCCCGCTGGTGTCGCTCTTCCTCGCAGGTCGTCGCGTCGGGATGGGGTGGCTGGTCGTATCGATGCTCATCGTACTGGCCTGTTGGCT
>JALOQF010000569.1 GCA_025459425.1 Myxococcaceae bacterium | reverse complement strand
TCCAGCGAACCGAGATGCCCGCCACCCGTGAAGAGCTCTTCGCGTGGCACGAGCGGCCGGGCGCCTTCGAGCGGCTCAACCCGCCGTTCGACCCCGTCGAGGTCGAGGAGCGAACGGGCGGGCTCGAGGTGGGCGCGCGCACCGTGATTCGCGCGAAGGTGGGCCCCGTGTCCCAGCGGTGGATCGCCGAGCACACGGCCTATGAGCCGGGTGCGCTCTTCCGGGACGAGATGCGCAGCGGCCCCTTCAAGACGTGGATTCACACGCACCGCTTCCTCGAGGGCGCCGGCGCGGGCCGCAGCGTGCTCGAGGACGACATTCAGTACGAGCTGCCGATGGGCGCGCTGGGCTCGTTGTTCGGCGGCGGCTTCGCGCGGGGGAAGCTCGAGCGCGCCTTCGCCTACCGGCACGCCCTCACGAAGGCCGATCTCGATCGCCACGGCCAGTTCGCGGGGACCCAGCGGCTCACGGTGGCGGTGACGGGGGCGAGCGGGTTGTTGGCGTCGTCGCTCATTCCGTTCCTCACCACCGGTGGGCACACGGTGCGCGCGGTCAAACGCAAGGGGAGCGAGCTCGACCCGTCGGCGCTCGATGGGGCCGACGCCGTGATTCACCTGGCGGGCGCGGGCGTGGCCGACGAGCGGTGGAGCGCCGAGCGCAAGAAGCTGCTGGTCGACAGCCGGGTCGCGTACACGCGGCAGCTCGTCGAGGCAATGAAGCGCGCGAAGCGGCCACCGCGGGCGCTCATCAGCGGCTCGGCGGTGGGCGTGTACGGCGATCGCGGAGACACGGTGCTGGACGAGTCGTCGGCGCCGGGCGAGCGCTCCGACGTGGGCCCTGGCTTCCTCGCGGGGCTGTGCCTCGACTGGGAGGCGGAAGCGAAGGCCGCCGAGGCGCTGGGCGCGCGCGTGGTGCTCATGCGCATCGGCGTGGTGATGACCTCGCGAGGAGGTGCGCTCGCGAAGCTGCTCCCGCCGTTCAAGGCTGGCGCGGGCGGGCCGACCGGCTCGGGCACCCAGTGGATGAGCTGGATCTCGAGCGAAGATCTCGTCGGAGCCTTTCACCACGCGCTGATGACGGACACGCTGTCGGGCGTGGTGAACGCGACGGCGCCGAACCCGGTGACGGCGAAGGAGTTCGCGAAGGTGCTGGGCCACGTGCTCTCACGGCCGGCGATCACCCCGGTGCCAGCCCTCGCGCTCAAGGCGATGTTCGGCGAGATGGCCGAGGCGACGATTCTGTCGGGCTCGCGGGTGAGGCCCACGGCGCTCGAGCGGTCGGGCTTCACGTTCCTGCACCCCACGCTCGAGTCGGCGCTCCGCTTCACCCTGGGCCGGTAGGCGCCCGGGCGCTGGTCTCGCGACGATTCAGGAGCACCCGCCGTCGGGATTCGCGGGAGGGCTGTAGACAGCGTTGGGGTTGAGGTTGCACGGCGCGAGGCTGCGCAGAAACACCACGCCCAGCCCGCCGCCACCGCCGCCCCCGATGGTGATGGTGTTCTGCCCACCAGTCGCGCCGGTCGTTCCAGCGGCGCCATCGCCGCCCCGGCCGCCGCCCAGCGCCATGCCGCTGCCGCCGGGTGCAGGTGAGGCCGACGTCAGCGCTCCCTGGGCACCGCTCTGTCCATTGGCGGCGAGGGCGGCCCCTTCACCACCGCCACCACCATTCGCGGTCAGCGCGCCGCCCGACACCGTCAGCGCGCTCGCTTCGAGGACCAGCAGGCCGCCCGAGCCACCACCATTGCCGGCGCTCGCGAGGCGGGTGATCGCGCCAGCAACGCCGCCCGAGCCCCCGCGTCCCGGCGCGGCGATGGTGTTGCTGATCGTCATCGTGCCTGCTGCCGAGATCTGGAAGCCGCCACCACCGCGTGCTGGCGCGTTCGTCTGGTCGCCTCCGCGCCCGCCGCGGCAGCCGCCACGGAGCGGCGAGGGGCCGAGGTTCGACTCGATGGCCGGCGCCGTACCGCCGCTGGTGAAGCTCCCCGTGCCACCCGGGCCTCCCACCGTCGAGAAGCTCCCGCCGGCGCCGCCGCCGTTGCCCGTCACGCTCGCCTCACCGTCCGCGGACGCGCTCGCGCAGATCCGGTCTCCAGCCTCGGCGACGATCGTCCCGGTGATGCTGACGTTCCCGAACACGCCAAAGATGACCGGCTTGTCGCCCACCAGCCGCAGCCCGCCGTCGTGGGTGATGGAGAGCCCGTTGAACGACACCAGCAGCGCCTCGACGCCGCCGTCTTGCCGAATCACGGTCGCCTCGTACGGCTGGCCGTTGCACCAGTTGGTCGGGCGGTTCACCGATGGGCCCGTGCTGTCGATGATCGTCTCGCCGCAGTCGAGCACGGTGGGTCCGGGCGGAGGCGCGCGCAGCTGCACCACGTCGAAGTTGCTCGGCGCGTACGGGAAGGGCGGCAGGCAGTCGCCGGCGAGGGAGCACACGCCACCGTCGCACGGTGTGCCTGCGTCGACCGGCGCGTAGAGGCAGGTGCCACCGTCGGCGCACTGGCCGGTAAAGACTGCGCACGCCCGGGGCGCACACACCACCCGGTCGCCCGCACACGCGCCCTGGTCGGAGCAGCGGTCGTCGACGGTGCAGGCCTCGCCATCGTCACAGCCGGCGTCGGGCGTGACGGCGTACACACACCCGCCGTCGGCGCAGGCCCCCGCGGCCGTTCGGCAGACCTGCGTGGTGTTCAGCGGGCATGAGAGCGGCGTGCCCACGCACCCACCGTCGGCCTGGCAGGCGTCGCTCACGGTGCAGGCGTCGAGGTCGGAGCAGCTGTTCGAGGTCGAGACGACGTACTCGCACCCGCCATCGCTCGGCACGCAGAAGCCACCGGGGAGGAAGCACGTCGTCGGTGGCGCGCTGCACTGACGCACCGAGGTGCTCTGGCAGGTTCCGCTCGCGCAGCGTGGCTCGACGAGGCACCGGTCGCTCGCCACGCACGGCTGCGAGGTGCAGTCGGGGTCGGCGCAATCGGTCAGCCCATCGCGATCGTCGTCGACGGCGTCACCGCAGCGCGTCTCGGTCCGCGGGGTGCGCACGGAGACGCGAAGGTTCACTTCGCCGATGCGGCCGTCTTCGAAGGTGCCGGTGGCGAAGTCGCTCTCCTCGTTCGCGCGCTGGGTGCAGCGCTCGTCGAGGTAGCCGAGCGCCCGGACACGAATGGTGTCCGGGAGGTCGCCCTGCGGAATGCCGGCTGTCAGCGGCGTCTTGCCGGTGAGGACGAGCGGGTCGCTGAAGCGCGAGCTGCCAGACTCGACCTCGACCTGGAGGCACTTCGAGGTCAGCCCTGGATCGAGGTCGATGACGACGCGCAGGGCACGCTCGAGCCGCGACGGGGGGCAGGCGGAGAGCGCGAGGACCGAGACGAGGGCGAGGCGCTTCATGGGGCCCG
>JALOQF010000214.1 GCA_025459425.1 Myxococcaceae bacterium | reverse complement strand
CGACGGACGAGACGGTTACTCGCTGTCGTCGCCCGCGGCCTTGAAGATCCACGGGAAGGTGACGTTCACGATGCCGCCGCCCTCGGGCTCAGGGAACTTCCACCGGCGAATGCGCTGCACGATGCAGCTCTCGACGTTGGCGTTGCCGATCGAGCTCTCCGAGACGGTGGCCTCGCTGACGCCACCCGAGGGGTCGATCGTCCACGCGACCGCCACCTTCCCGGCGAGATCCTTGTTCTGCTGGAGTTCCTGCTCGTAGCAGAACTTGATCTCGTTCTGGTGGCGCTTGATCACCTTCATGATCACGTCCTTGTCGAGGCCGCCGACGACGGTCGTCTTGCCGGGGATCACGCGGGTCCCTTCCTTGCCGCGGCCACCGAGGTCGAGGCCGTTGCCACCACCGCCACGCCCACCACCCTTGGTGCCGAGACCACCGAGCCCCAGGCCGTTACCGCCGCCACCAGCGCCCGAGCCACGCGAACCGAGACCGCCGACGCCCTGCGCGTCACCGACACCAGCACCGCCTTGCAGCCCGCCGAGCGCGTTGTTGATGCCCGTGCCGAGGCCACCGGGACCGAAGACGTTCGAGGCCGCGCCGCCGGCGAACATGCCCGCCATGAGCGAGCTGACCTTCTTGCGGTCTTCTTCGCGCTTGTTGACGTCGACGACGGGCGCGCCCTTCTTCGAGGGGTCGGCGTCCTTCTGCTTGGCGTCCTGCTTGCCGAACTTGCCTTCCTTCTCCTTGGCCTTCTCGCCTTCCTTGGCGCCCGACTTGTCGAACTTCTTCACTTCCTGCTTCTTCTCGGGCTTGACCACCATCTTCACGTACTTGGACGGGTCCGAGAAGATGTCGTCGCCATCGCCGCCGCCGTCGAGCGGGGTGATGACCATCGCCGCGACGAGCGCGATGAAGGCCATGAGGCAGATGCTGGTGATCTTGAAGAACGTGAAGTCGTGCTCATCGAGCGTGTTGAGCGTGATCGCCGCGCTGGGCCGCACGTAGCGAACGATGAAGGCGACCGACTCGAACGAGACCTGCGCGCGGTCGTGAAGCCCGAGCTCGACCGCGTCGGCGCGCACGCCGCCCTCGGCTGCCTTGAGCTTGCCCTCGGTCTTGAGCTGCTCCTTCGACTTGTGGCTGTCGCCCTTGGTCGAGACGACGACGCCCGCCTCGGCGGGGACGTTGACGAGCGCCGTGCTGCCGCGGCCCTGCGCGAGCGTGAAGAGATCGCCCAGGCCAGGGGAGAAGACGTTGAACCGCGCGGCGGCGTTCTCGCCGACGGTCACCGGCACACCTTCGCCGAAGTGCTGCACGTTGATGAGGGTGTCGCCCCACAGCAGCGCGACCTGGAGGATCTTCTCGGTCTCGGTGGGAATCGCCTCGGCCGGCAGCGGCTCGGTGAAGAGCGCCGTGGCGTTCTTGCCGGTGCCCGCGAGCGCGCGCGGAGCGTCCTTCTTGCCCTTCTTGTCCTTGCCCTTCTTCTCGGCCTTCGACTCGGCCGGCTTCGCCTCGGCCGCGCCGTTGCCGTTCTTGAAGACCACCTTCACCTTCGAACCGCCGATCTCGAGAACGTCACCCGAGGCGATCGGCTTCTCCTTCACCGCCTCGGCGCCGACCTTCGTGCCCTCGGCCGAGCCGAGATCCATGACGACGAGCTTCCCGTCGGCCGCCACCTTCACCATGCAGTGGAGGTTCGAGACCTTCGGGTCGACGACCTTCACGTTCGCCGAGTCGCCCGACCCGAGGATGATGCTCTCGAGCTCCGACGTCGACTCGGACGTCTTGCCATCGGGGCTGGTGATCTCGAAGGTGACCTTGTTCGCCATAAGAGAACCTCGTGCTGCGTCAAGCGACTGCGGTGTGGAAGCCAGCGTGAAGAATCCGTCCGGCCGACGGAGGAACGACTCAGAGGTTGTCGACCGACTTCTGGAGCTCAGGGTTGAAGTTGTCGCGCACCTTGATCAGCGTGCGGAACGTCGTCTTCTTCTTGCTCACCGAGTAGCTGCCTTCGGGCTTGGTGAGCTCGCCTTCGACCGCGACGTCGGTGAAGTCGATGACCGTCTTCTTGCGCGTCACCACGCGGTCGGCCTCACGAATCACCTTCTCCTGCGCGAACGACGGAGCCGCGACCGCCATCACCACCAGCACCACACCGAGAAAGCGCTTCATTCGAGTCTCCTTCGACAGCGTACGGCCCTGTGGACAGCTGTGGCAGGGCCCTGGTTCCTGAAAAGTTCGCGGACCCTATGGGATCAGCGCGTCGTTGTGAAGCCCACCTCAGGCGCGTTCGAACCACCCGCGCCCTGTCTCAACTTCTGAGAATTACTTCTTCTCTTCGGGCTTCGCGGGCGCCGCGTTCGGGTCGGCCGGCGCCGGTGCTGCGCCCGTGGCGGGCGGAGGCGTCGCACCACCGGCAGGCGGAGTCGCACCCGCGGGCGGAGGCGTCGTGCCACCAGCCGGAGGTGTCTCGCCGCCAGCGGGAGGCGCTTCGGCTGGCGTCGACTCGGCCTCCTTCTCGGCCTTGTCGAGCATCGACGGGCCCGTCGGGGCGACCGGCTTCGGCTTCTCGGGCTCCTTGGGCGCCTGCTGACCGGACTTCTGCATCGCCAGAATGCCCTTCACCTTGTTGTCGATGAGCTTCTGATCCTGCTCCGAGGTGCCCGGAATGGCCTTGCACTTCTCGAAGAACCCCAGCGCCTTGTCCCAGCCCGACTTGTCGGCGGCGTAGGCCCAGGCGGCGCCACAGATGGCGTCGTTCTGGCCGGCCTTGAGCGAGAGCACCTTCTCGAACACCTCGCCCGCCTTGACGCCCTTCTTCGGGTCCTTGCCCTTCTGGCCGTCGAGCGCCCACGCGTACGCGAGGAAGTTCTCGTACCGCGTCGGATCGAGCTCGGTGGTGCGGCCCAGGTTCTTCTCGGCCGTCAGGTAGTCGCGGTAGCTGAGCGCCATCGCGCCGATGTTGAAGAGGCTGGGCGCGAAGTCCTTGTTGAGGCTCACGGCCTTCTGGAACTGCGCGAGCGCCTGCCGCTTCTCCTGCTGCTGGAGGAAGATGAGGCCGAGGTTGTTGTAGACGCCGGGATCCTTCTCATCGAGCTTCTTCGCGTTCGCCGAGATGAACTGCGCGAGCGGCAGGTTGCCCTGGTCGAAGTAGATGAGCGCGAGGTTCTTGTACGCGTCGGGGTTGTCCTTGGTGCGCGAGAGCACGCGACGCGCCGTCTCTTCGGCCTTGGCGTAGTTCTTCGCCAGCCGGTAGGCGACGGTGAGGTTGTTGTTGAGCTCGACGTCGAACTCGTCGTCCTTGAGCGCCTCTTCGTAGAGAGCGATCGCTTCCTGGAACTTGTCCTGGAGCCGGTACACCTTGCCGAGGTTCAGCAGCGTGGGCTTGTGCTTGGGGTCGAGCTTGCGCGCCGCCTCGTAGTGGCCCTGCGCGTCGACGAGGCGCCCCTGCCGCTCGGCGATGACGCCCAGGTTGTACTGGGTGACGATGTTGTTGGGCGCCTTCTCGGCCACCTTGGTGAAGAGCGCCTTCGCCTCGTCGAGGTTACCCGCGTCGAACGCGGCAATGGCCTTGTCGAAGTTCTCCTTCGGGCTTGGCAGCTTGATGACCTGCGGCTGCACCGGCTTGACCTCCTCCTTGGGAGGCTCGGGCGTGGTGACACACCCGGTGAAGGCGGTGGCCGAGGCGACAGCAGAGAGGGCGACGATCTTGAGCTTCATGTGTGAGTCCTCTCGAGCCTTCAGCGGCTACCAGCGCCTGCGCCGGTGGCGGCGGCAGACGGTCCATTCGGGGCTGGCGCGGGCGTGGGGGCGGCGGCCGGCATCACCTCTTCCTGCACCGTCGACAAGGGCGCGTCGTTGGCCGACGGCTGCTTCTCGAAGCCCGAAGTGACGAAGAACTCGCTGCCCCGGTAGCTGACGTCACGCGCCTTGCCGTAGGTGCCCGGCTTGTACTTGTTGAGGTTGTCCTGCGCGAGGAGCGTCCACTCGTTGTAGAGCGTGAGCTCGGTCGACTTCGCGAGCGACTTGTCGAACGCCTCGACCGCCTTCTCTTCGAGCGGGAAGATGTAGCGGTTCTCGAGCTCTCCGCGGAACATGGCGAGCTGATCTTCGTCGAAGCCCTTCGGGTCCGGCAGATCGACGAGCGCCTTGGCGAGGTCGGCGTAGAGCAACCCGATGCGCGTGAGCGCCGCGATGCCGTAGTCGGGGTTCCCGAGCGCGAGCACCTCGGTGTAGCTCTTCTCGAGGTCCGCCAGCGCCTTCTGCTTCACGGGCAGGTCCTTCTTGAACGTGCCGATGGCCTTGAAGCGCTGCGCGACGTACGCGTTCCACGTCGGCTCGAGCTGCACGAAGCGCGTGTGCGCGACGGCCAGCATGGCGCGGTCGAGCTTCTTCTCGTCTTCCTTGAGCTTGGGGAACGCGGCGACGATTTCCTTCGCGAGGCGGTCGGCGCCGGCGGTGTCCTTCAGCTTCTGCGCGATGAGGAACTGGCGGTACTTCACGTCGAGCTTGCGGGGCTCGGTGACGCGCGCGTCCTTCGCGTAGGTGGTGAGGAAGGTGTCGTAGTGCTTCGTCGCTTCGGCAAGCTGGCCGGTGCGCTCGAGCACGAGCCCGATGCTTGAAACGCGTGACGTAGCGCTTGTACGCGGCGATCGCCTTGTCGAACTTGCCGACGCCCTCGTACCAGAAGCCGGCGTTGTACTGCGCGTCGGCAACCCAATCGTTGGCGGCCTTGATCTGCGCCTCGCGCTCGGTCTTCAGCGCCGCCGCGTCCTCACCCTTCGCGGGGATCTGGAACGTGGTGATCGCCTCACCCTTCGGCAGCTCCTTCTTGGCCGCCTTGGCCGCCTTCTCGGCCTTCTCGCGGGCGTCCTTCTCGTCCTTGAGGAGCTGCTTGATGTTCTCGTAGCCGACGGCCTTGTCGCCTGCCGCCAGGTCGTAGGTGGCGATGAAGTTCTCGTACATCGCGGCCGACTTCTCGAAGTTGGCGACCTTCTCGTAGAAGAAGGCGAGGCCGTTCTTCACGCGCAAGTCGAACATCGAGTTGGGATACTCCTTGAGAATCCGCTCGCCGATCTCGATCGACTTGTCCTGCTCGTTGGCTTCGCGCGAGATCTCCATCGCGAACACCATGGCGCGGTCGGCGTTCTTCGACTTCGGGAACTCCTTCTGGAACTCGAGGAAGAGGTCGCGGGCCTTCTTGACGTCCTTCTCCTTCCGGTAGACCACCTCGTCGACGTACTTGTACTGCGAGCCCTCGACGACGTTGGTGACGCGGGTCGCGAACTCCTTCGAGGCCTTCTTCATCAACTTCTCGTTGGCCTTGAAGGCGCGAGAGATCTTGTTCAGCTCGAGCCACTCTTCCTTCTCTTCGAGCACGCCCATCGAGAGGTCGGCAGCGTCGGCCGAGCGCTTCTCTTCGGGGTACTTGCCGATGATGTCACCGAACCGGCGCGCGGCTTCGACGAAGTGGTTCTTGTCGTAGAAGATCACGGCCGCCTGGTAGGCGATGTCCACCTCGTCCGGGTTCTTCGGGTACAGCTGGTTGTACTTGTCGCAGGCGTTGATGAGGGCCGTCTCGAACTTCGTGATCGGCTTCTCCTGAAGCTCGGTCGCGTTGCGCTTCGTGACCTTCGCCGTCTTCTCGACCGCGCCCTTCTTCTTGTTCTCTTCGACGAGCTTGTCGTCCTTGAGATCGGTCTTCTGCAGCACGCCACGCTCGATCTTCACGAGCTTGTCGTACGAGAGGATCGCGTTGAAGGCGGCCGACTGGCGGTACTTCTCCTGCGAGATCTCCTTGGCCTCGGCGCGGTTGGGAATCTTGAACGCGGTGACCTGATCGTACTGGGTGGCCGCGGGCTCCCACTCCTCGAGCGCCCAGAGGATCTCGGCGTAGTAGAACTTCAGGTTGAAGGCGTGGTCCGAGACGAAGGCCTCGTCGTCGCTCGCCGCGAAGCCGTCGACGTACTGCTTGTAGATGTCGCGCGCGAGCCGGTACGTGGCCACCGACTTCGTCTTCTGCGCCTCGTTGTGGTACTCGGTCACGGTGGTGCGCATCGCCTCTTCGGCGACGTTGAAGCCGTTGCGCAGCACTTCCTTCTTCGACTTGTTCGCTTCCCACCACGACGATCCGGGCCGGTAGAGCTCGGCGAGCTTCTTCACCTCGGCCTTCACGTTGTCGCGCTGGCGCAGGCCCTCGTACGACTTGATGACCGACTGCTGCAGGTCGGGAGCGTTCTCGGCGTTCGGGTTGTCGTTGAGCAGGTAGCGGAACGACTTGATGGCGTTGTCGTGGTGACCGGCGTCGGCCAGCGCGAAGCCCAGCTTGGTGATGAGGCTGGTCTGCTTCTTCTTGCCGGCCTTCGCCTTGTAGTAGGCGATGGCGTCGTCGGCGCGGTTGAGCTGCGTGAACATGCGGATCGAGTCCTGGAGGGCCTCGTTCTTCAAATCCGTGAAGCTCTTCTCCTTGCCACCCTTCTCGGCGAGGTCGACGGTGTCCTGGAGCTTCTTGAGCGCCTTCTCATGGTCGCCCGCGTTGAAGTCACACCAGGCCAGCTTGTACAGCGCGTACGACTTGATGCGCGGGTTGGGCGTGGCGAACGCCTTCTCGAAGTAGCTGCGCGCCTTGTCGAGCACGTTGGCCACGTCGAAGTAGTGGTTGCCGAGCTGCACGTAGGTGTCGGGCACGAACTTCGACCCGGGGTACTGCTTGAGCATCTCCTCGTAGCGCTTGACGGCCTGGTCCTTCTTGCCGGTGTCGTAGAGGTTGTAGGCGAGGTTGAAGAGCACCTCGTCCTTTCGCTCGTACGAGGGGTACTCGCGCAGAATCGTCTCGTAGAGCCGCATCGTCTCGGAGCGGTACAGCTCGGACTCGCGGTGGTCTTCCTTCGGCTCCGAGACCTTCTCGCCGCGGTTCTTCTTCTCGTCAGCCTCCTTCTGCTGATCGAAGAACTTCAGCATCTCCTTGCGGTACAGGTAGCGCGACTTCTCCCAGTAGAGCTCGGCGAGTTGGAAGAGCAGCTCGGACTTCTGCGGGTTGCCGTCTTCGATCTTCGGGATGATCTTCTTGGCGGACTCGATCTGCTCATCGCGCTTCTTGTCCGCGATGGCCTCTTTCTCCATGTCCTCCATCTTGGGCGTCTCGCGCGCCTCGAGCTTCGCGGGGCCCCGGCGCTCCTCGGGCTTCTTGGCGGCCTCGGCGGCCTTCTTGGCAGCGTCGGCAGCCGCCTTCGGGTCTGGCTTGGCGGCGGGCGTGGCCTTCGTCGCAGGCGCGCCCTTCTTGGCCTGCGCGAGCACGGGAGGAGACGTCAGCAGCAGCGCAGCGGCGGACGCAGAGAGGATGCGAGTGGAGAACGGCTTCATGCAGCGAGCTCCTGTCGGAGAAAAAACGCGCGGACCCTACACCACGGGTCCGCACGAAAGAAAGTGACTGAAAAGACGCGCGGTTGAGCGTTGGCCACCGCGCCGTCGGGCCCTCTAGTTCTTGCCGACCGGGCAGCCCTTCTTGAGGGTGTACTGATAGTAGCCGATCTCGTCGCGCCAGAACTCGCCCTGGAACTTCCAGTAGTTCCAGTTCTCGGCGGGCATCTGCGGCCGATAGAGCGTCTGCTTCTTGAGCAGCGTCGTCTGGTCGGCGCCCGACTCGGCGAACTCCTTCTCGGCCTTGGCGATCTCGAACCGAATGATCTCAGCCTGGTCGCCGAAGCCCTTGATCGAACGGAAGGCCTCGGTGAGGCGGTTCTTCGCCGTCTGGCCGGCGACCTGCTCGAGCGTCGCGCGGTTCTGGTCGAGGTACGAGATGAGCTCGTTCGACAGCTTCGCCGCCCGCCACGACTGGATCTGCTCAATGGCGCCCTTCTCGGCATCGATCTGCCGCAGCATCTGGAAGAGGCCGAGCATGCGCTCGTTCGACCGCACCCAGTTGAGAACGGCGCGCGGCAGCTTCTCGGCCTCGGCCCCGTCGACCAGCTTGAAGTAGAAGTTCGTGTCCTTCGCTTCGCCTTCGATGAGCGGCTTCAGCGCCTCACCCATCGGCAGGTAGATGTTCTCGTACTGCACCAGCGCCGACTTCGACTCCTCGTAGAGGCAGGCGAAGTAATAGATGGTCGAGGTGAGGATCCACGACTCGGGCTGGAAGGCGCCGGCGAACTGCGGAGCGTAGAGCGCCTGGAGCGAGCCGAGGCCACCGCCGTAGTCGTCGTTCTGGAAGCGCGCGAAGCCGTTCTCGAAGAGCGCCTGGTCCCAGTACTTCGAGAACCGGGGAATCCGGTCGTACGACTTCACCGCGCGGTCGAAGTTGCCCAGGCCGTACTGCACGCGGCCGAGGCCCAGGTTCGCGAGCTGCTGGATCTCGGCGAGATCGATCATCTTCGCGCGCGGGTCGATCTTGAGCACCTTCTCGAAGATCTCCGCCGCCTGCTCCTGGTTCTTGCGCTTGTCGTCTTCGCTCGACGCCGGGTAGCGCGGGTCGGCGAGGCAGATGCCCTGCAGGTAGAGCGCCTTGGCGTACACCTGGCTCGTGTCGGGCACCGCCTCGAGGAACTGCTTGGCCTCGTCGAGCTTGCCCCGGCGGTGGGCGATGCGGCCGATGAGGTAGTTGATGCGCGAGAGCACCTCGAGCGGCAGCGTGGCCCAGGCCTCGGCGTACTTGTCGTAGAGGTTGTTGAGCTGCGAGGGGATCAGGTAGTCGTCGTTGAGCTGCTCCTGCAGCGTCACCAGCGCCTCGACCGCCTTGCCGTGGAACGGGTGCGCCGGACCCGCCTTGAGGATCGGCGAGTAGAAGACGAACGCGGTGAACGGCAGGTTCTGCCGCTGGAAGCTCGAGGCCAGGTAGTACTCGGCCTTGAGCTTGAGGTCGTTGTCGGTGGTGGTGTTGTAGACGTCGTAGAAGAGCTTGGCCGAGTCTTCGAACGAGCCTCCGTTATAGGCCGACAGCGCCTTGTTGTAGGTCGCGAGGTCCTGGGCGGGCGCGATGGCCGCGGTCAGCAGAGCAACGAGCGTGAGGGCGCGAGTCATGGGGGCGGTCACCGGTCAGAACAGAATCGAGAGGCCGGCGTAGAGGCCGACGTTGTTGAGCACGTCAGACGACGGCGTGCGGACGAGGCCCAGCGCGAGCGGAACGTTGTTCGAGTTACGCAGTCCGTTCTCGTCGGTGCCGTCGAAGGTGTCGACGCGGCAGCCACCACCGACGGTCGCGCTGGACACCGGGCGACCGGCTCGCAGCGCCGTGTCCATCGCGCGCAGATCTTCGACGTTGCAGCCGTTCACCTGCTCGACGCGCGCCGTGTAGACGACGTCTCGCACCTCGAGCCGGAACGCGAAGCGGTTGCCGAGCTGCAGGCGGAAGCCGGCGCCGAGGGCAGCCATGAAGCGCAGGCCGGTGTCGCCGTAGGTGGCGGGAGAAATGGTGCCGTCCTGTCGCGTGTTCTCGGGCTTGAGCTGGTGCCGCGTGCCGCCGATACCGGCGCCGCCATTGATGACGAACGAGAACTGGGCGAGCGTGCCTTCGAAGAGGGTGAACTTGCCGTAGAACGGGGTCACCTCGACGCCGCCCATCACGCCCCACGTCCACAAGAGCGACGAGGCGGCCTGCGCTTCGACGCGCGCCTTCTCGACGAGCTCGCCGTTGAGCGACGACTCGGCGTTGAACCAGTTGCCACCGCCGGTGATCATCAGGCCGAAGTTCTCCTGCAGGTGGTACGTCAGCTGGCCCATGGTGCCGAAGTGCTGGGTGAACTTGCCGTTCACCTGCAACGCCACCGGGTACACCGTCACCTCGAAGCGGCCAGAGTCGGAGAAGCGCTTCTGCTCGACGATGTGCACGCCGACGTTCGGGTTGAAGAGCGGTGCGCCGTTGACGAGCTTCATCTGCTCGGCCGAAGCGGTGGCCGTGGCACCCGCGGGAGCGACCGCTGGCGCGTCGGGCGGAGCCGTCGGCGTCGTGGGCGTCGCGGCCGCTGGGGCGTCGGGCTTCTTCTCGGCCGGCTTGGCCGGCTCGTCTTCGTCGTCGTCAGCCGCGGCGCCAGCCTGGGCCAGGACGAGCATCGAGGGAGCCGAGAGCCACGAGGTGGCGGCAGCCGCCTGACCGCCCACCAGCAGGGCAGCGATCATCAGGGTCGAACGCAGGAAAGAAGGAAGCATGGTGAGCGTGTCCCTTAGAAGACGAAGCTGTAGCCGAGGTCGATCTGGCTCAGGGTGGTGACGCCGGCGTTCGGCGAAAGCATGCCGCCAGCCGTCGGGTTGTTCGCCGTCACCATCGGGCGGTCGACGCCGACGTAGTACGAGTCGAGCCACGACCACGTGCGGGCCTCGAGGCGCACCGCGTGGCGGTTGGCGACGAAGAAGCGGAAGCCGAGCGCCAACGACACGATGGGCTTGATGACCGGCGGGTTGTCTCCCTCGCGGAAGTACCCCGTGCACGAGCTGCCAGAGCGTTGCGGGCAGATGAGCAGCGACTCGCGGGTGAAGCTGCCCACACCACCACCAGCCCAGAGGTAGAGCTGGAAGTGCACGGGCAGCTCAGCCAGCAGGTTCAGCTTGCCGTAGATGGGCTGGAACCGGGCGCCCACCACGCCGTTGAAGCCCATCTGCCAGAGGTCGGAGAAGTCGTTGATCTTCGGCAGGGTGTTCTGGCTGCTGAAGGCCTCCTTCACCTGGTCGGCGAGCGAGGTCTGCCGCGAGTACGCGTAGCCGACGCGGGCCTCGACGGCGAACCACTCGACCACGTTGTAGGCGGCCGACGCGTTGAAGTTGTAGTGGTCGGTCAGCCGCGGCAGCAGCGTGAAGCCGACGTTGCCGCCGATCTCGAAGCGCCGCTCGACCATGTAGAGGCGGTTTCGGACGGCCACCTTCTCGACGAGCTCGTCACCCTCGCCGACCGCTTGGGCCGACGCCGCGCCGGCAGCCAACACCAGCGACAGCGCAGTCATCTTGAACACGTTTCGAACGCTCATGGCACCTCGGCTTAAGGACAGCTCGTCTGGAAGTTGGCGAGCACGTCGTAACAGACCTCGACCGTGCTCAAGGACTCGGGCACCGACGTACCCTCGAAACGAACCAGGTTGCGCAGGCCCGCCAGATCGCAGCGCACGTACTGCGCGCCGTTGGCAGGCCCGTCGGTGCGCACCTCGACGCGACGGGCACAGCGCCCGTTGCGACAGAACTCGTTGGCCGGGCAGTTCCCGTCGACCTGGCACATCATCGCCGTCGGAGCCGCCACGAAGGCTTCCATGCCGCGCGCGACGCCACCCTGCTCACGCACGTCGGGCCCACGGCTGAGGCGGAACTCGCGGCGCAGGCCCGAGGCCGAGAAGCCGAGCGACGCCAGCGCGCCCGAGAAGTCATCCTGGCAGATGTCGACCGCCACCCCGCCCGTCTCGGCAGCGACCTGCACGTAGCGGCCACCGAAGTACGAGATCTCGAAGCCGCCATCGTTGGCGCCAGATGAAGGACACCCGGCGTCGGGCTGCGCGCGGTTGCGGCAGCAGCCGACGTGCGGGCTGGGGTCGCCGAACTGCGAGGGCACGCCCGCGTCGGGGTCGACCGCGGTGATGGCCGCGACCGCCACGGCCTCGCCGTTGCCGTAGCCCTTGAAGGTCTCGAAGAAGCGCACGAAGTAGTCCGTCGAGCCCCAGTTGCCCGCGGCGGTGAGGATCTGATCATTCGCGCAGCGGCAACCGGGGTCGGCCGTACACACCGGCTGCCGGGTGAGCGGCGTGCACGAGGCGTCGTCCTCGTCCGAGACGAAGACGACGTAGAGGGCCGCCTCGGGGCGAACGAAACGAACGACGGCCTCGGTGCTGACGTTGAGCGGGTTGGTGAGTGCGAGGTAGGCGGCGAAGAGGCCGCGCTCCTGGGGGCTGCCGGTGATGCCGACCTGCGACATCTGGTTGAACGCCATCACCGCGGTGGCGGTGTTGCCGCCGGTGTTGCACGTCACCTGGCCCTGCTGGTTCGGCGCGCAGGCGATGAAGTCGTCGGTGTTGGCGCCCAGGGTCCAGCGGCGCAGCCGCCCGCGCGTCGCCGGATCGTCGCTGTCGGTGGTGGTGACGGCGATGTGGAAGTCGATGGGCGGCTGAGCGCCGACGAGCTGGTTGATGAAGCCCTGGAAGTTCGCCGCGAGCCGCGCCTGCTTGGGACCCATCGAGCCAGACGAGTCGACGACCCAGAGGATGTCGTACTTCCGCACCGAGAGCTGGGTGTACACGTCGCACTGGCGCGGCACGTTGACGGCGAAGCTGTCGGTGGCGCGGGTGGTGTCCTGCTCGACGGCTGGAGCCTTCTCGTCGACGCTCGGCGTGCCCGGAACGACGACGAACGTCTCGACGATGCGGCGCGTTCGCTGGCGGTCCTGACACGCGGCCAGTGCCACCGCAGCAGCGGCAATCACGATCAACGAAGTGACGGCAGACGCGCGCATCGGGGTGTCGTCGAGGGTGCGCGGTGCTAGCACACCCGTGAAGGGAAGAAACAGGCAGTTTTGAGGCGGAAGGCCGCCTCTCACCGGGTGAGAAACGTCACTCCTGGAGCGCCGGCGGCAGACACGCCTGCACCGAGCGGTTGTCGACGGTGGCGAGCGGCTCGCAGCGCCAGTCCGTCGGACAGTCGGCGTCGGCCATGCACGACTGGGTGCAGATGGGGCCCGAGTCCTTGCGGATGCAGAGGCCCGACTCACACGCGGCGGGGCCGAACGCGCAGCTCGCGCCGGGGGTTCCGCCGCCCGTCGGGAAACACACGTCGACGGACTGGTCGCTCGCCTGGCTCCGTTGCGCGCGGCGGCAGCTGAAGCCCATCGGGCACTGACCCGTCGGGCACGTCACGCTGCAGACGCGCGCGGTGCCGAGATCGAGGCAGGTGCCCGACTGGCACGGGGGCCGGCCCGGAGCGCAGTCGTCACCGAAGAGGCCTCCGACTGGCGAGCACACACCCATGCCGGCGAGCGGACCGTCGGCGCCGCGCTTCTCGGGCGCACAGTCGTAGCCCGTGGCCGTCGCCTCGCAGCAGCGGTAGCGGCCGTCGCCGCACTGGTCGTCCTTCGTGCAGGTGTTCGAGCAGAACGCCGACAGGCCCGCCTTCACGCACACGCCCGTGAGGCAGTCGAGCGCGCCGTTGGCGTTGCAGTCTTCACCGAGGCGCTTGAGGCCGCCCTGACATGAACCCCGCTGCGGCATGCAGTACTTCCGCGTCGGTCCCGTCGGGTCCGTCACGTCCTTGCAGACGAAGCCGGTGCCGTACGAGCGCACGCAGGCAGCGTCGTCGAGGCACGGCGTCGAGCAGAACGACTCACCCTTGAAGGGGCAGTTCGCGCAGGTGTTGACGATGCAGCGGTTCTCGGAGAACCCGCCGCGCCGGCAGTCGTCGTTGGTGCTGCACGGCGAGCACTGGCGCCCGTCGATGGCGGGCTGGCACGAGCCGGCCTGGCAGAGGCGGCCCACGCCACACTGCGACGAGAGCTGTCCGCGCTCGAGGGTCGGGTCGCAGTACCCGCGGCAGGTGTTCGAGTTGGGCACGCACTGGTACGGCCCGCGCCCGTTCTCGGCCGCCGGCGACTTGAGGTTGAGGCACGAGAAGCCGCTGGGGCAGTCGGGGTTCTGGGCGGCGTCGAGGCTGGCGGGGTCGCAGCCGGGCATGGGGCAGACGTTCTTCGCCGGGTTGCAGTCACGGCCGCAGAACTGCTCACCCGAGACGACGTTGCGCACGCAGAGATCGAACGGCCCGCCACACTCGTCGTCGCCCGCGCACACGGTGCAGAGGGGGCGCCCGGCGTTGCAGGTCTCGTTGAGGGGCACGCACTGCTTGACGAGCGCGTTGTCCTTCCCGGCGGGGATGTCGCGGCAGGTGGTGCCCGAAGGGCAGGCGTCGGCGGCGCCGCAGGGCGCGGTGCAGAACTTCTCGCCCGAGCCGATCGCGGTGAAGCACGCGCCGCCGGTCGGGCACTGGGCGACGTCCTGGCAGGGCGAGCAGATGGCGCGCGAGACCTGGATGAAGCAGTTGCCCGTCTCGGCGTTACAGGTGTGGCCGGCCGGACAATCGACGTTGGTCTTGCAGCCCGAGAGCGCGCGGCAGATGCGGCCGTAGCGGCCGGCGCCCTCGCAGACGAAGCCGTCGGGGCAGGTGTCGGTGCAGGTGCTGGTGCAGAAGCCCGACTGGTCGTCGAGGGCGATGCAGAGCCCATCGCGGCACACCGCGCCCGTGTCACCGGGCACGCAGGGTTCGCCGAGGTTGAGCAGCACCGTGCGGTCGGTGGGGCCGCAGGCGCTCGCGACGAGCGCGAGGGCACACCACCACGAGAGGCTGCGCCGCGAGCGACGAGCGACGCCGACGTCGAAGAAGAAACCCGAAGCGGCGCGCGAGCTCACGTGCGTGACGGCTCCCGTGGTGGAAGTGAGCGGGACTTACTTCTTCCCGGCCTTGTGGGCGGCGCGCATCTGCGACTTGATCGCAGGCTTGACGACCACCATGCCCTCGTTGTGACCGGCGACGCCGCCCTTGACGAGCAGCAGGTTCTTGTCGGCGATGACGTCGGCGAGGGTGAGGTTCTGGGTGGTGACCTGCTCGACGCCGTAGTGCCCGGGGAGCTTCTTGTTCGGGTACACGCGGCCGGGCGTCTTACGCTGACCGATGGCGCCGGGGTGCTTGCGGTACTCGTGGGTACCGTGCGTCTGGCCGAAGCCGCGGAAGCTCCAGCGCTTGACGACACCCTGGTAGCCGCGGCCCTTGGTGATGCCGGTCACGTCGACGAGGTCGCCCTTCTTGAAGAGGAGGTCGGCCTTCACGGGCTCGCCCACCTTGAAGTTGGCGAGGTCGGCGGCGTCGACGCGGAACTCCTTCACGACGCGCTTGGGCTTGGCGCCGGCCTTCTTGAAGTTACCGGCCTGGGCCTTCGTGAGGTGCTTCTCCTTGGCGTCCTTGAAGCCGAGGATGACGGCCGTGTACTGGTCCTTCTCCAGCGTGCGGTGGCCGACGACCTCGCACGACGAGATGTCGATGACGGTGACGGGGACGACGTTGCCCTCGTCGTTGAAGATCTGCGTCATGCCGACCTTCTTGCCGATGAGACCCTTCATGGTGTCCTGTTCCTTCTCTCGCACGTGGGTCGAGGCCCAGAGGTGCGGTGATGCGCTGGGGGTGATTCCTCAGCGGGCGGCGCGCTTACCAGCGTGTGGGTGGAGGCGCAACTGATCGGGGGACTTGGGTGACTTGGGGGGCTTGGGGAAGGCCCCCGAGCACGGCCCGTCTGGCGACCGGCGACCTGATAAGGCCTCTCACCGCACCAGGTCTCCCAAGTCCCCCGCCATGTCCCTCTCCCTCGCCCTCCCCCACGGCGGCCCCCGCCTCGTCGCCAATGCCCGCGTCGACGCCGTGCCCGGTGCCGCCGAGGTCGAGACCGATGGCTCGAAGCTGCTCAACGCGTCCACCGATGACGTGCTGGGCCTCGCCACCGACACCCGCGTGAAAGAGGCCGCTTCCGCCGCGATTCGACGCTTCGGCCTCGAGGTCACCCGCTCGTCGACCCTCGTGTCCCAGCTCGAGAGCCGCCTCGCCGCCAGACTCAAGGCCGACGCCGCCGCCCTCGTCGACTCCCTCGCCACCGCGCTGCGCGCCCTCGAACAGGCCGACGCGTCACGCCTCGTCGACGCCCGCCTCACCCGCCGAACGGGCCTCTCGGGCCTGCCCTTCTCGTCCCCCGAACACCTCGCCCAACGCCTCGCAGAGACCCACGGCGAGCGCCTCGTCCTCATCGACGGCGTCCGCCCCCACGAAGGAGACCTCGCCCCACTCCCGCGCCTCCTCGAGCTCGCCCAGCGCGCCCATGCCCCCACCATCGTCTTCGACGCCCTCGGCCCCGGCCCCCTCGGCGAAACCGGAATGGGCGTGCTCGAACACTTCGAGCTCGCCGGTCAGGCCGATCTCCACGTCTGTACCCTCGGCGGCGGCACCGTCGTCATCGCCGGCGTTCGCGCCGTCGTCGAAGCGTTCGTGCCCTTCCTCGCCACCCGCGTCAGCGCCGGCGCCACCGCGGGCCTCACCAGACGCCTCGAGCTGATCGAACTCGAGGCCCACCGCCGCACCCGCGCCCTCGATCTCGCCCAGGCCGCCCTCGAGGCCCTGCGCGCCCGCGCCTTCGACACCGGCCCCTCGGTCTCTCCCATCGTGCCCGTGTGGATGGGCGACGAGGGCCTCACCGATCTCTGGCTCAGGCAACTCGCCGAGTCCGGCGTCTTCGCGCGAGGCGTCCTCGACGGGCCACGCTCACGTCTCCTCTTCGGCCTCCCCGCGACCTGGACCGACGCCCAGCTCGATCTGTTCGTCGATGCCCTCGACAAGATCGCACGCCGCCTCGGCGCACCTCCCCCCCTCGACGCCGAGGCCCCACGCGCCGTCACCGTCGCCAGGCCCGGCAGCTTCGCCACCGCCACCCCCTGCCACCCGCGCTGGCTCCCCGTCGCCGAGAGCGCCAACCCGCCCGTCCTCAACGACGGCCGCTCCGTGCGTGAACGCCTCTTCGACACCGTCGAGACCCTCACCTGGCGCCTCGCCAGCGGGCAGTCCGGACAGCTCAGACGCCTCCCCGGAGCACGCACCCTCCGCGCCCTCGTCGACCGCGCCCGCGATCGACGCTGAACGACGAGACGAGAGGTCGTTGCTGTGCCCCGGCGAGTCGGTGTCAGCGAGTCCCCAGCGGAGCTGGCACCACCCGCTGCACCGTGAGCTGATGCCTGCAAGCGCACGTGCCCTCTGCTCGACGGCCGCCTGCGAGACACACCGATCCTCTCCGACTGGCCCAGCAGGGGCGCTCCCGGAGTGATGCAGGTGCCGCTGCTGATCGAGCTGCGGGGACGCGAGCATGCCGAAGCTCCGTGAGGGCCGCCGGGGCCTGCTCGGCGCAACGAGCCGAAACTCATCGAGCTCGGTTGCCGCTGTGCTGGGCCGAGTTTCTCGCCAGCCGCCGTCGTCTCGAAGCGCTCGCGCTTCTCCTCGAGCGGCCCCCTGCACGAGGCCCAGCACCACGGCTTCGAGGTACGTCA
>JALOQF010000213.1 GCA_025459425.1 Myxococcaceae bacterium | reverse complement strand
TAGTTGAGCCCCACCGCCACCGCGTCGATGAGGAGCGGCAGCTTCGCCCAGAAGACGAAGAACTTGAGCAGCACCATCACCGCCGTGAGCGCGCCACCGCCGGCCGCCGAGTCGAACATGGCGTGCTGGTCGGCCCGGCTCTGGCCCAGGTAGTGCTCTCCGGTGCTGCCCACCTTCTCGGTGATGCGCCGGGCGAGCAGCGTGGTGGTGCTGCGCCACAGCGCGCCCAGGCTGTGTTGCTCGACCAGCCCGGTGACGAGCTCGCGCTCGAGCCGCGTCCACGCCACCTCGCGCCGCGCCTCGTCGGGGCCCAGCACGGCCACCAGCCGCTCCAGGCGGTTGAGGAGCGCGCGCGCCCGCTCGAGGTCGAAGACGAGGTCGAGGCTGATGCCCGTCTCGTCGAGCCCGTCGCGCACCAGCCGCAGCACCTCGTGGCAGTCGGCGATGCACGCGTCGACCGGCGAGGCGTCACCCTGCCCGGCCACCAGCGCGTGGGTGAGGCCCGTGAGGCGCACGAACGGCGACTGCGACGGCGAAACGCCCGAGGCCTGCTGCAGCACCGGCTGGAGCCCGAGCGCCGACACCTGACTGGCGAGGGCGAGCGCGGCCTCCTTCGCGCCGCCACGCATCAGCTCGTCGACCGGCCTGGCGTCGAGGGCCAGGGCCCGCTCGAGGCGCGTGCGCACCGGCTGCGGCAGCCCGAGGAACCAGTCGACGGCCTCGCGGCGGGTGAAGAGGCGCTCGAGCAGCCGGGCCAGGTCCTTCTCGATGGGCGGCGCGGGGAGCACGCCCGCCGACAGCCGCGTCAGGGCCTCGCGCAGGAGGCCCGGTTGCCGCGGCAGGCCCACGGTGCCCAGCAGCGGCGCCGCCGACAGCCGCGTCACCAGCGCGCCCACCGTGCGCTGCACCGCCTCGCGCGTCTTCGGCACCTCGTCGAACACCTCGAGCAGCACGCGCAAGCGGGCGTCGTGCTCCGACTCGCCCTCGCGACGGCTGGGCACCCGCCCGCGCTCGAAGATCCACCCCACCACGTCTTCGAGCCACTCGACGACGGCGTCGTCGTCTCCGTTGGGCTGCGTCTCGAGCAGCCGGTGGAGCCGCCCCAGCACCCGGTCACGCACGTCGCTCGCCCCGAAGCGGGTGACGAAGGTGTTCCGGTCGAGGAGGTCGACGTCAGCCATCGTGACTCACGGAGCCGGGAGGATGAAGAACTCGACGCGCCGGTTGTTCTCCCGGCCCGCGGGGGTGTCGTTGGTGTCGTCGGGGCGCTCGCCGCCGAAGCCCTGGGCGACCAGCCGGGCGACGTCGACGCCGCGTGATACGAGCGCCGCCTTCACCGCGTCGGCCCGCGCCTGCGAGAGCGCAAGGTTCAGCTCTGGCTTGCCGGCCGAGTCGGTGTGCGCCTCGATGCGCACGCTCAGCTCGGGGTGGCCGACCAGCACCGCCGCGAGGTTGTCGAGCAGCGCGAAGGAGCGCTTCTGAATCGTGGCCTTGCCGGTGTCGAAGAACACCTTCTCGCGCGTGAGGAGCCGCTCGGAGGTGATGCCGACGAGCTGCCGCTGCTCGACGGGACAGCCCGCGTTGAGCCGGGGCCCCGAGGCCTGTGGGCAGTTGTCTTCGCGGTCGACGACGCCGTCGGCGTCGGAGTCGGGCCACGGGCAGCCGCGGTTCTCGACCGCGCCGGTCACGCCAGGGCACGCGTCGAGCCGGTCGATGACGCCATCGACGTCGACGTCGGTGTCGGGGCAGCCGGCGTTCTCACGAGGCCCGGCCTGCGCGGGACACCCATCGAGCCGGTCGAGCACCCCGTCGTCGTCGCCATCGCGGTCGGGGCAGCCGCCGTTCTCCTGTGGGCCGCGCTCGTTGGGGCAGCGGTCGGCGGCGTCGGGCACCTCGTCGCCGTCGTTGTCGGGGTCGGGCCTGCCGTCGGTGTCCTGAAAGCCGTCGGCGTCTTCCGGCTCGAGCGGCGCGAGGTCGGCGACGTTCGGCACCCGGTCACCATCCCGGTCGAGGTCGGGGCACTCGGCGAGCTCGTAGGGCAGCCCCTCGACGCAGGCCGGGCGCGTCATGGGCGCGTTGGCGAAGGCCGCGCCGAGGAGCACGCGCAACTGGGGAGTCGAGGGCTCTCCGAAGAGGGCCGGGCCGGCGCCACCGAAGAGCTCGACGTCGCCGACGGGCCAGCGCACGCCGAAGAGCGACTCGACCCCGGGCCGGCCGCCAGACAGGGGGACGAAGACGCGGAGCGAGGCTTCTCCGCGCGGCCCCGAGGTGGCCACCGACGACACCATGCCCGCGAGCGCCACCTGCGAGCCGACGACGTCGAGGCGCTGGCCCGTACGGCCCGAGTAATCGACGGCGGGCCGCAAGACGCCCGACAGCTCGACGCCGAACTGCAGCTCGCGGAAGACGTGGCCAGCGGTGATGCGCGGGAGGAAGGCGAGCCCTCCATTGCCGAGAGCGCCACCGGTCCCAACGGGAACGCCGACACCGAGGCCGGCCGAGAGCAGCAGCGGCTTGCCCGGGTCGGTCCAGATGGGCACGCGCACGTGGAGCCACGGCGTGCCGAGGCCGGCGGGCGAGACGGGCACCGCCTCACTGCCGCGCTGCGCGAGAATGGCCGGCACGACGGTGGACACCTCGAGCCAGTCGAAGAGCCCCAGGGCGCCGAACACCTGCAGGCCGAAGCGGTCGGACACCAGGGGCTGTGGCGTGTCGAGGGCCGTCGACCGCATGGGCGCGTAGCCGTACGTCAGCGCGGCGCCCGCGCGGAACTGGCCGGCCTTGAGGGTCTGCCCGTTGCCCACCCAGAGCGAGCCGCGGCCCGGCGCCTCGAGCCACACCTGCTCGAGGTCCGACGACGGCACCTGCGCCACCGCCGCGCTCGCCACCAGCGCCAGGCACCCCACCACGCGAGTCATACGCGGGGGAAATCACAACGGGGCGCAACACTCCAGCGGGGCCACCGCCCGGGCGGTCGTTCAGGGCGCCCGGGCCAGCGTCCGTTCGCGCGAAGCTCGGCTGCGACCGCCTGGGTTGCAGGTGAAGGACTGCTCTGGCTCGGCCGATTCGATTCGCGCACTGGCCTTCGGCGACCGCGTCGCCAGCAGACGGAGCGCCCCGCAGTCTGGACTGGCAGTGAAGCTGACGACGAGGGGAGAAGCCCATGCCCACCGCGACTCGGCGCGCTTCGTGGGCCCTGTTAGGTTCCGCCGGTGCGCTCGCTCTGCTTCCTGTTTCCGCTTTCGCTGCTTGCTGCGTGCTCGAACGCTCCACCCGTTCGCAACGCCACCACGGCGGTCGCGGCTCCAGCGGCGCCGTCGCCTTCGTACGCCAGGACGTTCGACGACCTCGCGACGCTCATCGAGACGCACCACGTCTTCGCGGCGGGCCGGCGCGTCGTCTGGGACACGCACAAGGCAGCCCTCCGCCGCGAGCTCGCCGCAGCCGACACGCGCGAGGCCGCCCTCGCTGCGCTCCGCCACATTCAGCACGCGCTCGGAGACCGCCACTGCGGCCTGCACCCGCCCACCGACGCGAACCCGTACTCCCTCGCGCTCGGGCTCGAGGTGCACGCCGCGCAGGTCTCGGGTCACCCCGTCGTGCGGGTCTCGGCCGTGAAGGACCCCGCCCTCGCGTCGCGAATTGCGGTCGGCGACACGCTCCTCGCCATCGATGGCGTGGCGACGGAGACCTGGCTCGCGGAGCACCCCTTCGAGACGAACGCGCTCAACCCCGTCGCCGCGCTCCAGGAGACCGCCGAGGCCGCGGTGCACGTCGTCGTCCCCTTGACCACGGTGCGCGAGAACGACACGCGCACCATCCGATTCGCGCATGATGGGACGACCACCGACGTGGCGCTCGTCTTCCGGCGCCCGCACCGGTACGAGCAGCGCGAGGGCCGCCTCGAGATCGACGACGCCCCCGACATCGCGAAGATTGGCTGTACGCAGACCGAGCCCGTTCCCTACGCCGGTTACGCGCTCGAGCTCGTCGGCAACCACGTCTGCGTGTACCGACCCACGGCCGCCGCTGCGAAGCGGCCGCCCATCGTGCGCTTCTTGTCGTTCAACTATGACTTCCAGAGCGGCGACGAAGACGCGGCGCTCCGTGCGATTCGGGTTGATCACGACCTGCTCGCGCGCAGCCTCGCGAAAGACGACGGGGTGGTGCTCGACCTCCACGAGAACCAGGGTGGCTTCAGCCCGTTCATCTTCATGAGCTGGTTTGCGCGCGCGCCGTGGGGGCACGAGCTGGTCCACGTGCGTGTGTCGAGCGCATTCTCCGAGGAGGTCGTGCGCCGCTTCCTCTGGGGCGACGACGCGCTCGTCGCCAGGTACGTCGCGGCGCAGAACGCGCGCGAGAGCGAGCTCACCTACCCCTTTCTCTGCAAGTCGGCGTCGTGCGACCGCGTTGGCCCGCGCCCGTCCGAGCTCGTCACCACCCGGCCCGTCGCGGTCATCACGGGCTCCCAGTGCACCTCGAGCTGCGACGCCTTCTCGTCGATGTGGGGCTCGTTCGGTCTCGGCCCCATCGTCGGCAAGCAGCCGATGCATGGCTTCACCTCGGTGCGCCACACCGTGCCCGTCGTTGCGCCAGACGGTCGCGACCTGGGGCGCTTCACCATCGCGCTCTCATGGGAGGGCTTCGCCGGCAAGCCACCGCTCGAGGGCGCGCCCATTGCCCTCGACTGGGAGGCGCCCGAGACCTTCGAGACGCGGAAGAGCTGGCTCGACGATGCCGTGAACGAGGCGACACGGCGGCTCGCGACGAGGAAGTGAGCGTCAGCGCTTTCACGAACGCGCGCCCCGGCGCCTCGAGCCGCACCTGCCCGAGGTCCGACGACGACACCCCACCACGCGAGCCATACGCGGGGAAATCACAAGGGGGCCACCGCCCGGGCGGTCGTTCAGGGCGCCTGGGCGAGCCGCGCGACACAGCGGGGCAACGGCCCGCGCATCAGGTTCCACCAACCCAGCTGCAGCACCGCGCTGACGACGACGGCGCGCAGCCCGCGGAAGCCCCGCTGCACCACCGTCACCCGCGTCAGCTCGTCACCGAGGGGCTCGACGCGAAACTCGACGACGGTGTCGACGGGCCCACCCTTCCACGACCAGAGCATGCGGCGGCCCGGGTCGACCTCGAGCACCTCGGCGCGCACCACCCCATCGAAGCCCGGCGCCGGGTCGGTGCGCAGCGTGAAGGGCCGCCCGGGCTCCAGCACGAAATCGTTCGGCATGAGCCACTCGGCCAGCAGCTCACGCTCGGTGAGGGCGCGCCACACCAGCCGCGCGTCGGCCCGCAGCACCCGGCTCACGGTGACGTCACGGCGTGCCACGGCGGCTCCGCTTCTCCTTCGCTTGCAGGCGCCCCACCACCGTCTCGAGGGCGTCGAGGCGGGCGCTCCACTGGGCTTCGAGCGCGTCGGCCCACGCCCCCAGCTCGAGCAGCGGGCCTGGCGCCAGCGTGTACACGCGGTAGCGGCCCACCGTCTCGACCTCGACCAGGCCCGCGTCGCGCAGAACGCCGAGGTGCTGGCTGACCGCCGGCGCTGACAGCGCGAAGCTCGCGCCCAGCTCGGTCGAGGTGTGGGGCTTGCGGGCGAGGCGCTCGACCATCGCGCGCCGGCTGGGGTCGGCGAGCGCTCGGAAGATGCGGTCGTCGATCATGCCGTCACTCCAGCGCGCGAGGGCGCGAGCACCCGGAGCGCCACGACGGCCGCGAGGCACCAGCCGACCACCACGTTGACCGACAAGCCCAGCGCGTAGCGGGCGGGCAGGCCCCACCAGTTGGCCATCACACCGTAGGTCGCCACGAGGCCTGCCGCGGCGAGGAGCGCGAGGGCCTGCACGCGCCGCCGGCGGGGCAGCTCCCCCGTGAGCCGCAGGAAGGCCACCAGCAGGGCGGCGACGACCAGCTGCGAGAGCAGCTCGAGGCCGAAGTACCGACCGGGGTCGTAGCGCTCGCGGGGAATCGAGACGACCCACGCGAACGAGCGGTCGGTGGTGAGGGTGGCGATGCCATCACCGAGGCGCTCGTCGAAGGTCGGCGTGGTGAAGGTGCCGGCGGGCACGCGCACGAGGTGAGGCGCCTGGAAGGCCCCCGGGTCGTCGGTGGTGGCGGCGAAGGTGGGCACCGTGGGAACGCCCCACGGGAAGAGCTGCGAGAGCCCGCTCCAGAGGAAGAGCAGCAGGCCCGCGAGGGCGCTCGCGACGAGGGCCCTCATTCGGCACCTCCCGCGGCGGCCTTCACGGCCCGGAGCAGCGCAGGCGTCACCCGGTCGACGACGAGCCCGTGCGTCAGGCCACCGCCGCCCTTGAACCGGGTGGGTGAGAGGCCGAAGCTCGCGCCGCGCAGCGCGACGGCGACCTCGAGCCCGTCACGGTGAGGCCGAATCGCGGCGAACTGCTTCTTGCGCCGGTAGCCCACGTAGGTCTTGCAGACGACCCGCTCGACGTCGGGGCTCACGCCCAGCACCACGGGCTCGACGACCTCGAGCAGAGCGCGCGCCCGCTCGTCGAAGCGCTGGTGCAGCAGGGCGCGGGCGGTCGGCGCGGACCCCACCAGGGCCCGGGTGGCCACCAGCTGCGCGGTCACGTGGCCCAGCCCATGGCTCGCCTTCAGCCAGGCGATGAGCGCGCGGCGGTCGTCACCCGCCCGTGTGCGGGCGAGCGCGACCCACGCGGCGAGGTCTTTTCCGGTTCGAGACAGCAGGTTCCGCTCGATGGCGGCGTTCATGTCGTGCGGTGACAGGGCCATGGACCAAGACTGTAGCCACGCCTTAATTAAGCCGCAACTCAATCGAGAACGAGCGACAGGGGCGGCGCTACTACCGCAGGCCGCCGTCGAGCACGACCTCGAGCCGCTGGGAGATGTCGTCGCCCGGTGGCTCCATGGCGTCGTGGTGCACCTTGTCGAGGCGCTCCACGCGGCGACGGCAGTCGTCGAGGGCCTTGATGACGGAAGGGGTGGCGCCGCCGTCGCGGGCCAGTAGCTCGGCGAGCGCGGCGCAGGCGCGGCTCTGGGCGCGCACGTCGTCCGGCAGGTCGGCGTCGTTCGCGTGCACCTTCGCCAGCGGCGTGCGCACCCGCACCCGGCCCGCCTCGATGGCGGCCTTCAGCTTCTTCGCCTCGGCGGCGCGCGCGCTCGACGCGGGCACCTGCTCGAGGCTCGCGAGCACCTCGTCGAAGGCCTTCGAGTCGGGGCGTTCGCCCTTGTCGACGAGCGCGGCGTGCCGGGCCTTCGCGCGCTCGTAGGTGCGTGCGCCCTCGTCGGGGCACCCCGTCACCAGCACGGCCACCACCATCATGACGACGCTCGCCCGCATGCGGGGGCTCTACGGCAGCGAGCGGGGGCCCCGCAACGGCTCGAGGCGACTCCGTTCGGCGGCGTCGACGCTGCGGCAGGCGAGACGCAGGGACGCCCCAGAGGCATCGCGAACCTGCGCCCTCGACGCCGTCGGCTGCTGGGCGACGACACCACACGCCGCGGCCGGCTCGAACTCGAGGGGGCGCCGAAGCGGCCCGCCGACGACACCAGGCCGTGCAGCGGAATCCCGCCGGTATCAGGCGTCACCTGAACCGTCGCACGGTAGGGTCTGGCTCCATGCGCTCGTGGCTCCTCGCCGTGGTGGCCTTCTGCTCGGCCTGCCCCGCTTCACACCGCTATCCCCAGCTCATCCGCCTCGAGGCGAGCCCGCCGCCAGTCACCGTCTTCCGTGACGTGCGCGTCTTCACCGCGCTCACCGACACCGCGCTCGAACACCAGGACGTGCGCGTCGAAGGTGGCACCATCGTCTCCCTCGCGCCGACGGGCGCCGACCTCGGTGGCGCGCGCGTCATCGAGGGCTCCGGCAAGACGCTGGTGCCCGGCTTCGTCGACTTCCACGTGCACCTCACCGGCAGCCCGGCGCCGCCGTGGGCCGTGGCCTGGCCCGACGAGGCGCACAACGCGCGCGCCATGCTGGCCGTCGGCATCACCAGCGCGATGGACGTGGGCGGCGAGCTCGACCGGCTCGAGAAGCTCGACAAGGCGCAACGCGACCCGGCCTGGCTGGGCCCGCGCTTCTGGTACTCGGGACAAATCGTCTCGCTGCGCGGCGGTTACCCGACGTCGATGGTGAAGATTCTGTTCCCCTGGCCGGCCAGCGCGCTCGCCGACAAGCGCTTCGCCGGGCCGATCGACCATCCCCTCGAGGCCCGGGCGGCCGTCGACTGGCGGCTCCACCGGGGCGCGCACCACATCAAGCTCGCCATCGCCAGCGTGCCGCTCGACGCCCAGACGATGCCCGCCGAGCTCGTGCGTGCCACCGTCGAGCGCGCACACCAGAAGGGCGTGAAGGCGGTGGCGCACGTCGACACCGCGGTGCACGCGCTGCGGGCGGTGCGGGCCGGCGTCGACGCGCTCATGCATGGCATCCACCTCGGCGCGCTCACCGCCGAAGAGGCGCAGGAGCTGAAGGCGTCGGGCGTGGTGGTGTCTCCGACGCTGGTGGTGTTCGACCGCGCCGAGAAGCTGCTCGAGTTCCGCTTCGTGCCCACCGACGTCGAGCGGCGGCTCTACCCCGAGTCCTTCCTCGTGCCCTTCTCACCCGAGGTGAACCGGCAGCAGACGCTCGACCCGCAGCTCCTCGAGTGGCTGGGCAAGCTGCGCGCCGACCGGGACGCGCGGCTGGCGGCGGTGAAGACGCTGTACGACGCCGGCGTGCCGATTCTCGCAGGGAGCGACGGCGCGGGCTCCATCGGCTGTCTGGTGGGCGGCGCCTTTCTCGACGAGCTGCGGTTGCTGGTCGAAGCCGGCGTTCCACCCGCGGCGGTGCTCAAGGGCGCGACGGTGCTGCCCGCGCGCTTCATCGTTGGAGAGCGCGCCGACTTCGGCACCATCGAGCCGGGCAAACGCGCGGACCTCGTGCTGCTCGACGGCGACCCGCTGGCCGACATCACGGCGACGTCGCGCGCGGTGCACGTGATGAAGGGCGGCGTGCTGGTGGAAGCGGTGGACCCATGAGCGCCTTCAAGGCCGGCGTGAAGGCCTTCGCCCTGACGGTCGCCTCGGGCACCACGCTCATCGCGGCGGCGGGCCAGCTCTCCGGCCAGTACGCCGGCCGCACGACGCGACCCGGCTGGACGCCGAAGCAGTACCTCGCCATCACCCGCGCGCTCCCGGCCGGGCACCGACTCGCCGCGGGTGACGTGCGCGTCGAGACCGCTCCCGAGCAGTTCTTTTCGGACACCCTGGTGCCGGTGGCCGACGAGGCCCTCCTCGCCGGGCGCACGCTGGCGGTGCCGGTCGAGGCTCGAGACGTCGTCACGAAGGCGCTCTTCGTGCCGCGGCCCGTCTCGCTGGCGTGCGGTGCTGCGGCGCGCGCGGCGGCGGCCGAATTGGGGCTGGACCAGGAGCGGAGCGTCGTCACCTACCTCCTCGCCCTCGACGGCGCCCTCGCGAACCAGCGCGGAGCGAACCGCCCATGAGCGAGTCTCGTGGCGCCAGCGTGGCGCTCGGTGTGCTGTCGGGCCTCGTGGTCGCGTGCCTCGCGGGAGGCGCCATCGGTGGCGTGCTCCACCGACGGGCGAAGCAGGCCGCGACCGACCGCGACGAGACGACGTGGGCGATGACTCGCACCGTCGTCGCCGCCGTCGACCTCTCACCCGGCACGCCCATCACCTTCGACCTGCTGTCGGACCGGAAGGTGCCGTCTCAGCTCGTCACCTCGAGCGCCGTGCCCCTGACCGAGGCGAACAGCCTCATCGGCCAGCCCCTGCGCGTCGCCGTGTCGGCGGGTGACGTGTTGCCGTGGACGGCGTTCGACAAGCGGCACGTCGACGAGTCGTGCGTCACCTTCGCGACGTCGGTGGCCACGTCGATTCACGCTCACCGCGAGGCGCCCATCGTGCGGCTCCTCGAGGCCCTCGAGCGGCGCGCCGGCGCCGACGCGGGCGTCTGGTAGGCAGAGGCTCCCGGTTCAGCCGGTGCTCTCACTGGCGAAAGCCCCCCACCTGCGCGAGAAGCCAGGCGGGCCGTTTGACCTTCTCCGGAGCCGGGTGTTGCCGCCATCGATGTCACGTCACTCGCTCGTCGTCCTCGCCCTCTCCAGCGTGACGCTGGCGGCCTGTAGCCAGAAGCCCGCCGCCGGCCCGAAGTACACCACCGCGAAGGTCGACACGGGCCCCGTCATCGGCCGCGTCACCGCCACCGGCACCGTCTCGGCGCTGGTGACGGTGCAGGTCGGCGCACAGGTGTCGGGGCGCATTCAGTCGCTGAACGTCGACTTCAACTCGAAGGTGACGAAGGGCCAGGTGCTCGCGAAGCTCGACCCGTCGCTGTTCGAAGCGGCCCTGTCGATGGCGCAGGCGAACGAGAAGGCGGCGCTCGCTGGCCTCACCCGCGCGCAGGCCCAGGAGAAGGACGCCCAGCGCAAGCTCGCCCGCGCGAAGACGCTGGCCGACCAGAAGCTGGTGCCCCTCGCCGAGCTCGAGAGCGCGCAGGCCGAGCTCGAGGTGGCGCAGGCCAACATCCAGGCGGCCGAGGGCTCCGTCGCCCAGGCGCGCGCGGCCCGGCAGCAGGCCCAGGTGAACCTCGCGTACACCACCATCACCTCGCCCATCGACGGCACCGTCGTCTCGCGCGCCGTCGACGTCGGCCAGACGGTGGCCGCGTCGCTGCAGGCGCCGACGCTCTTCACCATCGCCGAGAACCTCTCGAAGATGCAGGTCGACACCAACGTGGCCGAGGCCGACGTCGGCAAGCTCTCCGACGGCATGGAGGCGAGCTTCTCGGTCGATGCCTTCCCCACCCGCGTCTTCAAGGGCCGCATCCGTCAGATTCGGTACGCGCCCCAGGTGGTGCAGAACGTCGTCACCTACGACGCCGTCATCGACGTGGCGAACGACGAGCTGCTCCTGCGGCCGGGCATGACGGCCAACGTCAGCTTCGTCTACGCGCGCGCCGACGACGCGCTGCGGGTGCCCAACGCCGCCCTGCGCTTCCGCCCTGACGCCGAGCTCGCCCGCAAGGCCGGCAAGCCCGAGCCCGGCAAACGGCTCCTCTGGGTGCTGGACGGTGAGACGCCGACGGCGATGCCCGTCTCGGTCGGCCTGTCGGACGGAACGATGACGGTGGTGCAGGGCCTCTCGGAGGGCGCGCAGGTCATCACCGAGAAACAGGACAGCGGCGGCAGCGGGGGCGCCCGGCCTTCGGGCCTCGGTGGGCCGTCGATGGGCGGCGGCGGCATGCGGAGGGCCTTCTGACGTGGCCGCACCGGTGGTGGCGCTCGAAGACATCACCCGCGTCTTCTCGCTCGGAGACGTCGAGGTGCACGCGCTGCGCGGCGTCTCGCTCACCATCGAGCGCGGCGAGTTCGTCGCCATCATGGGCAGCTCGGGCTCGGGCAAGTCGACGCTGATGAACGTGGTGGGCTGCCTCGACCGCCCCACGGCGGGGCGCTACCACCTCGACGGGAAAGACGTGTCGAAACAGTCGCGCGCCGAGCTCGCCCGCACCCGCAACCACACCATCGGCTTCGTCTTCCAGTCGTTCAACCTGCTGGCGCGCACCTCGGCGCTCGAGAACGTCGAGCTGCCGCTGCTCTACGCGGGCGTCTCGTCGAAGGAACGCCGCTCCCGCGCCACGAAGGCCCTCGAGCGGGTGGGCCTGGGCGAGCGGCTGGGCCACCTGCCGAACCAGCTGTCTGGCGGGCAGCAGCAGCGCGTCGCCATCGCCCGCGCGCTGGTGACGAAGCCCAGCCTCCTGCTCGCCGACGAGCCCACCGGCGCGCTCGACACGAAGACGAGCGTCGAGGTGATGCAGCTGCTCTCGTCGCTCGAAGACATCACCGTGGTGCTGGTGACGCACGAGCCCGACGTCGCGGCCTGGGCCGAGCGGGTGGTGACGCTGCGCGACGGGAGAATCGTGACGGACGTGCGACAGACGCCCGTGCGCGAAGCGGTGAAGGAGGCGAGCTGACATGGGTCCACTCCAGACGGGGCGGCTGGCGCTGCGGGCGCTGCTTCGCAACAAGCTGCGCAGCTTCCTCACCGCGCTCGGCATCATCATCGGCGTGGCGGCCGTCATCGCGATGGTGGCCATCGGCGAGGGCGCGCGCGCGCAGGTGGAAGAGACGTTCGCCGCCATGGGCACCAACCTGCTCATCGTCATGCCCGGCTCGTCGTCGGCCGGCGGCATGCGCGGCGGCTTCGGCACCCAGCCCACGCTGACGTGGGACGACCTCAAGGCCATTCAGACCGAGGTGCCGTCGGTGGCCGCGGCCGCGCCCACGCTGCGGCTCCAGGCCCAGGTGCAGAGCGAGGAACAGAACTGGGGCACCAGCGTGCAGGGCACCACGCCCACCTACTTCGAGGTGCGGCGCTGGCGCACGAAGCTGGGGCAGCCGATGACCGAGGCCGACCTCGAGTCCGGCGCGAAGACGATGTGGCTGGGCCTCACCGTCGCCGACAAGCTCTTCGGGCCCGAGAGCGACCCGGTGGGGCAGATCGTCCGCGTGAA
>JALOQF010000212.1:12772-13472 GCA_025459425.1 Myxococcaceae bacterium | reverse complement strand
CCGCCAGCAGTGCCGCCCGAGGTTCCACCGCCAGTCATGCCTCCTGCGTTCCCGCCGCCAGCAGTGCCGCCCGAGGTTCCACCGCCAGTCGTGCCTCCTGCGTTCCCGCCGCCAGCAGTGCCGCCCGAGGGTCCACCGCCAGTCGTGCCTCCTGCGTTCCCGCCGCCAGCAGTGCCGCCCGAGGTTCCACCGCCAGTCATGCCGCCAGCACTCCCACCCCCAGCTGTACCTCCGGCGCTCCCACCGCCGGTCACGCCACCCGAGGTTCCGCCTCCAGCGGTCCCACCGCCCGCCGCGCCGCCGCCTGTTCCTGGCATGAGCGTGCCGCCGTCGCGGCGAGGTTCAACCACCACGACCCCGCCAGCGCCGCAGGTGCAGCCACTCACCGTCGTGATCGCAATCGCACCGAGGAACACCAGGAAGCGAGTCATGGTGAGCGACATAGGAGAAGCCGGCCGGCGCCAGGGAGTCCGCCAGTCGATACGCTGGTGCCGTGGTGCAGCGCGTCGGGTCCAGCTTCGAGGGGCAGGGGCTCACTCCGCACGTCCCGCGAGCGGAGTCCCACACGGGACCGGTCCAGGCCGCCGAGAGGAACAACGAGCCGAACCGATTCGGTCTCCCGTTCCTTTCGACCGAAGCGTCGGCGCTCAGGCCCAGCGTAGGGCTGGCGCGCGCGAGAGGAACAACGAGCCGAACCGAT
>JALOQF010000212.1:0-12760 GCA_025459425.1 Myxococcaceae bacterium | reverse complement strand
CGAAGAGTCAGCTCGCAGCCCCGGCGCACGGCGGACGCGCGAGAGGAACAACGAGCCGAACCGATTCGGTCTCCCGTTCCTTTCGACCGAAGAGTCAGCTCGCAGCCCCGGCGCTCGGCGGACGCGCGAGCGGAACAACGAGCCGAACCGATTCAGTCTCCCGTTCCTTTCGACCGAAGCGTCGGCGCTCAGCCCCGGCCCACGGCGGTCGCGCGCGAAGGGAACGCCCGAAGAGTCAGCTCGCAGCCCCGGCGCACGGCGGACGCGCGAGAGGAACAACGAGCCGAACCGATTCGGTCTCCCGTTCCTTTCGACCGAAGAGTCAGCGCTCAGGCCCAGCGCACGGCTGGCGCGCGCGAGAGGAACAACGAGCCGAACCGATTCGGTCTCCTGTTCCTTTCGACCGAAGCGTCGGCGCTCACGCCCAGCATAGGGCTGGCGCGCGCGAGCGGAACACCGAGCCGAACCGATTCGGTCTCCCGTTCCTTTCGACCGAAGCGTCGGCGCTCGGCCCCGGCGCTCAGCGAGCGCGCGAGCGGAACACCGAGCCAAACCGATTCGGTCTCCCGTCCCACGCGTTGCGCGCGACTCTGGAGCTCCGTGCCGACTCACGGCTTCGGCTGGGCACCCACCCCCATCGTGAAGTCCTGCACCTGCGTCCCCGGAGGCGGCGTCAGCTTGAAGCGCGGGTCGACGCTCCCGGCGCCGCCATCGAACGCGGCGAGGGTGTTGGTCTTCAGGTTGAGGAACGCGATGGCGTTCTCGCTCCCGTCGGGGTCGACGACGGTGCTCTTGAGCACCTGCGCCGTCTTCGGGTCGACCTCGAGGAAGATTCGGGTGAAGCGCGGGTCGGGCACGAGCGGGTCGAGCTGCAGCAGCGTGCCCGTGCACTTCTCACAGGCCTTCTGCGTGATGGCGAACTCGTCGGCGAGCTTGCCCTGGCCGAAGAGGAACGTGACCGACGCCGACAGCTTGCTGGTGCCCAGCGAGGCCACGGTGAGCAGCTTCGCCTCGGGGTCGTGCATGTAGACCTTCACGCCCGCGAGCACGAAGGTGCGCAGCGACGGCTTGAGGTACTCCCAGCGCATGAGGCCCGGCTTGGCGAACACCACCGTGCCCGTCGACGTCTGGGTGCGCTTGCTCAGCTTGTAGAAGTAGTCCTGCCGGAAGTCGGCGGTGAAGTCCTGGGTCGACTCGTAGAAGGCCTGCATGCGGTCGACGAGCGTCTTCACCTCGGGCGCCATGACGGGCTTCACCACCACGGCCACGCCAGCATCCACCGACACGCCCGCGTCGGCCGAGGTGCCTCCGTCGGGCTTCACGACCGTCGCCTTCACGCCCGCGTCGCGCGTGGCCTGCGCCTTCTTCACCGATTGGGCGATCGGGTTCCCCTCGGGCACCTGCGAGACCAGCATCGTCACCAGCAGTCGCGTCAGCATCGCTCCCTCGCTTCGAAGTCCTTGAATCTCGACGACGTGTCGTTCGACGGCCCGTCTCAGCGGCTCTTCACCGGAGCCCGGTAGAGGCGCCCGCGCTGCTTCACCGAGAGCAGCTTGAAGCGCTCCCGCAGCTCGCCCAGCTCGGCCTCTGGCAGATCGCCGTGTCGACCCAGGTGCTCGAGGCGCCATGCGACCGCGCGGGTGATGCAGGCGCTCGCCGCCGCCGAGATGTTGAGGCTCTGTGTGAAGCCGAGCATCGGCAGCCAGAACACCCCGTCGGCGCGCGACAGCACCTCGTCGCTCACGCCAAACCGCTCGTTGCCGAACACGAGCGCCACCTTCTGGGCGAAGGACAGCTCGAACAGGCTCTTCGCGCCGTCACGAATGGCCGAGACCTGCACCGAGAAGCCACGAGCCTTGAGGGCCTGGTGGCAGCTCGCGAAGTCGTCGTACCGGAAGAGATCGAGCCATTTGTCGCAGCCCTGGGTCACCTTGGCGTTGGGCGACCACGGGACCTCGGGGTTGCGAATGACGTGCACTTCCTGAACGCCCATGGCCTCGCAGGTGCGCAGCACCGCCGCCATGTTGAAGCTGTCTTCGAGGCGGTCGAGCACCACCACGAGGTTGCGCGTGCGCTGCGAGAGCACCTGCTCGATGCGCTCTTTGCGCGGCGCCAACAGCAGCTCGTCTGGCGTCGGAGCCCCCTCGCGCAGCTCGTACTTCGGCCCGCCTCCGCTCACGAGCGGGGCCTCCGGGCGCGAGGGCTCGCACTTGCCCCGTGTCGCTTCACGACCGGAGCGGGACGAGCAGCCTTGCCTGACGCGCCGGACTTCGCAGACGCGCCGGACTTCGCAGACGCGCCGGACTTCGCAGACGCGCCGGACTTCGCAGACGCACCGGACTTCGCAGGCGCACCGGACTTCGCAGGCGCACCGGACTTCGCAGACGCACCGGACTTCGCAGACGCACCGGACTTCGCAGACGCACCGGACTTCGCAGACGCACCGGACTTCGCAGACGCGCCGGACTTCGCGGACGCACCGGACTTCATCGCAGCGCCCGCTTTCGGCGCGCGGAACGCGGTCGACGCGGTCACCACCTCTCGTGGGGCCCCATCGGCCTTCGCCCTCGTCTTCAGCGACGCCGCCGAGAACAGCACCCGGGCACAACCGTCGAGCAGCGCCTCGAGGCCCTCACCCGTCGCGCCCGACAGCTCGAGCACACGAATTCGGCGCTTCTCCATCGCCTTCAAGAACGTCGGGAGCGCCTCGCGCGCGTGCGGCAGGTCGAGCTTGTTCGCCACCACGAGCATCGGCTTCTCGGCCAACGCGGCGCTGTAACGCTCGAGTTCCTTGTTGATGGTGTCGAAGTCGCGCACCGGGTCGCGCCCCTCGACGACCGACGACAGGTCGACGAGGTGCACCAACACCCGGCACCGCTCGACGTGCCGCAGGAACTGATGACCGAGCCCAGCGCCCTCGCTGGCGCCCTCGATGAGGCCGGGAATGTCGGCCATCACGAACGACTTCTTGTCCTTGTACGGCACGACGCCGAGGTTCGGCACGAGCGTGGTGAACGGGTAGTCGGCCACCTTCGGCTTCGCGCGCGACACCCGGCTGATGAGCGTCGACTTTCCAGCGTTCGGGAACCCCACGATGCCGACGTCGGCGAGGAGCTTCAGCTCGAGCACCAGCTCCTTCTCTTCGCCCGGCGTGCCGTCTTGCGCGAAGCGGGGCGTCTGCCGCGTCGACGTGGCGAAGTTGATGTTGCCCAGCCCGCCGCGCCCGCCCTTCGCCACCACGAACGTCTGGCCGGCCACCGAGAGGTCGACGAGCTCTTCGCCCGTGGACGCGTCACGCACCACCGTGCCGACGGGCGCCTCGAGCACGAGGTCGTCCGAGCCGGCGCCGTTCATGTCGCTGCCCATGCCGTGCTGGCCATTCCGCGCGCGGTAGTGCTGCTGGTACCGGAAGTCGAGCAGCGTGGTGAGCTGCTCGGTCGCCTTGAACACGACCGAGCCACCGTTGCCGCCGTCGCCGCCCGACGGGCCGCCCTTGTCGACGTACTTCTCGCGCCGGAAGGCGACCGCGCCGTTACCGCCGTCTCCGGCCTTGACCTTGATGTGCACTTCGTCGACGAACTTCATCTCGTCCTCGTGGAACACGAAGCGGGTCGGCTCCGCCCGACTCATGGGGGGAACACGACCCGCTCACGTGATTGCAGCCCGGGTGGGCCTGACGCTCAGGCCTTGGCAGCCTGCTCGGCCTTCGGCGCGTACACCGAGACCTGCTTGCGGTTCTTGTCCTTGCGCTCGAAGGTGACGACGCCGTCGATGAGCGCGAAGAGCGTGTGGTCGCGGCCCGCGCGCACGTTGTTGCCGGGGTGCAGCTTCGTGCCGAGCTGGCGGATGATGATGGACCCGGCCGAGACCAGCTGCCCGCCCGACACCTTCATGCCGCGGCGCTGCGAGTTGGAATCACGACCGTTGCGGGAAGAACCCTGACCCTTTTTGTGTGCCATGGAAGTGTGTCCTCGAAGTGACTGGGCGTCAGGCCGACACGCCGGTGATCTTGATCTCGGTGAAGGGCTGCCGGTGACCGCGCATGCGGGTCCAGCCTTCCTTCTCCTTGCGGAAGTGCACGACGCGACGGGCCTTCGTCTGACGGACGATCGTGCCCGTCACCTTGGCGCCCGACACGGTCGGCTTGCCCACCTTCGGGCTCTCGGTGCCGCCCAGCATGAGCACCTCGTCGAACTTCACCTCGGCGCCCTTGTCACCCGCGATCTTCTCGATGCGAATGACGTCGCCTGCGGCCACGCGATACTGCTTTCCACCAGTCCGGATCACGGCGTACATCGTGAGGTCCTCGTTTTCGTTCGTGTCTCGTCCCGAAAGGGAGCGAGTCCCGGTCATGCGGTTCAAGGCAGCCGGAAAGGGTGCCGCGTGTATGACAGCGGGGGCAGGTGGTCAAGCCCCGGGCGCGAAGGGAAGCAGCTGAAATCGCTGAACCCCGCCGGCCCCGAACGATCGAGCGCAGGCAACCCGCCCGGATCACGAGCGCGGCGCCTTCTCGCGCATCCACGCCTTGAGCTCGGGCACCACGCTCTTTTTCCACTGCGCCGACGTGCGCACCTCGATGAAGCGGCGCAGCACCGCGTCGATCAGCCGGCCGAGGGCGGCCACGTGATCCAGCCGCTCGGCGATCTTCTCGGCCTCTTCTTCTTTCATCAGCTCTGGCGTCTTGCCGGCGCGCACGTCGAAGTGCTCGGCGTCGAGCGTCACCTCGTACACGCGCTCCTGCCAGGTGAACGAGAGCCGCGCCGAGTGCACGAGGAGCCCCTGATCGGCCGCCTGGCGAATCAGCCCCGCGTAGGGAGCGTTCACGCCCTTCACCGCCACCTCGGTGATGTCGCCGGCCGCGGCGCGCAGCGTCAGCCGCCCATTGAACAGCACCGAGATCGGCTCGTCGTCGAGCGTCGCGATGGGCCGGGTGTCGTTCGACCTGAACAGAATCCACGTGAGGCACTCGCGGCCGAGCCAGGTGCGGCCCCGGTAGAGCGCCTCGCGCGCCTTGGCCTGTTCGGCCTCGGCCGGGTCGACCTGCTCCTTCGTCGCCGCGCCGTCGACGCCCGTCTCGCCACGGAGGAACTTCGTCTCTTCGCTCGCCTGCCGCCGCGCGCCCATCACGCCACCTCCGCCGGAGCCGACTTCGCCAGCTCGTCGCCGAACAGCTCGGTGGTGGGCGCGAGGCGATCGAGCACGTCGGCGTCGAGCAGCGAGGCCGGCACGCACGGCACCAACCGCACCTCGAGCGTCGACTCGAGCGCCTCGGTCACCTCGTCCACCACGCTGCGGGCGGTGGCCCACACCTGCAGCTCCTTCGCGGCGAGGTCGACGCTCACGTCGAACACCTTCACCGTCGGCTCGGTCTTGCTGCGCAGCGCTCGGCGAATGACGTCTTTCTGCTCGGTCTTCTCGCGGCGGCCCGGCGCGCGGCCGTTCTTCTGCTCGAAGGCCTGGGCCCACTCCGAGAGCTGCCCACGCAGCGCCTGCGACGGAATGCGCAGCCGCTCGACCCGCCACGCGAAGAGCGCTGCCAGGCCCTCGAACACCGAGCCAGCCGCGAAGTCGGTGCGGTCGTTCTGCTCGAGCTCGACGAAGCCCGACGCCCGGTCCTCGTCACCCTTCGGGTCGATGCCCTCGAAGGCCCGCGCGGCGAGCGCCTTCGTGAGCCAGCGACGGGTGTCCTTGGGGACGTCGCCCACCAGGCGGAACCGCGCGAACGACAACGCTCCTCGGCGAATCGGCATGCGTCGCCGTCTCTCGCGCTCGCGCACGCCATGCAAGCGTCAACCGCACGACGCGCGCGTTCCGCATATGGTGCGCGCCATGGAAACGCCCTGGCAGCCGAACTTCGGCTTCTACCTGTCGCGGCTCGGCGAGGACCCGGCGTCGTTCGTGGTCGACCTGAACGCGCGGCCCCTGACCAGCCACCCCCTGCGGCTGCAGCTGCGCGTGCCCCTCCGCCAGCCCCGCCCCGATGGACTGCGCGACAAGAGCGAGCTCGAGCCGATGGGCGACCTCGAAGACCGCCTCGTCGACGCGCTCCGGGCCCGCCTGGGGGCCGTCTACGTGGGGCGGCTCGTCGCGCGCGGCGCGACCGAGTTCTTCTTCTACGCCCCCGAGGTGGCCCGCCCGAAGCTGAACGACCTCGAAGCGCTCGTCGGCGACACCGCGCCGTATTCCGTCGAGTACCTCGCCGAGACCGACAGCGCCTGGCAGGTCTACACACAGTTCCTCTACCCCGACCCCTACTCGTTCCAGGCCATCGCCAACCGCTCGCTCCTCGAGCAGCTCGAGCAGGCGGGCGACGTCATGACGGTCGCGCGGCTGGTCGACCACCTCGCGTACTTCGACGGCGAGGCGCAGGCGAAGGAGGCCTCGGTGCGGCTCACGGCCGCTGGCTTTCTGGCCGACGCGGTGAAGCGGCGCGACGACGGGCGCTTTGGCCTCGAGTTCCACCGTGAAGACGCGCTCGCCGACGGACAGGCCGACGCCTTCGTGGCCGAGGTGCTCGACATCATCCTCCCCCTCGACGGGGACTACGACGGCTGGGGTTGCCCGGTCGTGAAGGGCTGACCCGTGCTGCGTCCCGTCATCGTCGCCCTGCTCACGGCCGCCTGCGCCACGCCAACGCGCACCGTGCCCGTCGCGTCGCGCGTCGAGCCCGCGCCGGCTGCGACGCGTCCCCCGGCGCCGAAGCCGCTGCCGACCGTCGCGCCGCTGACGGTGGTGTCGCTGCCCACGAGCGAGACGCCCATCGTGACGCTGCGCCTCGTCTTCCGCGCCGGCTCCGTCGACGACCCGCCCGGCAAGGAGGGCCTGACGGCGCTCACCACCCGGCTGCTCTTCGAGGGCGGCACCGCCTCGCGCACCTCGGCCGAGTTCACCCGCGCGCTGTACCCCATGGCCGCCGAGCTCGAGAGCGACACCGACAAGGAATTCACCACCGTGGCCGCGCGCGTTCACCGCGAGCGCTTCGAGGCGTTCTTGCCGCTCGTGCTCGAGGCGCTGCTCGCTCCGCGGCTCGACCCGAAGGAGTTCGAACGCCTCAGGGCCGTGCAGCTCAACGCCCTGCGCACCCGGCTTCGCAACGAAAACGACGAGGAGCTCGGCAAGGTGATGCTCGACGCGCTCCTGTTCGACGGGCACCCCTACCGGCACGCCGTCGTCGGCACCGAAGCGGGCCTTCTGGCCATCACGCTCGACGACGTGCGCAGCCACTGGAAGCGTGTCTTCACCCAGGACCGGCTGGTGGTGGGAACGGCGGGCGCGGCCACCTCGGCAGACGCGGCGCGGGTCGTCGAGGCCCTGAAGGCGCTCCCGCCCAGCGGCGCTCCACACGTCGCGGTGCCGTTTCCACCGGCGCGACCGAAGCAGACGCTCGTCGTCCGGCGCGACACGGCGTCGACGGCCGGCTCGTTCGGCTTCGCGTGGCCAATTCGCCGCGACCACCCGGACTTCGCGGCCCTCTTCCTCGGGCTGTCGTTCCTCGGGGAACACCGGCAGGAACATGGCGTGCTCTTTCGCGAGCTGCGCGACCGCCGCGGGCTCAACTACGGCACCTATGCGTACGCGGAGCACTACCGGCAAGACGGCTGGGAAGCGCTGCCCCGCCCGAACATTCGCCGCACGGTCGAAGACCTGAGCCTGTGGCTCAGGCCGGTCGAAGCGAAGAACGGGCCCTTCGCCGTGCGCGCGCTGCTGTACTTCCTCGACGAGACGCTCCGTGTCCCGCTCTCGCCGGAGCGCTTCGAGACGGCGCGCGGCTTCCTCCTCGGCGCGCTCCGGCAGTGGACGTTGACCGATCAGCGGCGCCTCGGCTGGGCCATCGACGAGCTGCTGACGGGCACCCCGGGCCACGTCGACTCCCTGCGCGCCGCCATCGCCACGCTCACGCCGGCCGACGTCCAGCGCGCGCTGCGCACCCACGTCACGCCCGACCGCCTCTCGTTCGTCTTCGTCACCCGCGACGCCGAGGGCCTCGTCACCGCGCTCACCGATGGCGCGCCGACGCCAGCGGTGTACCCGACGCCGAAGCCCGCCGACGTGCTCGAGGCCGACACGCGCGTCGAGCGCTTTCCGTTGCCGATGGAACGCGCGCGCATCGAGGTGATCGACGCCGCCACCGTCATGGGACGGTGACGCACCCTGTAGCGGCCTGTCTTTTTGGGAGGCCGGAGTCGCGCGGGTATAAGCGACGCGATGCCGCGACTCGTGCGAACGCTGCTGCTGGGCCTGGCGCTGCTGGCGATGCCCGCACTGGCCGATGATCCGTTCGCGCGCGGCTTCGACGCAGTCCCTCTCAAGCTGACGCCGCTCGCGAACTCGGGCCTGCAGCTCGAGGGCGCAGAGACGCGCACGAGGCGCTCGTGGCAGCTCTACTCGCTGCTCGACCTCAACTTCGGCGTGATGGCGCTGAAGCTGGGTGATCAGCGGCTCGGCGATCTGATCCCCTTCCGCGCCGACCTGCGCATCGGTGGCTCGTACCAGGTGCTCGACCGGCTCGAGGTCGGCGCCGAGCTGCCAGTGATTGGGCAAATCAACGGGTTCCGGCTCCTGGCGGATCAGGGCTTCCAGTTGCCTCCGCCCAACGCGGTCGGCCTGGGCGCGCCGCGGCTGTTGGGGCGGTTCCAGATTCTCAGGCAGAGCGAGATCCCCATCGTCAGCCTCGCGGCGGTGCTCGAGGCCCGGCTGCCCATCGGCGACGGGTTCAGCTTCATGGCTGACCGAGGCTTCGTGGTGTCTCCGCGCCTCGCGGTGGAGCGCGCGTTCGGTCCCGTTCGCATCCTGGCGAACGGTGGCTGGCGGTTTCGCACGGCGCCGGGGCAGTTCCTCAACCTCTACGTCGGCCAGGAGTTCCTGCTCGGCGGCGGCGCGATCGTCACGCTCCCGGACTTCGGGCGGCTCACGAACAACCAGCTGCTCGCGGAGGTGAACCTGGCGACGGCCACCGAGGCGCCCTTCACCTTCCGCGACAGCGAGGCGCTGAAGACGCCGCTCGAGCTGATGGTGGGGGCGCGCTCGACGGTGGCGAAGGACTGGAGCGTGCTCGTGGCGGTCGGCCGGGGCCTGGGTGAGAGCGGGTACGGTCGCGAGGCCTTCCGCCTCGTGCTGGGTGTTCGGTTCGAGCACATCGCCGAGCCCGATCAGGACGGCGACGGCATTCCCGACGTGCGTGACGGGTGCCCGGCCATTCCCGAGGACAAGGACGGCAAGGAAGACACCGACGGCTGCCCCGAGGACGAGCCCGTCAGCGACAGCGACGGCGACGGCGTGCCCGACACCGTCGATGGTTGCCCCGAGGCGCCCGGCCCCGGCCCGCTCGACGGCTGCCCCGACAAGGACGGCGATCAGATTCCCGACAACGTCGACAAGTGCCCCGACAAGCCCGGCCCGCCCGAGCTCAACGGCTGCCCGCCGCCCGAAGAAGAAGAGGCCGTGGTGCTCGAAGCCGAGAAGATTCGCATCAACAACCAGATCCTCTTCGAGTTCGGCTCGAACCGCATCGACCCGAAGTCGTTCCCGCTGCTCGACGAGGTGGCGAAGGTGCTTCAGGCGAACCCGGGCGTCGGCCCGGTGCTCATCGAAGGCCACACCGACAACGTGGGCCCGAAGGCCTTCAACCTCGACCTGTCGAAGCGGCGCGCGAAGGCCGTCGAGGACTACCTGGTGGGCCGCGGCATCGCGAAGGAGCGCCTGCGGAGCGACGGCTTCGGCATGGAGCGACCCATCGTCCCCAACGACTCGCCCATCAACCGCGCGAAGAACCGACGCACCGAGTTCAAGCTCGTCGACGAGATCGAGTCGGAGCCGACGGTGAAGCCGGCTCCGAAGAAGTAGTGCGAGCGCGGTCGGGTCGGGTCGCCCGGCCGGCCGCGGACACCGTCGACCAGGGTCCTCGCCTTCGGGCGAGCGCCGCTTTGCGCGCACGCCCTCGTGGCTGCTCGGTCCCGCGAGGAGGTCGAGGCGCTCGCGTGGTCGCTGCTGCGCGCGCTCGGCCGAGGTTCGCCGAACGAGCGCTCACAGAGCGTCGTCGAGCCACTTGGTGACGCGCCAGCCCTGCACCCGCCCCCGCGCCATCTGCCTGACGGTTCCATCGCGTCCGATGACGTAGGTGGTCGGCAGCGCCTGCACGTGAAAGGCCTCGGCGGTCTCGGGCGGCGTCAAGGCGACGTACGGCCGCACGTCGGCGTGTGACGCAAGCCAGGCCTCGACCGACGACACGCCCTCTTCCGGGTTCGCGGCGACGAACACCACGCCCCTGGGCCCGTAGGACTTCGCGACCGCGACGAGCTCGGGCATCTCTTCGTTGCACGGCGGACACCAGGTCGCCCAGAAGTTGAGCAGCACGACCTGCCCCTTGAGCTCGCTCAGCTTGAGCCGCGTGCCGTCGGGCCGCACCAGCACGGCGTCTGGCGCGGGCGTCTCCTTGGACAGCCCATCGCCGGTGAAGAACTCGCTCACCGCGAGGACGCCGGCGATCGCGAGCAGACCTCCGATGATGACGGTGTTGCTGAGCTGCACGCCACGGCCAGGCGGCGGAACGGGCACGTCGTCACTCATGATGGCTCCGTTCATCGTGCGAGCTTTCTGTCGCCGCCGGCGTCGCTGGTCGCGCTGCGAGTTCCTCCCGGGAGTGCGGCTGCCCGGGGGGCTCCACGCGGGACGTGACGAGGCAGGGGCGAGCCACGTCGTGCTGGGACGCCTCCGGCACGGGGCCCGGCTCCGTCGGCCTGGAGACGCGCCGAATGGGAGCGGGCCCCGGGTCTTCGGCACGCTCGTGACGGTTCCGCTCGGCCACGGGCGGCGCGACCCGGGAACGCGGGGCCGCTGCGGGCGCGGATGGCCGGGTGACCGCGCCCCAGCTGCGCTCGTGGTTCCGCTCGGCCACGGGCGGCGCGACCCGGGAACGCGGGGCCACCGCAGGCGCGGGCGGCCGGGTGACCGCGCCCCAGCTGCGCTCGTGGTTCCGCTCGGCCACGGGCGGCGCGACCCGGGAATGCAGGGCCACTGCGGGCGCGGGCGGCCGGGTGACCGCGCCCCAGCTGCGCTCGTCAGGGCGGTGCCGCGCTGCCGGCACACCGGGCAGCCGCGCCTGCTCGACGCCGCGCCCATCGACGGTCGGCGCGGGCTGTAGGTCGAGCGGGCCAGCCAGGGACACGGTTGACCACGAACACGAAGGTGAGACCGAGGGGCGGTCCATCGGGGCTCGGGCACCGAGCCCCGAGCGCTCGAGCCCAGCCACGACGAAGGCGAGCCCCCGCCGCGTGAGCGCCCTCGCGCCCGGCACCGCCCGCACCACCCGCGCCAACGCTGGCCCGGCTGCATAGTACGCCCGCACGAGGAGGCGCCCCGCACGCCGTGGCAGCAGCGCCTCGTCACGAAAGCGCCGCAACACGTCGAGCTCTGGCGCGCCTTCTCCGAACGCGACGGTGGCGACGAAGCACGGCCCGGCCGACGTCACCCACAACACGCGGCTCGAGCTCAGGTTCAGCACGCCCCGAAGTACCGAGCGCGGCTGGTAGAGGAAGGCGAGCAGATCGTTGCGGGCCACCTGCAGCTCCGCGCTGCTGACGTCTTCCACGTCGAGCCGCGTCGACAGCCCCGACAGCTCGGTCAGACGAAAGACATAGCGACGCCGCGTCCCCGAGCGGGCGACCTCGACGCTCCGCACTTCGGCGACGTACGCCGAGAACTCGATCGCGCAGTGGGTGCAGCCGTACGCGTGCTCGGCGTTGCGCGGCGAGAAGCTGAACTCGCTCACCTTGCGGCACGACGGGCACGGCAACTTCACCTGCACCGACTTCTCGGCCCGCGGGTCGTACCGGCTCTGGCGGGTGCTCGGGTCGAACACCGGCGGCGGTCGCTCGTCGCTGAGGGCGAAGAGGCGGCGCCGGCCCGTCGCCAGCCGCTCCAGCCGCTGGGCTTCGGCCCAGCTCACCTCGGCGGCCTCGACCTGGCCCTGCGCCAGTTGGTGCAGCGTCACCAGCCACGCCTCGAGGGCCACCACCCAGGGTTGATCGTTCGAGTGGAGCGCCCGCGCGAGCAGCCCCTCGGCCTCGCCGATCAACCCCTGGGCCTGGGCCTTCGTCGGGTCGTCGCGACGGCGATAGACCGGCGGCTCCGGCGCGCGCGCACAGAAGGCGACGGCGTCAGCGCGCAACAGCTCTGAAACGTCTCCGGGCACGTGCGGCAGCTGGCCTGCCAACCCACGCGCGCGCTCCCGTGACGCAGCAACGGCGTCGGCCACCGACCTGGGCTTGGGGGGCGTCACGCCCGACGGCTCGCTCGCCATGACGGGGCTTCTACGCAACATCTCGAAAAGTGGGCACCGGCCGAAAAGTCGACCGCCATGTGGGTTTCTGTACGGTGAAGCGCATGCGATTCCTCATCACGGTTGTCTGGTCTCTCGCATGCGTCGGCGTCGGCATCGCGCTGGCCACGGTCGAGGTGTCGGGGCGAACGCCGCTGCAGCACGCCGAGCGGGCGTGGCGGAGCGATGGCGCTCGGCGGCTCGACGCGGCGAAAGACAAGGCCGACGACCTGGTCGACGACGTGAAGAAGAAGGTGTCGAGCCCGGCGAAAGACCGCCCCCTCGACAAACACACGGCCGACGAGCGCAGCGCGCTCGATCAGCTCATCGCAAATCGACAGCGAGACGGGAAGTGACACGGCGCACGTGCTCGAAGGCCGCGAGCCAGAGCTCGGCTTCGCGCTGGGTCAAGCCCTGACGAACGAGCGAACGGACGAGCTCGCC
>JALOQF010000211.1 GCA_025459425.1 Myxococcaceae bacterium | reverse complement strand
CCATTGACGACGACCCGCGGATACGGGGAGCGCGGTGGCAGTGCTTTGGAGTTCTATGTAGTGACGGAGATTGAGTCGGTCAGGATTGAGCCCACCAGAAAGAGAGGTTTGGTGCGGGCGCTTGTGGTTGCGCCAACCCGTCGCGAGTTTCGCCCTGCTCTTGATTCTTTGCGGCAGCGCCTAAAAGTGGTGGAGGCCGAACTCTGGCAGCAGCATCGGCGGTCCACTGCAACATCTGCCGATGGTGACCGCGTGTTGCCGAGCGTGACCCCACTGCTGGCGGCGCTAGTGATTCGGGAGTGAGCGCCAGGGGCGATTCGTCCCGAGGCCAACGCGCAAGTGGCTCGACCCGATGCGGGGGCCCCTGTCGCGACGTCGGACGAAGTTGTCGCGACGTCGCGACGGGCCTCGCTACGCCGAGGCCTCGGCGGTGACCAGGTCGACGAGCTCCTTCGTGGCCGGTCCGGGCGTGCCCCGCAGCGCCAGCGTCGGCGAGAACGCGTGGCTCGCGCCCTCCTTGAGCGGCAGGGCCACCAGCGTGCCCCGCGTCACCTCGTCGGCGATGAGCCACTCGGGCAACCAGCCGAAGCCCAGGCCCGCGAGAATGGCCGCCTTCTTCGAGTGGAAGTCCGGCAGGTGCACGGTGGACTGCTGGTCGAGCGCGCGGGTGGCGAGTTGGAGACGCACGTCGCTCCCGCGCACCGTGAGCAGGACTTCTCCCGCGAGGTCTTCGGTCGACACCTTCTGCCGCTTCGCCAGCGGGTGGGACTTGTGCGCGACGAGCCGCGCCTTGAGGCGGGGCAGGGTGCGCGTGGTGAGCCCGGGCAGCGTCGGCGGCAACACCGTCACCATCGCGGTGGCCTGCTCGGCCGTGAAGCGCTCCTCGACCGCGCTCAACGAGTCGACGCTGACGAAGACGCGGGTGGGCGCGCGCTTCGCCTTGAGCCGCCGCACCACCTCGAGCACCGGCGTCACCGGGAAGATGGCGTCGACGACGACGCGCAAGACGGGCTCCCAGCCGCTCTGGAGCTCTTCACACGTCGCCATGAGCGCCCGCTCGGCCTCGAGCAACGCGCGCGCCTTCTCGAGCACCTGGCTTCCCGCCGCGGTGAGGCGGGTGCGGTACCCGGAGCGGTCGAACAGCGTCAGCCCCGTCTGCGTCTCGAGCTGCTTGAGCGAGTAGAGGACCGCGGTGTGCACCTTGTGCAGTTCCTTCGCGGCGCCCTGGTAGGTGCCGGTGCGGGCGAAGGCGTCGAGGGCGCGAGCCTGGTCGAGGGTGACGTGCATGGAGGCAGTGTGCACCCGCTGCACCATGTGAAGCCACCACTGTCTGAACCGTCGAGGGTCGTGCCGGCCGTCGGTCGAGCGCCGCCGTTCATCGCTCATCGCCGACGGCTCGTCGGAGGCCTCGGTCGGCCCGGTTCGCGGGTGACAAGAGAGGGCCATGCTCTTCTCACTGCTCACCGCGCTCGTCGTCTCGCAGGCTCCGGCTTCCACTCGCTGGCTCGGCGTCGAGCTGAACCTCGCCTGGCCCCTCGTCCCCGGCGTCGAGATGTACCAGGCCCGCGGCACGGCCCGGCTCTGGAGCGCTGGCTCGTTGCACGGCGACCTCATGTTCGCGGTCAACGTTCGCCCCGGTGTCTTTCGCGAGAACGAGGGCACCTTTCGCGAGTTCGGGCCCGGCGTCGGCTACCGGCAGTTCTTCTGGCGCGGGCTGCACCTCGAGCTGGCGGCCTACCCGAGCTTCGCGAGGCTCGAGCGGAACGTCGTCACCGGGGCGACGTACGAGGCCTTCGCGCTCACGGTCGAGGCCTATGGCGGCTACCGGCTGCTGCTCTCGGAGCTCGGCTTCGAAGCCGCCAGAGGCTGGCCCGTGGAGCCCCTCGTCACGCTCCAGGGCGGGGTGGGCGCGAACGTCTTTCTTTCGAATCGATGGCCCACCGCCTCGCCCGACGCGCCCCTCTTTGCCGTTGGCTCACTGCTGGTCGGCGCGGCGTTCTGATCGGCCGGTCGGGTCCAGGGCGAGTCAGGTGACAGGGAAGAGGCACCGCCCCACCCCCGCGTGCACCGCCGGAAATAACCACCCGAAACCACATGTGGCACAGAAGCCGCATATGGCCGCTGCCCATGCGGAGTTTCGGGGTGTTCCGACAGTTTTCTTTCAGTTTCTGGCGGCTGCTCATCGTTTCTATCGTTGTTTGGGAAACTTCAGCCTTCGCGCAGGGGGTGACGGCCGGGCTGGCGGGCGGGCCGGTGACGCAGGGCGCGTCGGCGTCTCCGTGGCGGGGCACGTCGGTCAGCTACAGCCAGAACCTCGGCGTGATGACGCTCGCGCCGTGGGCCGAGCCACACTTCAACCCGACGTGGAGCCACCGCCTCGGCCTCTTCCCCCAGTGGCACTTCGGGCAGGGCTTCTCACTGCGCGGGCGCCTGTTCTTGTCTCAGGAGTTCACGGACTCGGACACCACCACGTACCGCCACGAGGTCGAACTGTCGGACCTCTGGGTCGACGCGGCGTGGAGCGGGTGGACCGAGCAGCGCACCGGCCTTCACCTGGGCGCCGACGTGCGGGTGACGCTGCCCACCTCGAAGCCCAGCCTCGCGCAGACGCGCCTCTTCACGCTGGGCCCCTCGCTCAACCTCTCGCGGCGCTTCGACGTGCTGTCGGGGCTGACGCTCATCTACACGGGCCGCTTCACCTGGCGCTTCAACCGGCTCGCCACGCGGCAGAACCAGGGGCCGACGATTCCGGCGTGCGGCGACGTGCGCGCGCTCGAGTGCCTCGACTTCCTCAACACCGGCGTGCGCAACCCGCAGGCCGACGTGCTCCACGGGCCCATCGTCTCGTTCGCGCCGCACCCGCTCGTCGACGTGTCGGCGACGCTCCTCTTCCAGCGCGCGTGGTTGCCAGCGCTCGCCGGCGTGCCTGACAGCATCGCGCTGGGCTCGACGCAGCTCTCGCCTGGCACCGACGTCGCAACGCGAGACCTGGTGGTCTTCTCGTTGAGCGTTTCCTGGCAGGCCTTCAAGACGCTGGGCTTCTCGCTCGGCGCGTGGACGTTCTCGAACCAGCTCGGTGAGGACGGCCGGTACCAGTTCCCCCTCTTCAACCGCAACACCACCCTCTTCCTCGACGCCACCTTCGACGTCGAAGGCGCCGTCTCGTCGCTTCGCAAGGAGAAGTCGTCATGAAGAAGTTCCTCGCCGCTGCGCTCCTCGTCGTCATGGCTGCGTGCGCGCAGCAACAGCAGCCCATCAGCCGGGTGCAGCCCGACGCCATCGACAAGTCGTTCTTCGTTGGCGCCGATTACCTCTCGGCCACGGACGACCCCGAGTTCTACAGCCAGGCCACCGTCGTCGACGTCGGCTACGGCGCCGGGCAAGACGGCCTCTTCACCTCGACGTATGCGCAGCCGCTCACGCGCGTGAAGTGGACGCTGACTGAAGACCTGCTCGTCGCGCGACTGGCGTACGAGCGCGTGCGTGGCTCCGACGGCAAGGGCCTTGGCAAGGCCACCAACGACGGCATCGTCGTGGCGGCCTACAGGGTGCTGAGCCACTTCGACATCAAGCGCCAGTACAACCCTTCGACCGGCGAGCAGCTCAACGTCGTCGAAGAGAACTCCGTCGATCGCCCGTGGTTCGCCCGGCAGTTCGTGCGCATCGACTGGTCGAAGAACCTGTCGACCGACAACTACGAGTTCGACACCCTGAGCCAGCTCGGCGTGTACGGCGGCGTCACCTACGAGCCGCTCGCCTGGGCCGTGCAGACGCCCGGTGACGAGAACGCGCCGCGCCTCGACGCCGAAGGCGGGTACCTCGACGTCACCAACAAGGCCTTCGCGCGGCCCCAGCTGGTCGACCTCTCGTCGCTCGGCGGCGGCGTGCTGCCCGCCTGCTACTTCGACGCCGACTTCAGCGGCGGCCAGGGCCCGTCGACGCAGTGCTCGCCGGTCGAGCTCACCATTCGCCAGGCCTTCAAGCGCGTGACGAACACCGACTACGAGCCCGCCGACTGGGACGGCGACCGCTTCAGGGCCTTCGGCGCCTTCACCACCGAGCGCTCCGGCTACGCGCGCGACTACGGCATGACGGACACGCAGTGGCACCGCTTCATCAACCGCTACAACCTGTTCACGCGCAGCCACTTCTACCAGGACGCGAACGCGATGACGGGGGCTGTGGCGTGCTTCACCCCGGGCACCACGCCGGCCGGGAAGGATCCGCACCGCGACGAGGACAAAGACGGCACCGAAGACGAGTGCGCCACCGTCGGCCGCGGGAGCCGCTGCGACACCTTCAGCCAGAAGTGCACGCTGCCCTTCCGCGACCGGCAGACGAAGCCGGTCGTCTGGTACCACTCCGATGGCTCGAACCCCGACTTCTTCGAGGCCACCCGCGACGCCACCCACGAGTGGGACGTGGCCCTGCGCCAGGCGGTGCTCGCGGCCCGCTACGCCGAGTGCGTCGCCACGAAGGACGAGGCCTGTGACGTGAAGTACCCGGCCTTCACCGGCCAGCAGGACGACAACGACGACGCCATCGCGCTCGCGAAAGAGGTCGACGACTGCCGCGCGGGCCGCGCCTACGCCGGGCAGGACTGCAACGCGCTCGCCGATTCGCTCGGCGGGGCGCGCGGGTACACGGCCGGCGTCGTGGCGCTCGCGAAGCTGCCCGAGGCGGTGGTGCTGTGCCACTCGCCCGTCGAGGCGGCCGACCCGCAGGCCTGTGGAGGCCCGCGGCTCCCCACCTCGCTCACCGCCGCCGACTGCTTCGAGGCCGGCCGCCGCGCCGACGCCGAGGTGCTGAAGACGTGCAACGCGGCGCTGCGCGTGCGCAAGGGAGACCTGCGCTACCACCACGTCAACACCATCGCCGCGCCGCAGACGCCGTCGCCGTGGGGCATCATGGTCGACGCGCACGATCCGCTCACCGGCGAGAAGGTGTCGGCTTCCATCAACGTGTGGAGCCACGTCACCGACCTCTGGAGCCAGTCCGTCGTCGACACCGCCCGCTACATCCGCGGCGAGCTGACGACGAACGACGTCACCGAGGGCACGTACGTGCGTGACTGGGCGAGCGCCGCCGAGGCCGCGGCCACCCACGGCTCGTTGCCGCGCATGACGTCGGACGAGCGCTTCGCGATGCTGGGCAAGGCCTCGAAGGGCCGCGCGCTCAGCGAGTCCGAGCTGGTCGCGTTCCAGCAGTCGCCGGCGTTCGAGAAGGCCCGCGCGCTCGAGAAGCAGGCGCGCGAGGTGAAGGCCGACCTGCTCGCGCCCTCGTCGATGAAGCCGCAGTACGAGGCCCGCCGGAAGCGGGCGCTCGACACCGCCACCGAGGCCGCGCTCACCACGAAGATGTTCCAGTCGTTCGCCGGGAAGGCCGGCCAGGCCTCGAGCGCGCTGATGGCCGAGTTCGCCTCGCCGCTGCGGGGCGCCAACCCCTCGCTCCAGCGTGACCTCTTCAACAAGAAGGAGCTGATGCTCGCCGAGCGCGGCGCCTGCGTCATGCACGAGGCTCCAGCGCCCCTGGGCATGGCGAACCTGGCCACGCTGCTCGAAGAGAAGTTCGGCCGCTTCAACGCCTCGAGCAGCAAGGGCGAGCAGCTGGTGCGGGCCGAGAAGATGCGCCAGTACGTCGCGCGCCGCGCGCACTACGCGGTGGCGACGCACGAGATGGGGCACTCCATCGGGCTGCGGCACAACTTCGTCTCGTCGGCCGACGCGCTCAACTACCGCCCGCAGTACTGGCAGTTGCGCACCGAGAACGGCACCCAGACGCGGCCGTGCGGCTCGCTCGACACCACCGGCTCGTGCACCGGCCCCCGCTACTTCGACGTCATCACCGAGAACGAGAAGAGCCAGCTGCTGCCGATGTTCATGCAGTCGTCGACGATGGACTACGCCGGTGAGGCCACGCAGGACTTCCTGGGCCTGGGCAGCTACGACTTCGCCGCCGCGCGCATGTTCTACGGTGACGTCGCCGACGTCGTGAACGCCACCGGCACCGGCGTGGGCACGCCAAAGGGCCTGGGCTTCACCGAGAAGCTCGACAACTTCGGCGGCATTCTCGGGCTCAAGTTCGCCATCGGGCGCCCCACCACGCAGGACCCGACGAACACCGACACCATTCACTACTCGCAGCTGCAGGCGCGCTACGGCCTCATCGGCGCCTGCAAGACGGTCGACCCGCAGGCCTTCAAGCCGGCGACGTGGGACGACGCGCGTGACGGCGCGTGGCACCCGCTGCTCGACGGCCTCATCGTGAAGGTGAAGGGGCAGTACACGCGCTGCCGGCAGTTGCCGGTCGACTTCGTGCGGTGGACCTCGCTGCGTTCGGCTGGCGGAGCGGGCCGCGCGGGCCCGGCCTTCGATGCGCAGAACCGCGTGCGCTTCCCCTATGGCTTCGCGACCGACCGCTGGGCCGACCTCGGGAACCTCTCGGTGTACCGCCACGACAACGGCGCCGACGCCTACGAGCTGTTCGACTTCCTCATCACCCAGCAGGAGGTCGGCCACATCTTCGACTCGTACCGGCGCGGCCGGCAGACCTTCACGGTGCGCGGCGCGGTCAACCGCAACCTGTCGCGCTACAACGAGAAGCTGCGCGACGCCGCCAAGGGCCTGGGGCTGATGGCGAACATCTATCGCGATTTCGCGCAGGCCCAGGGCTACGACTACGAGTCGCTCTGGCCGTACCTGGCTGCGTCGCTCTTCGGCGACAACCTGATGGCGTCGACGATGGGCTTCGACCACTTCGCCCGCCAGCTCGCGCGGCCGCAGTCGGGGCCCCACACCGTCGAGACCGTCAATGGCGTGCGCGTGCTGCGCAGCCTCGCCGACGCCGTGGGGAACAACGGCCAGAGCGTCATCACCGTGCCCAACGGCGCCACCGGCTACTTCGGCAACGTGGGCTTCGGCGGCAAGCCGCTCGAGAACGCGCTCGCCGACGACAAGGGCGAGTACAACGCCGAGTTCACCGTCAACGCCGGCAGCTATTACGAGAAGGCCTACACGGCGATGTTGATGACCGAGTCGGTCGACAACTTCATCTCGGACAGCCGCCGCGACTTCCTCGACGCGCGGTACCGCTCGGTGTCCATCGCCGACGTCTTCCCCGACGGCTACCGGCGCTGGCTCGGCAACAACCTCACCGGTGACGTGGCGCTCAAGGGCATGCGGCTGGTGACGTCGGCGCAGGGCATGCCGATGGCCGACGCGCAGGGCTTCCCGGCGCAGGGGCTCGGCCACCTCGCGTGGACGGGCTCCGAGGTGTCGTCGTGCTTCACCGGCGCCTCGTCGCTCACCTGCCAGGCCACGCCGCCCACCGACACCGCCGTCGTCGACCCGCAGGTGGGCTGGGAGCAGCAGAAGTTCCTCATCGCCTACACGCTGCTGTACCTGCCGGAGAACCAGCAGCAGACGTGGCTCAACCAGCTGGGCATCTGGGAGCTCGGCGCCGACGCCGACCCCGGCTTCGCCAACCGCATCGAGCTGCACCTGCCCGAGGGCAAGACGTACGTGGCCAAGACGTTCGGCACCGAGACGGTGCTGGGCAAGAAGGTGCAGCGCGGGGTGGCGGCGCGCATGCTCGAGTGGGCGAACGAGCTGCTGGCCCAGGCGTACGTCACCGACGCGGGGCCCGACCTCGACCGCGACGGTGCGCCAGACTGGGTGCTGCCGCGGGTGGTGAACGGCAAGGTGCAGGTGAAGTTCGACCCCTCGATTCAGACCATCAACGCGATGGGCGGCGTGGTGGCTGGGCGCCCGGGCTGCGACGCGAACGACTCGTCCGAGTGCACCTGCTCGGCGAACAAGGCCTGCCTCGAGCTGTCGCGCTACCAGGAGGTGCCGTTCTTCATGCGCCAGGCGATGCGGGACTACGGGCTGGCGGACCCGACGATGCGCGGGCTGCACTGACCGACGCGCGCGGTGAGGTTGCGCCAGGCGATGCGGGACTACGGGCTGGCGGACCCGACGATGCGCGGGCTGCGCTGACCGACGCGCGCGGTGAGGTTGCGCCAGACGTTGCGCGACGACTGGCTGCGCTGACTGACGAGCGCGGTGCGCTGTCCGCACACCCTGTCGTCCCCTCGAGCGGGGCGGCGGGGCGTCAGTGTTTCGAGCCTCATCGTCGCGGCGCACCGCCGAGTGCCGTGGCCATGGCGAAGGAACAGAGACAGCGCATCCCCAGCCTTCGACCACGTCAGTCACCTCACCTCGGGCGCGGGGCGAGCAGCGCGTGGGCGGTCTCGAGGCGCACCGCCGAAGACAGGAAGTCGTCGGCGTCGGGCAGGTGAAAGGCGTGCAGCTTCACCGGCCGATGCAGGCGCCCGGCGAAGTCGACTTCGAGTGTCTCGAACTGGCTGCGAAGCAGGTGCTTGGCGGTGACGAGCTGCGCTGCGTCCTCAGTCGACAGCCACCAGGCCTCGGCGCGTCCTTCGGGTGACAGAAGCGCCCACCCCGCCTCGAACAGCACCGCGCGCCGAAGGGCCGTCGGTGTTCGTGCGCGCACCTGCAGCGCGGTGGAGAGCCGCGGCCAGTGGACGAGGGGCTCCGGCGGCGAGGGGGTGAGGCCCATCACCACCAACTCCCGTCGCAGTCGGTCACGGGCCGTGAGCCCCAGCGGTGTCACCACCAGTGGGGTTCGCGCCTGCGTGGGCTTCCGTCCAGACACGCGCTCGTCGAAGTCGGCGAGCCAGAGCGCCAGGTCGTCGATGCTGGCGGGCGATGGTTCGGGGACGTCGAGCTTCATACGGCCTGGTCGTTCGACGCCGCCCTCGAGTCCTCCTGGGGACCGGCGCTGGTCCGGTCCACGGGCGCTCCGCCAGCGTGCGGGTCGAGCGGGGCCCGCGCTCGCGGCGAGAGCTCCGCCCCTGCGCGCTCGTTCGCGGCGTCGTTGTACGCGCGCGTGCAGTGGAGGCAGTAGCGCTGGCAGATGGGGTCGGCTCCACACGCGTGCGTCGCGGTGAAGTGGGTGCTTCGGGCGCGCTGGGTGTCGGCGTCGTCGGTGAGGCGCCCAAGCGGGGCGCCGCCTTCACGAAGGTAGACCGAGCACGGGTAGTAGAACTCGCGGTCGACGGTGCGCTCCGTCAGCGGAATGAAGCAGCGCCAGCTCGCCGGCACGTTCTCAGCAAGCCCGATGGCGTCGGGCGCGAACACCGTTCTCACCTTGCGGCGCAGGAGCGGGTACGCGTCGGGCGGCGCCGCGGCCAGAAGCTCGTCGAGCCGCGCGCGCACCGACGCCGCCTCGGGAAAGTCGGCCAGGAAGCCCTTCGCGTCGACGTCGGTGATGAGCTTCAAGTCGTCGACGCCGAGCGCGAGGAAGCGCTCGACCAGTTGGGGCACGCGCGCGCGGTTCGTGGGGCCGACCACGGTGTTGACGATGAGGAAGAACGGCACGCCTCGCCGCCGCGCTGTGCCGAGCCCGGTGAGCGTCTCGAGGCTGCGGCTCCACGCGCCGGCCCGGCCGGTGAGGCGCTCGCCGAGCTCGGGCTCGTCGGCGTCGATGGAGACCCGCACCTCGTCGAGGCCAACCGCGACGAGCGAGAGCAGGTGCTCGGCGGGCCGTGTGCCGTTGGTGGTGAGGCTCGTCCGCTCCACTCCGCGCGCCTTCGCCAGCCGCACCATCGCGGGCAGCTCGTGCACGAGCGACGCCTCGCCGCCGGTGAAGTGCAGGTGCCGAATCGGCGTGCCCGCGTGCGAGTCGAGCAGCGCACTGAAGGACGCGAGGTCGAACGAGCGCCGCTTCTCGGGCCGCGCCTCGAGCTCGGCGTCGCTCCTCGCGATGGTCTTGCAGTACGGGCAGTCGAGGTTGCAGCGGTAGGTGAGGAAGACCGTCACGCGGTGGAGCGGGTCCTGCGCGCGGAGGTCCGTGGGGTGGCGCAGCAGCGCCCCGAGCTCGACGACCCGCGTGTCACGCTCGTCCTCGAAGAGGAGGTCGGGCACCGGACTGCGATGAGGGCCGCGCATGCACGCACCTCGAATCGAAGACGACAGGTGCGACATCGTGCGACATGTCGGCAGGTTGACGCAAATCGGTCTGAATTCGAGGCCTTCAGGTCGAGCTGCTTTGACACGAGGCTCGAGGCGTGGGCACTGAGGCGAAGGTGACGCTGGCCCAACGACTCAAGGCGCTGGGAGTGCTGCAGGGGCGCGGCCGGCAGCGCACGCTCGTGCAGCTCTGTCACGCAGGCCGGCTGGTGGGTGGCTTGAGCGTCGGCTGGCGCGTCACGCCCGACGAGGCCATCGGGCCCGTCACGCACGCGATGGGAGACCTTGCCACGCGCCTCAAGGTGCTCGACGTGCGCACGGGCCCACCGATGCAGCTCGAGGTTCGGTTCGAGCTGCCGCCCGACGTCCTGCGCGAAGACGAGGGGCCCCGCGTGCGCACCGAGTGGTGGGACGTCGAAGACGTGCCGGGCCTGGCGCACAACCTCAACGACCTCTACCGCGACGTGCGCGCGGTGAAGTGCCTCGTCGTGCTCGGTGAGTGGGAAGACATGGTGCAGCTGTGGGCGCTGTCACGGCCAGCGCTGCGCGCGCTGCTCGACGAGGGGCTGCTCGACGACGCGCGCAACGTGGCCGCGCTGCGGAGCCTGCTCGAGGCCTGAGGTCTCAGCGCGACCTCGGCACGCACTCGCCCTCACCATCGAAGTGCCCGATGGTGCGCACGTTCTGGGTGACGAAGTCGCGCAGGTTGCGCACGTTGGCCACCGACGCGGTGCCGTACTGGCCCTGCGGCAGCGAGGTGAGCTGCACCACCGCCAGCTCGTCGAGCGTCACCCGGTTGTCGGCGTTGGCGTCGGCGTTCGCCATCGCCTCGAAGCGCAGCTTCGCGTCGCCGCCGAGCTGGTCGTAGAAGAAGTGGTCGCCGTGCACGGTGAGCTGCACCGTCGTCTCCTGGCCCACCGTCAGCACCACGCCCTTGCCGCCCATCTCGGCGCGCTCGCAGTCCTCGTAGCCGGTAGCGCTGGTGAACGACCACTCGAACGTCTTCGTCACCCCGCCCTTCGTCGCCGAGCCCACGACGATGACGCTCGCCTTGCGCGACTTGAGCAGCGCGAGGTCGGCCGCCTCGATGTTCGACGCCTCGGCGTTGTCGTCGGGCGCGATGGCATACCCCACCTTGTCGTAGCGCCTGGCCGGCGCCGAGGCGGCGTACACCTCGACGGGGCCCTTCTTCACGAGGTCGAAGGCCTTCGCGCCGGGCTGCTTCGACGCCACCTGGCCCTGTGCGTCGGCCACCGTGACGTCCTTCAGGATGACGAGGAACTTGCTGAAGGTGACGGCCCAGCCGTCTTCGAAGCCGTCTTCCGTGCCCATCTTCGTGGGAATGCCCTGCTCGATGTACGCCTCGCCCCAGGTCGTGAACTTCACGACGCTGATGGGCGGCTCGCAGGCGGCGAGGGCGAGGGTGCTGACGAGGATCAGTCGGTGCATGGTCGGTCTCGATGGTCGTTCAGTTGGACTGCCAGGTGAAGCGGTAGCTGCTGGTGTCGGTGACGCCGCGGTCGAAGCCGTTGAAGGCGGGGCTCCCGCGGTCGAGGGTGGTGACGCCCTGCGCGTCAGGCGTGGCGAGCGTTTTCCCGAAGTCCACCCGCGACAGCATCACCCCGAGGTCGAGCTCGAGGCGCACCCGGCCCTCGGCCGTCGTCATGGTGTGCTCGAAAGGAATGGCCGACAGTGGCTTTCCTGGCGAGAGGAGGCCGGTGTCGAAGCGCACCGTCTCGGCGCCCTTCGTCGCGGTGCCCTGCACGCGCACGCCCATCGCCCAGCCCAGCTCGACCGAGCCGTAGCGACCGGTGACGGCGCTGACGGTGCCCCAGGGGGCTGGCTCGCGGGCGGTGAGGTCGACCTCGAGCGGCTGGAGCAACTCTCCCAGCGCAGCGCCGGCTTCGTAGTGCCCCGGGTGGGCGTGCGCGGTGGAGACGAGCCAGTCGAGCGGTGTCGTGCGGCGGGTGACGAGCACCTGGCCCTCGAAGAAGCGCACCGAGGCGAACGAGGCCGTGCCCCGCACGTCCGACAGCGTCCACCCGCTGTCGGTGGGCGTGGTGGGCGCCTTGACGACGACGTCGAGGGGAAACGTGCGGCGCACCTGCTCGGTCGAAGCGCCACAGGATGCGAGCGTGAAGAGGAGGACGAGTCGTTTCACAGGTGCAGCTCCAGGGTGAGGAAGGCCATGCGGGGGCTGCCGGCGGTGAAGTGCCGGGCGGGCAGGAGGCTGGCGCCGCGCGCCGGTTCCCAGCTCGACACGAAGGTGAACTCGCCGTCGCGCCACCGGGAGTCGAAGAGGTTCTGCACGTCGAAGACGAGCTCGACGCCGCGCCAGCGCACCGACACGCGCGCGTCGACGAGCCCCACCGGGCGCGAGAAGTCGCCGAAGGGCAGGGGGCGGGCGCCGATGCCCGTGACGCCGAGCCCGAGGCGCCCGGTGAGGCGCTCCGAGAAGAGCTCGACGCTGCGCACGTAGCTGGTGTCGAGGCGCCCGACGAGCGGCGCGAAGTACGGCAACAGCGCGCCCGAGGTGGTGACGCG
>JALOQF010000568.1 GCA_025459425.1 Myxococcaceae bacterium | reverse complement strand
TGCTCGGTGAGGGCTGCGAGGTGTCCATCAGCACCACCCAGGGCCAGAAGCGCCCGGTGGCGGTGGCCTACGCGCGCAAGGGCGACGTCGTCGGTGAGATGGCGCTGGTCGACGACGGCGCCCGCTCGGCCACCGCGGTCGTCACGCAGGACGGCGCGGCGCATCAGGTCGACGCCCAGGAGTTCCATGCCATGCGGGCCACCTTCGTGCCCGCCGCCTTCAAGATTCTGCGGAAGATCTGCCTCGACCTCTGCCGGCGCCTGCGCGCCACCAACGAGCGCATCGTGCCGTCGGGTCACCAGAAGGTCGAGACGCCGCCGCTCGCGCCCGGGCGTCGCCCCGAGGTGTCCGAGCTCGATGCCTTCCCCGCCTTCGCGGCCCTGCCCGCGGTCGTGAAGCTGGCGCTCGCCCAGAAGCTCGACGTGCACGAGTTCCTCGAGCTCAGGCCGCTGTTCGCCGAGGGCGAGCCGAGCGACGGGGCCTACTTCCTCGTCGAGGGTGAGGTGTCGGTCGGCCGCAACGGCAAGACGCTGGCCAACCTGCCGCCGGGCACCATGTTCGGCGTGGTGGCCTGCATCGACAGTGGGCCCCGCTCGGCGAGCTGCGTCACCACCGGCCCGGCGCGGCTGTTCCGCATGAGCGAACGGCACTTCGACACCCTGTTCGCCTCGGGCCACCGCTTCGCCTTCCAGATGGTCGACCTGGTGGCCCGCCAGCTCGTCTCGCACGTGCGCGAGGCGAACCAGATGCTGCCGCTCCCCGGCAAGGCCGCCGGCCCCGCCCGCAACGCCCGCCCGGTCGAGCAGATGCTCCCGGCGAGCCCCGACCCCAGCGACCTCGAGCTCGTCGAGCAGCCCGAGCTCGAGATCGAACAGGCCTTGCCGCTCGAGCTCGAGCTGGACCTCGGCGAGTTCGAGTCTGAAGGTGAGCTGCTCGGGCAGGCCGGGGATTGATTTCGGCCTCCATCGTCCTTAACTGCACCTGCACGTCGGCCGCTTCGAAGGAGCCCCTGCCATGTCCGTGAACATTCAGCTCGAGTGGACCCCCAACCCCAGCACGCTCAAGTACGTCGTCGATACCCAGCTGCTGCCGCGGGGCGCGATGAACTTCACTACCCGTGACGTGGCCGTCGAGCGGTCGCCGCTGGCGAGCCGCCTCTTCGACATCAAGGGCGTCACCGGCGTCATGCTGGGCACCAACTTCGTCACCGTCACCAAGGGCGACGAGGGCGAGTGGGACGAGCTCAACGACGGCGTGATGAACGCGCTCGATCAGCACCTGTCGGCGAACGAGACGGTGGTGAAGCCCGAGGTGCTCGAGCAGATGGCCGCGAAGGCCGTCACCGGCGGCACCGAGATGGAGCAGCGCATTCGCGAGATCCTCGACGCCGAGATTCGCCCGGCCGTCGCGCAGGATGGCGGCGACATCACCCTCGACCGCATCGAGAACGGCACCGTCTACCTGCACATGCAGGGCAGCTGCTCCGGGTGCCCCTCGTCGACGGCGACGCTGCGCATGGGCATCGAGACGCGCCTGCGCGAGGCCTGCCCCGAGATCGTCGAAGTGGTCGCGGTGTGACCGACGCGCGCGCCCCCACCACCGGGAAGGCCCGCGAGAAGGTCGACGCCAGGCACCTGCGCGCCGAATTGCTCCCGGAGCAGTCGCCGGAGCTGCTCAAGACGCTCCACCTGCTCACGCGCGAGGGCCACCTCAACGCCGACGCGCGCCGCAAGCTCAAGCAGGTGAACCACCTGGTGGGCCTCGTCCAGCCTGCCCTCGACGACGTGTTCTCACGCTTCCCGTCGCCCGTCGTCGCCGACGTCGGCTCTGGCAACGCCTACCTCGGCTTCGTCTTGTACGAGCTGTTCTTCGCCCGTCGTGACGCCGGCGAGGTGTGGTCCATCGAGTCTCGCGCCGACCTCGTCGCGCGCTCCACCGAGCGGGCCCAGACGCTCGGCTACCAGCGCATGCGCTTCGAGCAGGCGGCCATCGACACGGCCACGCTGCCCGAGCGTGTCCACGTGCTGACGGCGCTGCACGCGTGCGACACCGCCACCGACGACGCCATCGTCCAGGCCGTACGCCACAAGGCCGACCACGTCGCGCTGGTGCCCTGCTGTCAGGCCGAGGTCGCCCAGCAGCTCAAAGACGCGCGCGCCGCGGTGCGCCCCGAGATGCTGTCGCTCTTCGCGCACCCCTGGCACCGCCGCGAGTTCGGCTCGCACCTCAGCAACGTGGTGCGGGCGCTGCTGCTCGAGAGCCAGGGCTACCAGGTGACGGTGACCGAGCTCGCCGGCTGGGAGCACTCGCTCAAGAACGAGCTCATCCTCGGGCGGCGCGTGCACAAGGAGAACCGCGAGGCGCGCGCTCGCCTCGACCAGCTGCTCGCGGCCACCGGGGTTCGCCCCAAGGCCGTGCGGGTGCTGCTGGGCGAGGCCAAGGCCTGACACCCATGGTGGAGACGTGCTTCGTCGGCTGCACCCCTGGCCTCGAGGCCGCGCTGCGTGACGAGCTCGAGGGGCTCGGCGTGCGCGCGACGGTGACGAGCGGCGGGTGTGAGGTGACCGGCCCGTCGCAGTCCTTCGTGCGCCTCAACGTGCAGAGCCGGCTCGCCTCGCGGGTGCTCCTGCGCCTCGGCCACGCCCGCACGCCCGCTGCGCTCGCGTCGGTCCCGCTGCGGAGCGTCGTCGGCGACGCCGAACTCGCGCTGAACGTGACGACGTCGGGCAAGGTGACGCCACCGCCCGAGGTGTGGCGGCGCGAGGCCGCGCAGCGGTGGAGGGTGCAGCCACGGAGCGCGAGCGCTTCGCTGGACGGGCAGCGTTCGACGCAGGGCACGTCGGCGGACGGCGCCGGTGGGCGCGCGCACGAGGGCTCCACCGATTCGCGCACGCCGCGCGCGCGTCGTGATGATCCGCGAGGCTCCCAGCGCCGCGTCGACGGCCGCACACCGGGCGCAGCCGACCTCGACCGCCAGCCGCAGCGGACGCCGGGCACCGGAGGGCCGAGCGATGGAGGCCGGGGGGATGACGGACCCGTCGACGCTGGCGACAGCCCGCTCGAGGTGTCGCTCCGGCTCGACGCGGGGGGCGCCGTCGTCAGCGTCGACACCTCTGGCGAGCTGCTCCACGTGCGCGGCGCGCGCCAGGAGACCGGCAAGGCGCCCCTGCGAGAGACGCTCGCCTCGGGCGTGCTCCGCCTCTGCGAGTGGAGCCCCGGCGAGCCGCTGTGGGACGTCATGTGCGGGAGCGGGACGTTCCTCCTCGAGGCTGCCGAGCACGCCCTCGGGCTCCAGCCCGGCCGGAATCGCCACTTCGCCTTCGAGCGCTTCGTGTCGGTGTCGGCCGAGGCGCTGGCGCAGGCGACGGCGCCGCGGGCTCCAGTCGGGACGTGGCTGCGTGGGTCTGACGTCAACGCCGGCGCGCTCGGCGTGGCC
>JALOQF010000210.1 GCA_025459425.1 Myxococcaceae bacterium | reverse complement strand
CCGCCCGAGGGCATGCCGCGCAGGCTCTGCGTGCAGCTCGTTCAAGAAGAACCACTCCTCGCCGAGGCCGGTGACGGCCACCAGCACGAGGGGGTTCGCCGGCAGCTGCGTCGCGGGGTCGTCGTACAGCAGCCCCACCACCTCGCCACGGCACCCGTGAAAGCGCTCGTCGGCCGACTCGTCGTTCCCGCAGCACAGCACCGCGACGCGCTGACCGATGCGCAGCGGGGCGCCGGCCACGTCGGTGCGGACGAAGACGGTCTTGTCCGAGAGCATCATCTTCATGGTGCGAGCCGTCATGGCGCGTAGCTCCTGGGGGTGAGGCGGGAGGAGATGAAGGTGACGACGAGGGCCACCAGCGCCCACGCCGACAGGTGGAAGACGGCGACGTGGCCGGCCGACTGCGCGCAGGCGAACTCGCCAACGAGGGCGCCCGTGCTGCCCGCCGCCAGCCCTGCCACCACCGCGCGCAGGCGGTTGGGGGCCATGCCGCGCAGAAGAAGAATGACGACGGCCGCCGGCGCGAGGCCCACCGCGAAGTGGCTGGCCGTGCACACCCACGCCGGCTGCGTCGAGGGCTCGCCAGCGCCGCGCACCAGCACGATGAGCACCGCCGCCACCGCCACCAGGCCGAGCGACACCAGCCGGCCCACGCGCCCGCCGGGCCGCAGCGACGCCCACACCGTCACCACGCCCACCGTCATGAGCGAGGCCAGCGTCACCGCGCGCGACGACAAGAAGTCCACCGTGCAGGCGCCCACCGCCAACATCACGCCCGCCACCGCCAGGGACAGCCCGACGATGGTGCCCGAGGCCTTGACCACGCCGGCCTTCCAGCTCGCGCGCCGGGGCGTCGCCGCTTCGGCCTGCATTGCGGCGCGCGCCTTCGCCAGCGCCTCCATCGAGGGCGGCCGGGGCTTCGGCAGCGGCAGCTCGGACGTCGGGCCGCTCATGACACGTCTTCTCCCAGCAGCTCGCGCAGCCGCTCGTACCCGCGGTGCGCCCGAATGCGGGCCGCCGTCTCGGAGATGTCGAGCATCTGGGCAATCTGCTCGAACGAGAGCCCCTCGAGCTTGTGCAGCACCACGCACTCGCGTTGCTGCGCGGGCAGTTGCGCGAAGGCCTGCTCGATGCGCCGCCGCTGGCCGGGGTCCGACAGGGCGGGCTCGACGCCGGCGTCGGGCAACGCGCCGTCTTCGTCGTCCGACATCACCTCGACCTGCAGCCGCTTCCGACGGAGCGTGTCGCGGGCCGCGTTGCCCGCGATGGTGAGCAGCCAGGGCACCACCTTGAGGCCGCGCTGGTACCGGTCAGCCGAACGCACCACCGAGAGAAACGTCGTCTGCAGCAGGTCGTCGGCCAGCGTCGGGTCCTGCACCATGCGCGCGAGGAAGGCGTGCACTCCGGACGCGTGACGGTCGAAGAGCGCGTCGAGAGCGCGCGAATCTCCGTCCTGAAAGCGTTCCATGAGCTCCTCGTCGCTCGGACTCTGCATTGCCGGGCCATGGTGCCTTACGCCCCGCTCAGGGTCGTGTTTCACGGGAAAGGACGGAATGATTCCGGGCGGTTGGCGCTCACCAGTCGTGACTGATGGGGCGCACGTCGGCGCACGGCCGGCAGATGGCCGAGGGAATGCCGGTGTTGCGGCGGGTGCGTCCGGCGACGGCCTTGAAGACGGGGCCGCTCTCGCGCTCGTCGCACTCGAGGCACGCGTTCAGCCCGCCGTCGCTCTGGTGGTAGGGCGCCTCGAGCAGGGTGAGGCAGGTGGCGAGGCACTTCGAGCGGGTCGCGCGGGTGTTGTACGCCCAGATGCGCGCGCAGGCGGGGGTGAAGCCGAGGCCTTCGAGACAGGTGACGTTCGACTCGAACGTGCCCGTGAGGGCCTTCACGCCGCAGTCCTGCACCTTGCGGCCGAGGTCGACTTCCCGGCCGTAGACGGCGAGGTCGGCCAGCGTCGAGCACGCGCCACAGCCATCGGCGTGCGTCACCTTGGCGCCGGCCGCGGTGGCGTCGGCGTCGGACGAGAACGTCTGGAGCCGGTAGGTGCGCGCGGTGGCGTCGACGACGACGACGCCACACACGCCCTCGGTGGCCACCGGCGGAGGCGTCTGCGCGTAGGGGTCGCTGGAGAGGTCGGGCGGGGCGTCGACGAGGCGCCAGGTGAGGAGTCGGCTCAGGCGCTCCTCGGTCCACTCGGTGGGCGTGAAGCCGCCGTCAGCGCAGCCGCACGAAGGCCCACACTCGGCGGCGGTGAGGCCTGACTGCATGACGGGCCGGCCGAACAGCGGCGTCGCACACACCGCCACGGGCGTGGGCGCGGTGCGGGTGCCGCAGGCCATGGCCACGAGCGCGAAGAGGAGCAGCCGCCGCATCGGGTGACGGCCATAGCGAGCGGAGGCGAGGCCGAGAAGCGCTCCTTTGCGCATCGTGCTGACGCGTCACGGCGAACCCGTCGTCCGGTGTGCAGCGCGATGCCTGCGCGCGTGAGGAGGGCGTTCGGCATCACAGAATCCTGGAAGCAGCGCGCGGCAAGAACCACCCGGCCGAATCGACCTGTCGTGTGGCTTCATCGCGCGACCCACGCAGAGTGCGGCGCGATGACAGGCACACGCCTTCGCCGAGGCGGCTGGGTTGGACACGCGGTGTACGGAGCGGAGCACTGAAACACGGACGCCACCGGCTGGAGTCAGCACGCCCCTGGTTCGTCGCCCGCGAAACCCTCGCACCACTCCACATGCGGCACTTCAACGACGGCGACCACATCCAGGCCGCGATGACGCGGTCGAACGACGAGCGGTCGACGACGAGATCCTTCAACACCGGGGAGGTCTTCACGCGCCACTGCTCGATTCGTCACGGCCACGCGGCTCGGGTCGGCCCGCGGATGGTGGGTAACCGCACCGCTCGCCTCCCCGTACTGCCGTCATGTCACTTGCAAACGAAGCCGTCAGCCCGGTCGCCGCCGAGCGCGTCGTACGTGGTTGGTCGTGGACGTTCGCCGCCGGGCTCGTTCCGTTGCTGGCGGGCGCCGGCACGTTGCTGGTCGCGTGGACGTCGATGCTCGCCCCATCGGCCCCGTGGGGCTCGCCGCTCGCGCCCGTGGGCTTCACCTTCTCGCAGCTCGCCGCGCTGAGTGGTGACGCGGCGGCGTACGTCGAGCTGTCGAGCTCCGTCGGAGGTGTGAACATCATCGCGGCGGCCGTCGGTGTGCTCGTCGTCTCGCGGCAGGGCCTCCGACAGGGAGCGCGATGGGCGTGGCTGTTTCTCGTTTTCAGCCTGGTGTGGATGGACCTTCACGACGCGTGGTCGGCGTGGCGCTTCCACCTCGCGACGGGCGACGTCTCGTTCGTGATGCCCTTCACGTTCTGTACGCTGATGGTGATTGGGCTCGTGCGCAGCTTTCCCTTCGTCTTCTCGAGCGGCCGGGTCGGCTGAGCGGCTCACCACCCCGCTGCGGCGACGAGCAACGACGGTGGAAACCCGAAGGCGCGGCGGAAGGTGCGTGAGAAGTGCGCGGCGTCGGAGAACCCCGCCTCGTGCGAAGCGTCGGTGAGCGACCGCCCCTGCCGGAGCGACAGTGCCGCCAGCCGCAGCCTCAGCCACCAGCGATAGCGTGATGCGTTGACGCCGATGGTCTCGATGAAGGCGTGGCGAAGGCGCGAGGGTGAGCGTTGCACCAGCTCGGCGAGCGCGCGGGTCTCGAGGGACGGGTCCCGACGCAGCGCCTCGAGGGCCTGGGCGACGGCGGCGTGGGTGACGCGGCCGGGCGAAGCGAGGAGCGTGGTGTCGAGTTCCTCGAGCTGACGCAGGCGCGGTCCCGACAGCGCACCTGCCCGGCCCGGGGCGAGCTCGGGCCAATCGAGCGTGCCCGGCTCGAAGTACCAGATGGTGACGTCGCCCGGTGCTTCGAGCGCATGTCGAACACCCGCGGCCACTGCGACCGCGCGGGCGGTGACGCGGCGTCGCCCGGTGTCGAGCACCAGCCGGCGGTCTTCGGCGCGCGCGATGAGGGGCACGCTCGAGACATGCAGGCCGACGCCGAGCAGAGGACCCCGGGCCCGCGCCCCACGCAGGCCCACCTCGACGTGCACAGCCGCTGCGTTCAAGCCAGCCGCCGCTCGCTGCGGCACGGTTCGCGTCATGATGATTCGCAGCCTGCTGCTCCTCGTCGCGGTGCTCAACCTCGTTCCCGGTGTGGTGGCGCTCGTCCCGTCACGCGCCGAGGCACTCTACGGCGTCAGCCTCGACCGCCCGGCGCTCGGCCTGACGATGCGTCACCGCGCGGTGCTCCTCGCTGCCCTGGGCGTCTTCCTCGCGCTGGCGGCCTTCGACGCGGCGTGGTGGCGGCCTGCGCTGCTGTTGGCGCTGATGAGCAAGCTGTCGTTCCTGGTGCTGTTCGTGGTGACCGGCCCGCACGAGCCGCCGTTGCGCAGGGTGGCGCTCGCGGACGCCGGAGCTCTCGTGGTGCTGACGCTCGTGGCGTGGCTGCGCAGCCGGTAGCCGGCCGCTCGACTGCACCCACGCAAAGCGATGCCGAGGTGGTGCGACGTCGTCCGCTGTCTCGCCCGTCGCAGGTCGGCGTCGTCTTCTTTCCCAGCCACGCCACCCTCGGTCGCGCCTTCTTCTCGGTCACCCTCGCCGGCGAGGGGTTCGTCCGCTACGGGCTGCCGCTGCCACCCGGGTTCATGCTCTCGCTGCTGTTGGGCGTCGGCTTCGGGAACTCCATCGGGCCGACCTCGTGAATCTGATTGGTGTCCTGCGCGTGGGTTGCTTCAGTCGTGCACATGCCCGACCACCGCAGCCTCGAAGTGCTTGGCCCGAAGGCCGAGCGTCGCGTCATCCGCCGGCTGTTGTCCCTGCGGAACCTCTTGCGCCACAAGACGGGCCCTGCGCGCAACGGGCCCAACGCCGGAGTCCCCGTGCGCACGCTCGACGAGAAGCTGCTCGTCGCCACGTGGAACATTCGTGAGCTGGGCAATCCGAAGCCGAAGGAGGGCAAGCGCACGCAGGAGGCGCTCCACTACCTCGCCGAAATCATCGCGGCCTTCGACCTCGTCGCGCTGCAGGAAGTGCGTGAAGACCTGACGGACTTCATGGCCATCATGAAGCTGCTCGGGCCCGACTGGGGCTACCTCATCACCGACGTGGCGGCGGGCCGCGCGGGCAACGGTGAGCGCGCCGCGTTCGTCTACGACCGGCGCAAGGTGCACTTCGAGGGCTTCGCGGGCCAGGTGGTGCTGCCCGAAGAGATGAAGGTGGGCGGCAAGAAGCTCGCGCTGGGCCGGCAGCTCTCGCGCGCGCCCTTCGTGGCGGGCTTTCGCAGCGGTGACTTCCGCTTCACCGTCTGCAGCGCACACATCTACTACGGCACGAAGGAGCCCAACCTCGCGCGCCGGGTGGACGAAATCGAGGCGCTGGCGACGACGCTGGCCGAGCACGTGAAGACGCACGCCTGGGCGCCCACGGTGGTGCTGCTCGGAGACTTCAACATCTTCAAGCTGTCGGACCAGACGGCGGCGCGGCTGCGCGACGCGGGCTTCTACCTGCCGCCGCAGGTGGCTGACCTCGAGGCCGGTGAGTCGGGCATGCGGTACGACCAGATTGCGCTGCTTTCGCTGAAGTACGGCCCGCAGTTGGTGAAGCGCGCGGCGAAGGCGCGGGGCGGCGTGGTGCGCTTCTTCGACGTGCTCTACCGCCACGGCAAGACGGACTCGGACTGGAAGACGTACGCCTCGCAGTTTCCAGAAGGGAAGGGCGGCTCGACCGACGCGTCGAAGGCGAAGTACTTCGCGCAGTGGCGCACGTTCCAGCTGTCGGACCACCGGCCGCGCTGGCTCGAGCTCGACAGCCACTTCGCCAGCCAGCGCCTGGGCGCGCGGCTCAAGGAGCTCGAGCGCGGTGCTCAGTAGATGAAGGCGTCGTTCCCGTCGGTGGTGGTGAGGTAGAGAATCGTGTCGCCCCGAATGCCGGCGTCGAGCTGCGCGGCGGCGTCGAGCACGGCCTGGCGGGCCACGTCATCGTAGGCGAGCACGTGGAGAATCTGCTTCCGCCACCGGTACGGCGGGTTCACGTTCTGCGTGCTCACCTGAATGTCGCTGAACTTGCCGGTCAGCAGCGTGCGCGCGTCGGACACCAGCAGCGGGCTGCCCGGCGGGAACTTGAACGCCCGCGCGACGCTGACGCCGATGACTTCTCCCTCGAGGGTGATGACGAGGTCGGTCTTCTTGCTGGTGGGCGGCGTGTAGGTGACCTGCGTCTCGGTCGCGAGCAGCTCGGCGAGCTCGCAGCGGTGCAGCACCTCGAACGAGAAGACCTCGGAGTTCACCGAGCTGCCGCCCGCGTTCGGCGTGGTGAAGAGGCGGAAGCCTCCGTCGGTGAGGAGGCCCGCGTCGAGGCTCATCGCGCCGAAGTCGATGCGCGTCTCGTAGGTGCGCGGCGTGGGCGAGGTGAGGTCCATCAGCGAGAGCGGGCCGCAGGCGCCCGTGACGGCGCCGAAGCCCGGGAGCGGCACCGTCGGGCCGGCATCGACGACTCCGGCGTCGGGGAGCCCTGCATCGGCAGCGCCCGCGTCGACCGTGCCAGCGTCGACGGCGCCCGCATCGCCAACGCCCGCATCGTGAAGGCCACCCGCGTCGACGCCTGCGTCTTGCACGACGCCTGAGTCGGTCGGCGCCGCGGGCCCTGCGTCCGTCTCGGGCGTGACAGGGGAACAGGCGAGGAGAGCGGTGGCGAAGAGAATCGAAAGAGCACGGCGCACGCGTGCGACCGTACCATCGGCGTGGCCGGCCGAGGCGTCAGTCGTCCCTTGCCACGAGGCCCTGGTGCTCGTCGAACGCAGGAGCCCTGGATGAGGCGTGGACGCGGCGCTTCAGCCGTCGAGCCGGTTCGACGTGGCTTCCCACCACGACCGGTACGGCGCTGGCTCGGGTTGCCTGAGTCGAAGCGGTTGTGTTCACGTGTCCACTCCGATGTGGCGCGCGGCCTTCATGCTCGTGGTCATCAGCGCCTGCACCACGAAGGCGCCAGAGGCCCCGGTCTGTACGCCAGCGGTCGTTGCCCCGACCGACGTGACGGGCCAGCTCGGCTTTTCGAGCCGGGTGGTGGTGCGCCTCGAGAACCCCGGCCCGCGTCCGCTCGGGGTGACGGGCCTCGAGCTTGGGCCGAGTGACGCCTTCCGCCGCGTCTTCGATTCACCGTTCGCCGAGGTGCCGGCTGGTACGTGCGAGGCGCCCGGCGTCTTCGAGGTCGAGCTCGACTTCACGCCGACGTCGCGCGAACCCGTCAGCGCGGTGCTTCGCGGCGTTCTGGGTGGCACACCCTTCGAGGCCGTCGTCACCGGTCGAGGCACCGGCGCGCAGCTCGGCCCCATTCCCAGCGTTCACTTCGGCAGGGTGTTGCTTGGCCGGGTGGCTCGCCGCAGCGTGCGGCTCGAGAACCTGGGCCCAGCGGGGAGCGTGCTCCAGGTCGACCCCATCGGCGACCAGTCCGAGCTGTGTGTGGGCGCGTTCACGCTGCAGGCATGCAGCCCGACGCTGGCGACGGTCGAGCGTGAGGGCCTGCTCAACCTCGAGCTGCGCGCGCTCACGCCGGGCCTTCGCTCGTGGGAGGTGACGCTCCGCTCGAGTGAGTACGGGCAGCCGGAGCAGTCGCTGCGCGTGACGGCCGACGTCTTCGACGAGACAGGTTGCTCTCTCGAGTTCGACCCACGGCTGCTGACGCTCGAGGTCGACGACACCACCGTCGAGCGACGAACGGTGTTCCTCGAGAACAAGGGCACTGGTGCCTGTTTCGTCGCCGGGGTGAGCGCGTCCGACGCGAGGGTGGTGGTTGACGGTCCGCGCGGTGGGTGGCCCGGCGTGCTCGCGCCAGGCGCATCGGTTCCACTCCGGCTGACGATTCGCGCGACCGAGTCGCTCGAGCCTGCGCGGCTTCTTGCCGAGTCGGCGAGCACCAGCGCCAACCTCGAGCTGCGCTTCCTCGACCGGCGCGTGCGCGACTGTCTGGTCGTCAGCCCCGCGGTGTTCGACGCCGGCCTCAACACGGTCGGGTGTCCATCGGACGACGTGTCGGTGCGGGTGTGGAATCGCTGCGCCGGTCCGGTCGGGCTTTCCACGTATGCGAGCCCGCCGGCGTTCCTCGCCGACACGCCGAGGTCACCACTCGCGCCGGGCGAGGAGCAGTTCCTGTCTCTGACACTCCGCCCACAGCCCGGAGTCGTGGGTCACGTCACGTCTTCGGTCTTGCTGACGGCCAACTTCGTGCCCATCGAAGTTCCAGTGGTGGGCGAGTGGCAGCCCAACGTCGAGATGGTCGCGCGGTACGTCGTCGAGCCACTGCCTGCAGGAGACATCGTCGTCGTCGTCGACCACACCCCCGGATTTCGGCAGCGCCATGGAGCCTCGGTTCGCGCTCGGCTCGAGCACGACTGGAGCCAGGTGAGGCGCTATCGGGGGCGCTTCTTCGTCACGTCGACGGGGGCGGTCGACGGAGGGCCGGGCGGTGAGCTGCAAGAGACGGATGCGGGTGTGCCGTGGGCCAGCAGCAGGGACTCGACGGTGGCCGACTACCTGTCGCTGTACGATTCGCTCCCGCGGGGAGGGCCGAGCCGGCCCGCGTGTCTCGAAGCCGCCAGCCGTGCCGTCGCGTTCGCATCGGCCCGGGGCTTCCTGCGTGCGGGTGCTCCACGAGGCATCGTCTGCATCACCGACGACGTCGACCACTCGCCCCAGCAGCCGGCCCTGCAGCGACAGCTCCTCGACGCCAGTCGCGATGCCGGGGTGCGTCTGACGTACGTCGTCGTTGGCCCCGAGCGGTCCACCTGCCCGGCGACGGCGCTCGATGACGGTCGGCACGCGGCGAACACGAGCGCGCTTGGCGGGTTCAGACTCGACCTCTGCGACCAGTGGACGCTCTTTCCCTTCGATCTCGGGGCAGGGCCTTCGAGGCGAAGCTTCTTCCTGCCCCACGTCGTCCGCGCTGGGACGCTGTCCGTCACCGTCGATGGCACCCGCGTGAACGAGTTCGACGCGCAGGGCGCCAGGGTCTGGAGCTTCGACCCCAATCTCAATGCCGTCGTCCTCACGGCCGAACCGCCCGACGACGCCCACTGGCAGGTCGAGGTGCGCTACGTGCGAAGCTGCCCGTGAGCGTCACGCCGTCAGCTGCTCTCCACACAGGTGCGCGAGCGCCATGATGGTCCACTGCGGGTTGATGTTCGCGCAGTCGGGGAACAGCGAGCCATCGCAGACGAAGAGGTTGTCCATGCCGCGCACGCGGAAGTCGGCGCCCACCGGCCCGATGGCGTCGTCGTCGCTCATGCCGTTGCCGCCCTGCGGGTGCCCGGTGCCGACGACGAGCTCGCGCAGGTCGGACAGGCCCGTCTGGTAGTCGCGCAACTCGCCAGCCGTCGTCACTTCCCAGCCCTGGCGCGTCGGCATCACCAGGTGGTCGACCGCGAGGCCGGCCCGCGCGTCGAACAGCGCCTTCCCGATGGCGACGTGGCCCTCGTGCACGCGCGCGAGGTCGTCGAGGCCCAGGTCGAGCCGCACCTTGCCGTCGGCGTCCACCGTGCCCGAGGCCAGCGTGCCCACCAGCGGCGCCAGCACCGCGAGGTGTCCGTAGTGCGCCATGCGCGCCTGGTGCACCTCGAGGAAGCCCGGCATCACCATCGCCTGCGCGGCGGGTGGGTTGAACCAGGACTCCACCACGAAGCGCGGGCCCGGGCCGTCGGGCCAGTAGAAGTGCGAAATCTGCAGCGCGTTGAACGACTCGATGCGTCTCTGGAGCACCGCGAACACCGGCGCGCCGATGTTGGCCGACAGCCTCGCGCCGATGAGCCGGTGGGTGAGCCCCGAGCGCTTGAGCGCCGCCGACGACTGAATCGGCCCGCAGGACACGACGAAGTCCTTCGCCACCACCTCGACCTCACGGCCCTCGGCCAACACCACGCGCGCCGCCGACACCGTGCGCCCCGAGCGCTTCACGCTGTGCAGCCGTGCCAGCTCGACGATGTCGAGGTTGCCCGTCGCGACGCCCTCGCGCAGGTGCACCTGCAGGCTGTTGCGCTTCGCCTCGAAGCTGCAACCCAGGTTGCAGTACCCGCAGCCGCGGCACTGGCCCTTGCCGAGGTTGACGTTGCACTCGTACAGGCCCGGGGCGTTGGGGAGTCCCACCGGGTGCGTCGTCGGTGTGCCCCACGCGCCCTCGATGGCCTTCACCGCCGGGTTGAGCCGCGCGCCTGCCGCGAGCGCCTCACTCACCGGCACGATGCCCAGCTCAGCCGCCACCGCGTCGTAGGCGCGGTTCAGCTCGGCCTCGGGAATCGGAAAGCCCACGTTCGCCCAGCGCTGGAAGACGGGCTTCGGCAGCCGGAAGCACACCGCGTTGTTGATGACGCCGCCGCCGCCCACCGCGCGCGCCTGCAGCACGGTGAGGTTGCGCTGGCGGTGCGGCTCCACCTTCGGCCGGCCCGCGTCGAGCGCCGTCTGGCGGCCGCCCATCGCGTAGGTGCGTGACACCGCGTCGAGCTCGGCCGACGAGAAGGACGTTTCGTGGTGGTACCGCCCCGACTCCAGAAGACACACGCGCTTGCCGGCCTTCGCGAGGCGGTGCGCGAGCAGGCTCCCGGCGACGCCCGAGCCCGCGATGACGACGTCGTAGCGGCCCACCGGCTGGCGCAGCACGGCGAGGCGTGGAGTGCCCGGGCCAGGGGCGGTGGGCGCGCGCCGGTAGCCGATGGAGCCGTCGACCGACGGGCACGCGTAGTAGGCCGCGACGAGCAGCGTGTGCACCGTCTGCACCACGTCTCGCAGGCTGGCCTCGAGGCCGTTGGTGACGGGCTTGTCCAGCACCGTGCGCACGGCGCTTCGCAGCAGGTGCGGTTCGAGCTGTGGCGCGGCGCCCGAGACGAGGTTGACGACACCGCGGAGCAGCTCCGGCAGGTCGATGCTGGCATTGGCGAGGTAGCGCTCGAGCTGCTCGATGACCTCGGCGGGCGTCGCGGCCTTCGGCCCGGGGATGAAGACGTCGAGGAGCAGGCCGACGAGCAGGTGCTGGTGCCAGAGGAGGCTCCGGCTCTGCGCGAAGAAGAGCGGCATCACCGAGTACACCTCGGCGAGCTGCGCGTTCATGAAGGCGAGGAAGTTCTGCTGCGCCAGCGCGCGTTCGCTCCCGTTCGCCGCGCCGGGGAAGTCGAGCGAGCCGAGCTGGTCGCCGAGCTCCTGCAGCCCCACGCGCAGCGTGCCCGTGGCCACCACCTCGCCGCGCACGAGGTCGGTGATGGCCACGTCGTGGAGCGTCGAGAGGTCACCCAGCGCGTCGAGCACCTGCACGCTGCCGTCGGCGCGCAGCCGCTTGAACCCGGTGAGGCGATGCGGGGTGCCGCCCGGGCCCTGGAAGTCGAGGTTGAACTCGAACTCCTTCTCGCGCCGGCTCGGCGTGGTGGGCCGGAACAGCACGATGGTGCCGCCCGTGATGGGGAAGCGCCGGGGAAACAGGCCGTCGCGCCACTGCACCGCGCCGCCCGAGACGGTGCAGACGTGCGGGCCTTTCACGAAGGCGTTGAGCGAGTCGATGACCTGCGTGGTGCTGAAGGCGAGCGACTCGGTCGCGCCACTCGACGCGCGCGTCACCTCACCGCGCATCGCCTCGAGCACGCGCACTCCGACGGCGTCTGGAATCGGCATGAAGGGCTCCCCCGTGCGAGAAGGAGCCAGACCCTACTGCGCGGTTCCCGAAGGTCGAGCGCCCTCACGCGCGCGGGGCCGCTGCCAGTCGTCGGTCAGCCCGTCACGACGTCTCAGGCCGCCTGGGCGAGGCGCACCAGCGGGAAGACGAAGGTGAAGCGGGTGCCTTTCCCGGGCGTGCTGTCGACGGTGAGGTGGCCCGACTCGGCGAGCACGGCTTCGCGCACCGCGGCCAGCCCGACGCCGCGCCCGCTGATGTCCGTCACCTCGGCGCGGCTGCTGACGCCGTCGCTGAACATCGCGTCGACGAGCGCTTCCCGCGTGTCGGCGGGCAGCCCCTTGCGCACGGCGGCTGCGCGCACCGCGTCCCAGTTGACGCCGCGGCCATCGTCTTCAACCACCACCAACAGCCGGCCACCTGACACCTGCGTCTCGAGGCGCAGCAGGCCCTCTTCCGGTTTCTGCGCCGCCGTCCGCTCCGAGCCCGGCTCGAGGCCGTGGTCGATGGCGTTGCGCACGAGGTGAACGGCGGCGGTGAAGAACGAGTCGAAGCGGTGCGGTGGCAGGCGCACGTGGTTCGACGCCACCTCGACGCGCACCTTTCGGCCCAGCTTCGGCGCGAGCCGGCGCGCCTGCGTGGCGAGGCGTTGCAGTACCGCGTCGGCCGGTTCGGCCCGCCACCCGCGCACCTCGTCGAGCAGCACGAGGTGGTCGACCCGCCGCTCCAGCTTCTGCTCGAAGCGACCCAGCTCGCCCACGTCGAGCTCGACGTGCTCGCCGTCGCCCTTCGGCAGGTATTCTTCGATGCGCGCCAGGGCGGCCTTCCACTGCTGCTCGAGCGCCTCGAGCTCGTCTGGGCGCAGGTGCCGCTCCTCGCCCTCGAGCGTCGTCT
>JALOQF010000567.1 GCA_025459425.1 Myxococcaceae bacterium | reverse complement strand
GAGGTGCTGCGCGCGTCACTCGAGGCGCTCGACGACGAGACACTCCATGGCCGGCTGCGCGAGGTCGATCCCGTCACTGCGGCGCGGCTGCCGGTGAAGGACCGCGTCCGCATCATCCGCGCGCTCGAGATCCACACCCTCACCGGAGAGCCCGCCTCGGCACACCGCGAGCGCCACGCCTTCCAGAGTGCCCGCTACGACTTCCGCTTGTGGGTCCTCGACCCACCGCGCGACGCGCTCTACGCCGCCATCAACGCCCGCACGAAGGCGATGTTCGACGCCGGGCTGCTCGACGAGACGCGCGCGCTGGTGGCGAAGGGCTACCGGGACGCGGCGCCCATGGGCGCGGTGGGCTACGCGCAGGCGCTCTCGGTCATCGAGGGACGCCTGACCGAGGCCGAAGCCGTCGCCGACGTCGCCCAGAAGACGCGCCACTACGCCAAGCGGCAGTGGACCTGGTTCAAGAAAGAGCAGGGCGCGCGCTTCGTACAGCCGCCCTTCGACGTGACGGCCTTCAGCGACGCATGAAGCGGGCGCGGCGGCCGCCTCCGCCCTGGAACATCGGCTGCTGCATCGGCGGCGTCTCGAGGCCGAACTGCCACCACATCGGCTCCCAGGCCTTCATCTTGAGCTTCTTGTCGTTCTGCAGCGCGGTGAGGGCGCTCTTGAGCTTCTCGTCGCTCGGGTTCTCGGCCACCGAGCGTGACAACACCTTGAGCGCGCCGTCGACGTCCTTGTTCTGCTGCAGGCACCACGCGTAGGCGGCCCACACCATGCCGTCCTTCTTCCCGTGCTTCACGGCCTCTTCGAACGAGCGCTTCATCGCGTCGAAGTCCTTGCGCTGGAAGTAGATGGCCGCCTGCATGGCGCGGGCGAGGTAGCTGCGCGGCTGTGTCTTCGAGAACGAGGCCATCGCGGCCTCGGTGTTCTTGAAGAGGTGGTGGATCATGCCGATCTGCGCGTGCAGCTCGCTCTCGACGAGGAACTGCTTCTTGCCCAGCGGCAGCGCCGCCTCGAGGAGCTTCACGGCCTTCTCGGCGCGCACCTTCTGCTCCTTGGGGTTGGGCGGCATCGACTCGAACTCCTTCTTCACCTGCTCCATCACCTGCTGCACCTCGACGAAGGTGCGGCGCGCGAGCACGACGTAGGCGCCGAGGAAGACGATGGTGCCGGGCACCAGCCCGGCGATGAGGGAGAAGCCCGCCACCTTGACGATGACGGTGACGGCGATTCCGGCCACGAGGGCGTACACCAGGTTCAGCATGGCGGGGGCCTGTAGCCGAGGGAGCCTTCACCCGACAAGGTGCTTCCCCCCGGTCGGGAATCTGCTACTCGTTTCGTCCACACGCAGTCGTGGCCCTCTGGCGGAATTGGTAGACGCAGCGGACTCAAAATCCGCCGCCCCCAAAAGGCGTCCCGGTTCGAGTCCGGGGAGGGCCACTCACCTCGCCTCGCGCACCATGGACACTCCGCGGCCCATCGTCGGCAGGGCCTCGAAGCCGGGCGCCGTCGCCGTCATCGAAGCCCACCTGGCCGTGCTCAAGGGCAAGCCCCTGCGCGCCGCCATCTCGGAGGCCCTGCAGAAGCACGCCTCGCTCGGCGGCAACGATCGCCGCTTCGTGGCCTTCGCCGTGCGGGAGCTCTCGCGGCACATGCGGCGGCTCGATCTGTCGGCGAAGGCTCGCGGCCGGGCTCCGTCGACGCTCGCGCTGCCTGAGGACCAAGCCATCTTCCGCTACGCGCTGTGGCGCCACGAGTTCACTGGCGCCGACGTGAACCGCGTGCTCGTCGAGGTGGGGCTCCCGGGGCCGGTGCGGCCGCGCTCGATGCCCGACGCGGTGGTGCGCGAGGCGCTGTCGAAAGACGTCGTCCTCGACTTTGGCGACGACCCCCTCGATCGCGCCGCCGCGAAGCACTCGTTCCCGACGTGGCTCGCCACCGCCATCGCCCAGGTGGCGCCTGAGGGCGAGCTCGAGGCCGTGCTCGAGGCCCTCAACCGCGAGCCCTTCGTCACCATGAAGGTGCGGCCGAATGGCTCGAGGGACGAGCTGCTGCCCACGCTCCTGCAGGCGGGCTTTCCGGTGCGCGCCTGTGACGAGAGCCCAGACGCCATTCAGCTGACCGACGAGGGCCGGGCCATCTTCGACTCCCGGTGGATGAAGGAGGGCCGCCTGCTGGTGATGGATCTCGGCAGCCAGCTCCTCGCGGGCCTGTGCCGGGCGCAGCCGGGGCAGACGATCGTCGACTGGTGCGCCGGCGCCGGCGGCAAGACGATCTTCCTCGCCGACGCGGTCGGTCCCACGGGCCGCGTCTACGGTCACGATCTGTCCGCGAAGCGTCTGGCCGAGGCGAAGTCGCGCACCGGCGAGCTCAAGCTCCGCCACGTCAGCTTCCCGAAGGAGCCCCGGCTCGACCTCGCGCACCTGGTGCTCATCGACGCGCCGTGCAGCGGCACCGGCACGCTCGCCCGGGAGCCCGATCAGAAATGGAAGCTCACAAAGGCGAAGGTCGCCGAACTGACGAAGACGCAGCTCGAGATCCTCGACACGGTGGCGCGCGGCGTGAAGCCGGGCACGGTCATCGTCTACGGCACCTGCAGCCTCTTGAAGGACGAGAACGAGGGCGTGGTCGAGCGGTTCCTCGCCACGCATCCCGACGTGGTCGCCGACGGGCCGGCCCTGCGCGTGTGGCCTCACCGGCTCGACGGGGGCGGCTTCTTCGGTGCCCGCCTGGTGAAGCGGTGATACCGTTTCGTTCGTCTTTCACCCCGAGGTGACCTGATGCCCCCGCCGGTAGCGCCCAACTCGAACGACGCGGTCGTCAAGCAGATCCAGGCGGCGTGGGACGAGGCGCAGATGCAGCTCCAGGTCCTGCGCGAGCAGGTCGATCACCTCACCCACATGGCGCAGGCCAAGGTGTCGTCGAACATGCTCGAGCGCGACATGGACCGCGCGTACCGCGACCTCGGTGAGGCCGTGTGGGCCGAGGTCTCGAAGGGCCGCTTGCAGCTCGGCAACAACCTCACCACCGTGCGCAAGGCGCTCGAGGTGGTGACCCAGAAGATCCAGGCGCAGAACGCTTCGATCAACGATCTGCTCGCCGAAGGCGCCGAGATCGCCAAGCGCCTTCAGGAAAAAATGACTGCTGCGTCGAAGTCAGTGGCGCCGCCGCCGAAAAGGCGATAGGAGCGCAGCCGCTTTCGGGTTCGCCCGAAATACATCGTGAATACGGGGCTATAGCTCAGCTGGGAGAGCGCCTGAATGGCATTCAGGAGGTCAGCGGTTCGATCCCGCTTAGCTCCACAAGCACCTTGAACGAGGGGCTTCGGCACACGCCGGAGCCCCTTTTTCATGCCTGGTGAACGCGTTGGCGAGGCCCCTGCAATTGGCTACAGGCGGCGCGCCAGAACGCGTGTCCCGGAGGCCACATGGCTCGCATCGTCGTG
>JALOQF010000209.1 GCA_025459425.1 Myxococcaceae bacterium | reverse complement strand
AGCCGGACCTCGTGGGCCCGGAGAACGTGGCTAGAGGCGGGCGCCCCTGCGCGGCGGTGGAAGCTTCAACGGAGCCGGACCTCGTGGGCCCGGAGAACGCTGCCGGCGGGCGAGACGCAGAAGGGCTACGTCACGCTTCAACGGAGCCGGACCTCGTGGGCCCGGAGAACACGTCAGGGTCTGCGTGTGCTCGGCAACATCGCCGTGCTTCAACGGAGCCGGACCTCGTGGGCCCGGAGAACTACCCCTTCACTTCTGCCAACAACCACGGGCCTTCGCCACCGCGTTTTCGAGCGCCCCCTCCCCTCCTGCCCACCCACGCTCGACCCGCGCGCCGCACGCCTGCCCAGGCGGCTGATCTCCCTGGCGAATTCCCACTTCGAGCAGCCCTGACGACCCGGTCGTCACCGCGCCGCTCGCTATTCACTTCCCACAGAACGCTCAGACAATCCGCGGCTCCTTGTCTGGAGGCCTCGTCGCGCGCCCGAGGCACTCGAACGACGTCATAGCACGCCCGTCTGACGGCCCGACGTCGACGATGAGCACCGCGTCCTCGGTGTGGTGCATCACCTTCGTCAATTCCGCCTTCATCGCGACCAGCGTCATCTCGGTCAGGTCGCACGAGAACACCGACAGCTGCAGCCACGTCCCGAAGCCCTTCATCACCTTGAACACCTGCCGCAGCCGCTTCGGATCAGCCACGTCGTACGTCACCAGGAATCGACTCCGCATGGGTCACCTCGTCGTGAATGCCGGGTAGGTCGGCAACTCTCCGCGCAGGTGGCGCGCGAGCAATCGGCACTGCATCTCGAAGATCCGCCGATAGGACACCCGGTATCCGAACACGGGGTGGGTCACCTTCTCGGAGAGCCTCCGCTCCCACGCGCGGAGCACCTTCTTCCGTCCCTCGGCGTTGAGCGTCACCCCAACCCCACGGCGGATGAAGTCCGACGGCCCCACCATCTTCGTGTTGATGACGCTCACCACCACTGAGTCGGCGACGATGGGTCGGAACTCCTCCATCACGTCCAGGGCCAGCGAGAACCGGCCGGCACGGGGCTGGTGCAGGAACCCCAGGTACGGATCGAACCCCACCAGCCGCGCGGCGACCGCGAGGTCCTTGGTCAGCATCGAGTAGCAGAACGAGAGCAGCGCATTCACGGCGTCCTTCGGTGGCCGGCGGTTGCGCACCGAGAAGTCGAACGTGCCGAGCGAGTCGTCGACGAGCAAGCTGCCGAAGTGCTCGAAGTACAGCCGCGCCGCGTTGCCTTCGTGGCCGAGGAGGACCTCGAGGTTCTCTGCAGCCTCGGCGCGCTCGACCAACTGCGCGAGCTCGAGCATCAGCCCGGGCGAATTCGCCTCGAGGTTGCGCCGGAGCATCGTGCGGGCGTTCGCGATCTTCGCCGCCACGAACGACCGTGCCAGCGACAGCGCGCGCTGCGGATCATCCGCCGCCTGGTACTGCGCCCGGCGCAGCGCTACCTGCCCATGACCGAGCCCGTCGAGGAGCCCCGACAGCCAGCCTCCGGTCGACAACCACACGACGGGGAGCCCGCGGGTCGAGAGTTCCTTGAGCGCCTGGGTGCTGACCTGCACGTTGCCCATCACCACCAGGTGCGACACGTCGACGAGCGGGGCGTCCATCACCTTGCGGCCCTCGCTGTCCTTCACCGTCACGCAGTGGCCTGACACGCCGACGCGAGCGCCGACCTCCTGCACGTAGAGCGGTTGCGCATCGTCCCGGGCGGGCAGCAGCGGCCGGGGAGGCTCCGTACTGGGAACACCCGCCAACAGGTTTGTCTCGTCGGGCAGACACAGCCCCGAGAGCGAACACCCGATGCACTTCGGGCTCGCGACCAATGGCGGTGGCGGCACCTTCTGCTCGGCGACCGACTTCGCGAGCGCGACGGCCGCCTTCGTGCGGGCGATGAGCTGGTCGGTGAAGGGCACCTCGACGCGCTGACGGGAGGCCGCGAACCAGAAGGCGCCCTTCGTCACCTGGTACCCCGCCTCGCGGAGCAGCAGCCCGTAGAGACAGAGCTGCACCAGCTCGGGCTCGTACGCCCCCTCGGGCACGTCTGGCGCCTTGCCGCGCTTCGTCTCGACCGGCATCACCTCGCCGCCGTCGGCCTCGACGAGGTCGATCTTGCCCGTCACACCGAGCTCGGCCGACGACAGCTCGACGCTGCGCGCCTTCCACGGCACGTCGGGGTCGGCGAGCGGCGTGGTGGGTTCTCCGTCGTCGACGCGGCGGTGCACGAAGCGGCCCTCGACGGTGAAGTGGTTGTCGTCGAAGTCCCGGTCGACCCACTCGAGGTAGAAGAGCCGCGGGCAGTAGACGGCCTCGTTCACTATCCGCGCCGGGAGCGACACTGCGACATCCCCCATGTCGTCGTGCATGACCGGGAGGATGGATGGGCTGCGAGCCTTCGCCAGTTCTCGGGCGGGAGCCGGTTCAGTCTTCGGGTCGCCGCGCGGTGTCGGACGCGATGAGAAAGAGGAAGAAGCTCCGCTGGGGGCTCACCGAAAGGTTCTGCCAGTCGGTGAAGGCCGCTCGAGCCCGGTTGACGTCGAGAATGACCTCGGCGCGGGTAAGGACCTGTGCCGGGTCGTAGTCAGCGGCGTGCCGACGTTCCTGCAACGTCACGAACGCGCTTGCGACATTGATCAGCCCCTGGTCCGGCGTCTTCAAGATGGCGCTGATCCCCTGCCACCGCTTCCCGTCGGAAGGCCACTTCTGCTGCGCTAGCTCTTTGCACACGGCCTTGATGCCGCCATGCGATGGGCGGCGCGCCAGGTACGACCGGAGTTCCCCGTCATGGGCCCCGCCAGCCACGTGCGCCATGGCTTCTTCGATGAGCAGATGAAAGAGCGCGTAGTACGCGGTGGAAACGGCACGACGAAGCGCTGCCTGCCTTGGGCGGGTAGGGTCGAGACGGGCGAGTTCCTCGGCAAGTTCGAGCAGGTCACTCGAGAGCGACATCGTCAAGCCGCGGTCTGAGCGAGTTCAGACTTCAGTTGAAATCGAACGTAGGGGAACGGTGACGGCTCTTTGCTGGCGACCTGCTGGCGAATGATGCGTTCTACAGGCTGGACATCTCCCCAGCGATAGTCGCCTTTCGGCTTCCTGTCCTTGAGGATGACCGTCACGAAGACGGCATCTTCCCCGTCCTGGTCGTGCCCGAACTCGAAACGAACCTCGTCGACGAGATGGGGGTACTCCTTACGAAGGGATGTCCGGAGGCTGCTCAGGAGCGTGCGTACGACGGCATCGTTCGACATGGGGCCAAAGTACTGCGGCCCGGGCTCGATTGGCAGGCCCGGCCCCGCAGGGGTGGGTGGGGTTCGCCATTTTCTGGTTGAGCTCGAACCGTCACCTGATCCACCGTCTCGGTCGGCGTCGGACCCATGGGGGGGCTGACGCCACGCCCACATCGCAGGTCGAGAAGCCGGAGGATCCATGCCCGTCGCCGACGAGACTCTTGCCGTGTCCGTGTTGCCGCCGTTGCCGCTCCAGGCGCCATCGAAGCAGCAGCTCGAGGCCGAAGCCGCGTTGCTCGGAGACGCCTTCCCGGCGGTGTCGAGCCACCCGGCCGACCTCGTGGCCGACGCCGACGAGCTGCTCCTCGCGCGGGCCGATGCACCGGAGTTGGCGCGCCGCGGGTACCACGTGGCCGATGGGCAGTTCGAGCGCGTGGCGCTGTTGCGGTCGATGCTCGCGCCGCTGGCCGCGGAGCAGACGCGCGTCGCCGAGGTGAGCAAGGTCAAGACCGAGGCCGCGGAGGCTGCGCGGGCGCGGTTGCTCGCGATCAGGAGCAGCCTGGCGGCGATTGGCAAAGCGGCGGGGCTCCCGGCGGGCGTGTTCTCACTCGACACGAGCCACACGACCCGGCTCAACGTCGTGATGATGAAGATGGAGGAGGTGCTGCACAACGTGCAGGCCTACCGGTCGCACCTGCCGGACCAGCAGCGGGTCGATGGGCTCGTCACCGAGGCGCGAGGGCTCATCGACGCGCAGCGGGCGAACCGGCAGGAAGCGCGGCTGCTCCGCACGGACGGCTCGCTCGAGAGCCGCAAGCAGGCCCGGCTGGAGCGGCTGCTCCTCAACGCCATGCAGTACCTGTCGGCGCAAGGGCTCGCCGCGTTCCCGGAAGACCCGGTGCGCGAGCCGCGCTACCGCCTGGACCACGTGTACGGCAATCGCACCAGCAAGGTCGCAGACCCGGGCGCGAAGCCGGCCGACGGGGAGTGAGCGAGTCCATGGCCGCGTCGCGTGGGTGGTGAGCGGCATCTTGAGCGTGGTGCGGACGATGGGCCCGGGTGGCGGAGCCTCCTGGGTGCGGTGGTGAGGCCCGGGGGCCTGGTGGTGAAGCGCCCCGGTGAGGTGGTGAAGCGCCGGACGAGGGTGGTGGGGGTCGTAAGTGATTGATTCGTGGTTGGTGAAGGCATCGGTGTCAGCCCTGGCTGGTAGGACGCCACACGTGGGCAATGGCCATGGCCTGGAATCTGAGCGTCATCGTCTTTCGTGGGGACTTCGGGTGGGTGGCCCAGTGCCTCGAGATCGATCTCGGAGCACAGGGCGAGTCGGTCGAAGCCAGCCTTCGGGATCTGCAACAGACGATGGTCGGTCAGGCGATGGTCGACGCGACGGCCGGCCTGGCGCCCTTCTCGGACTTCAAACCCGCACCGGCCTGGTACCACGAGCAATACGAGGCAGCGGCGGGCCACGCGGTGTTCGACGTCAACCTTGGCCCAGTGACGGGTCGGCCACTGGTGGCGCGGCTGACCGTGCGAGTGAGTTCATGACCTCACTGACCGATGGCGAGTGCGACTGATGGCTCGCGGCGACTCCGCAGCGCGCCAGATTCGACTGTTCCTGATGGTGCTCGATCGTCGCGACATCGACGTGCGCGCGGCCGCTGACGAGCTCGGCTGCACCGAGCGCACCGTCTACCGAGACCTCGAGAGCCTCGAGCGGGTGGGCGTGCCGCTCTATCAGGTGAAGCAGGGCCGCACCCAGCGGTGGAAGCTCGTCGACGGCTACTCCCGGAACCTGAACGTCTCGTTCACCGTGCAGGAAGCCATGGCGCTCATCGCGGGCGAACGGCTCCTCTCGGCGATTCAGGGGAGCGTGTTCGACCACGCCGCGCGCAATGCCGTCGCGAAGGTCAAGCACGCCCTCGCGCCCGAGCTGCGCCAGCGCGTGGAGCACCTGGCGCAGGTGCTGACGACCACCAGTGCTCCGCCGAGAAAGCTCGCCCGCCATCGCGAGCGGCTCGACACCATCATCGAAGCCATCGAGCGCTCGGTGGTCGTCGACCTGAAGTACCGCAAGCTCGATGCGACTCAGGCGCAGCCGTACACCGTCGAGCCCCATCACCTGCACCTTCAGGGTACCTCGGTCTACGTCGTCGGCTGGGCCCGGGAACGCAAGGCAGTGCGCATCTTCCTGCTCGACCGCATCGACGCGGTCACGCTCCGCACCGAGCCCTTCAAGCGCCGGCCCGAGATCCAGCCAGGCCTCTTCGCGCAGGGCAGCTTCGGCCTCTGGGACGCCGCCATCGAGCACGTCCGCCTGCGCTTCACTGGCTCCGCCGCCACCATCGTCTCGGAGCAGGAGTTCCACCCCAGCCAGACCCTCGAACGGTTGCCCGACGGCTCGGTCATCGTCGACCTCCGCGCGCCGCTGTCGCCCAGCCTCAAGCAGTGGGTCCGCGGCTTCGGCAAGCGCGTCGAAGTGCTGTCCCCGGCGGCTCTGAAGGATGCCTGACCCGCCCTGTCAGAGCTGCGCTGTAGGACCTTCCCCGTCGTCATCGCCTCACCCTCGAATCGGAGAACCACCATGGACCTGAACCAACTCAAGGAAGCCGTCTCGACCCACGCAGCGATTCGCGGCACCGCGCGCCTCCAGCCCATCGGTGGCCAGGGAGACAAGGTGTTCCCGCCCACCCACCTCGTCGAGAAGCGCGACGAGCGGAAGCCGGGCGCGCGGTACGCCATGGAGAAACGGCGCATCGGAGCCGCGGTCGTCGACGTCGTGCTGCTCGACTCCGTCCAGTCGCAGGCCAACCGCATGGAGGAGGCGCTCTACGGACTGTGGAAGGCAAAGAAGATCACGCTCCCGGTCATCGAGGTGGCCCTCGGCTTTCCCGAGCTGCCCGCCGTCTCATCGCTCACGGCACCCCACCGAATTGCCGACGCACTCCTGCGGGACAGCCTGCTCGACGGTCAGCTCTTTCGGCACTCCGAGCTTGGAAAGTCATTCACCGACGCCTCCGTTCACAATGCAGGCCCGCTGTTCCGCGTGTGCCCGACAGCGTGCATCTTCGGAATCTGGGACTCGACGGGGCCGAAGGGCGGCATGGGCTTCAAGCTCTCGCGTGCCTTGACCTCAGAGATCATCGGCATCGATGCGACGCTCGGGGTGAAGACCTCGAGCCGCATCGACCCGACGAACATGTCGAAGGACGCCGGCCCGCTCTACCAGGCCAAGGATCCGGACGAGGGCTACACCCTCGACGAAAAGAAGGCGCTCCTCGATGACAAGAAAAAGCCCGTGCTCTTCAAGACCGACGGCAAGCCGTCGGAGGCGAACCACGGCAACCAGCCTCCGCAGATCGACGCGCTCGGTGGCGGCGTCACCTTCGACTACGCCCAGCAGACCGTCGTGTTGTCGCTCGGCGTGCTTCGGAAGCTGTCGTTCGGAACGGAACAGGACTCCGAGGCGGTTCGGCTCGTTCTCGGGGCGTTGGGTCTCGTCTCGATTCTGAGCGCAGAGCATGCGGGCTACGACTTCCGCTCGCGCTGCCACCTCGTGCCCGAGCCGGGCCACGCGCTCAAGCTCGAGGTCGTTCGACGGGACGGAACGACCCAGCCCATCGAAGCGAGCCTCGGCACCGCGCTCGAGCTGCTCGACTCAGCCGTTTCGCGGCTGCCCGCCTCACTCGCGTGGCCCAAGAGGGGTGAGGCGCTCGCGACCCTCACGCCGAGCGACAAGCTCACCAGGCTGATCGCAAAGACGCGCGAACTCGCGGCGGCTGGCGCGGCGGAGTGAGGCCCCATGCTCGCCATCGAGATCGAGCTGCTCACGGGGCGGTACGTCGCCACCCAGGCGAATGATCGCTCCCGGGTCGAGTGGCCGCCCCACCCTGCCCGCTTCTTTTCCGCCCTCGTTGCGGCCTCCGGGCATTTCAGCTCGCGGCCAGCCGAAGTCCGCGACCTCTTGCTCGAGCTCGAAGATCAGCCGGCGCCCCACGTCACGGCGAGCAACATCACTGGCCATGACCTCCGAGTCCCGCCCGCAGGCGCGCGCACGGTCAACACGGTCTTCGTTCCCGTGAACGACTCCCAACTCGTCGCCAACGCCTGGGAGAAGCACAACGCCCGCCTCGCGACAGCGAAGCCGAAGGAGCTTCTCAAGGTGCAGGAGGCCATGAGCACAGCGCTCAAGGCCGTCGACGCTCCGACGCAGACCGACATCGAGAATGCGGTCGCGCTGCTCCCGGCTGGCCGACCGCGGAAAGAGCGAACCTTCCCATCCTTTGCCCCAGACGTGCCGAAGGTCTGGTTCTGCTGGCCAACGCTCACGCTGAGTCAGGAGCGCCGGCAGACCCTCGATGGGCTGCTCGATCGCGTCACGGCCCTCGGTCACTCGTCGTCTCAGGTTCGTTGCGCCATCGTGGCCGAGCCCGCGACTGGGCCGCTCCTCGTGACGCTCGTTCCACAGCGATCGGGCGGCGTGATGCTTCGGTGGGTCGCCGCCGGGCAGCTCGAACGTCTCGATGCAGAGTTCGAACGCCATCAGGGGGAGCGGCCTCGGGTGCTCCCATCTCGCCCAATCTCCTACGGCCAGGAGAAGGTCACCTCGACGCTGCGTCACTCCGTCTTCGAAACCGACGGTTGGCTGGTGCTTCGTCAACAACTTGCCGGGCGGGCGCAGCGCTTCCAGAGCACCCGGTGCGTCGACATCGCCAAGGCCCTGCACGGCGCGCTCGCCAGTCACGTCACGCACCAACCCGCGCCCGAGATCATCACGGGGCGGCGCGATGGAGTGGCGACGACCGATGCCCACCTCGCCCTCCTCCCGCTCCCGGACGTGGGTCACCAGCACGCCCACGGTGGCGTGATGGGCGTGGCCATCGTCTTCCCACGTTCGGCCTCGGAGACCGACCGGATCGTCGTCATCGATGCGCTCGGTCGTTTCCTCGCTGCGGGTGGAGTGCTGACGCTCCCTCGGGGCGCCGAGCTTCGAGTGGCGCACGAGGCGTTTCCCGAAGCGCTCGCGCTGAGAGAGACGACGTGGACTCGGCCAGCGACACACTGGGCCACCGTCACCCCGATTGCCCTCGACAGGAATCCTGGGGACCTCCGTCGACCTGAGGGCCTCGCCCAGGCCGCTCGGACGATCGCTGATGCCTGCGAGCACCTCGGCCTTCCGCGCCCAACGGGGGTCGAGGTCTCGCTCTCACCGTACCTGCCGGGCAGTCAGCCGGTTCGAGCGTTCGAGCCGTTTCCTCGTGAAGCCAACCGGCTTCGAAAGCTCCGGGTCCATGCCCTCCTCCAATTCAGTGAACCGGTGGAAGGCCCCATCACGCTCGGGGCCGGTCGCTACGTCGGACTCGGCCTGTGCCGCCCGTTGAGTGGAGGGACGCCATGAAGTCGCTCACCCCTGAAGACTTCGACCCGTTCTTCGAGGCGGTTCACGGCGTGCCTCCGTTCGACTGGCAACGCAGGCTCGCCGCGAAGGCCTGCGCCGGGAAGTGGCCTCGCACCCTGATGCTGCCGACCGGCGCGGGAAAGACGGCCTGCCTCGACGTGGCCGTGTTCGCGTTGGCGGTGTCGACCCAGACCGACGAGCTCGCGCCCCGGCGCATCGTGATGGTGGTGGACCGACGGGTCGTCGTCGACCAGGCGCACGACCGGGCTCGAAAGATCGTCCACGCGCTCGAGCAGGCGCCCGCTCGCTCGGTCGCATCGCGCGTGGCGTCTGCCCTCGCCAACGTGTCGGGCGGGAAGCCGCTCTCCGCCGTGCAGCTTCGTGGCGCCGTGCCACGGGACGACAGCTGGGCCGAGACGCCCGACCAGCCGCTCATCATTTCGTCGACCGTCGATCAGGTGGGCTCCCGGCTCCTGTTTCGCGGGTACGGCGTCAGCCCTGGTATGTGGCCCATTCACGCCGGACTGCTGGGCACCGACTGCCTCTACCTGCTCGATGAGGTTCATCTCGCGCAGCCCTACTTCGAGACGCTCCGCAACGTGCAGGACGTCACCCGCGCGTTCTCGTCTCCGATGAGTCGAATGCAGGTCGTCGCGCTCTCGGCGACCCCCGGCGCCGATGATGGCGAGCCCTTCTCGCTGAGCAAAGCCGACCGGAACGGGCCCCTGAAGACGCGTCTGGCCGCACCCAAGCCCGTCACCGTCGCGACGACGCACCGTGAGGAATTGCCGGCCGCAGCGTCACGCTTCGTGAAGGAGCATCTCGACGAGGGGGCCCAGTCGGTGGTCGTCGTTCACAATCGAGTCGACCGGGCACTCGAATCGTACGAGCTGCTCAGCAGGACATTCGAGGGTCGCGTCGACGTGCGACTCATGACGGGCCGCATGAGGCCACTCGACCGTGACGAACTGGTTCAGGAGATCCAGACGCGAGTCGGGAGTGGACAGCGTGGAGTCCAGGGCGAACGACCGCTCATCGTCGTCGCCACGCAGTGCATCGAAGCGGGCGCCGACCTCGACTTCGATGCGATCGTGACGGAGCTGGCGAGCTTCGACGCCCTCAGGCAGCGCTTCGGCCGAGTCGATCGACTGGGTGCGTTCGGTCGAGCGCGGGGGACGATCCTCGAGGTTCAGGAACCGACCGATGGAGGGAAGTCGGCCATCCCGAAGGACGACCCTGTCTATGGAGACCGCCTCGTCGCCTGTTCGAGGCTGCTCAAGGAACTGAAGAAGGTCGCAAAGAAGGCGGGCCTCGACTTCGGCATCGACGCGCTCGACGGCCTGCTCGAGAAGGTCGACGGGGCGCTCGTAGCCGACGCCAACTCGGAGAAGCCGCACGCCCCCCTGCTCTTCCCGTCGTACCTCGACCTGTGGGCCCAGACGCGCCCCCGACTCGACGGATCACAGACGCCGGACGTGGCGCTGTTTCTCCACGGGCCGCAGCATCAGCCTCCCAACGTGAACGTCATCTGGCGAGCCGACCTCGATGACGTCGACGACGAGCAGGCCATCGAACGCATCGAGGCACTCCCGCCGTCGTCACTCGAGGCGGCCTCGATTCCATTCGGCGCGGCCCTCGCGTGGCTGGGCGAGCAGACGAAGCGCCAGGCAATGAGCGACGTCGAGGGGCGCGACGGCGTGGCGCCGAACAATGAGGAAGGGACGCTGACGGTTCGGGCGTTTCGCTGGAGCACCGACGGTGCAGAGCGGCTCGAGCCTCGAACGCTTCGCCCCGGAGACACGCTCGTCGTCAGCGCAAGCGCCGGTGGACTGCTGGCGGGCACCTTCGACTCGACCGCCACCGTTCCCGTCGTCGATCGTGCGGAGGAGGCCATTCTTCGGGCCAGGGCTCGCGTCACGGTTCGGCTCGAGCTTCGAGGAGTCACGGAGGCCGCGGACGGAACCCTGGTTGCACCAGCGATGGCTCCGCCATGGCTCGCCGCGCACTGCCAACTGCTCAATCAGCGTCCACGCGCGCAGCGACGTGTCGAACTTGATGAGTGGACCCTGGTCATGCTCCGCGGCTTCGCACTCGGCGATGCCACGACCGATGGGGAGGACTCGGTGACGACGGGCCGGGCGGTGCTCCTGTCCCAGCACAGCGGCGACGTCGAACGCTGGGCGCGGACCTTCGCGGAGAATCTCAAGCTCGGTGATGAACTGATCGCCTGCCTCAGCTTCGCGGGCTGGCTTCATGACGTCGGGAAGGCCGACGAGCGGTTTCAGCGGCTCCTGCGCGATGGAACGCTGGCGAGCATTCAACTCGCGAAGTCAGCTGGGGCCGACTGGTTACTCGCGAAGTCAGGGTTGGGCCCTCACGAGCGAGCGAGAGCGAAGCGTGCTCGGCGCTTGAGTGGATACCCGGCTGGGGCTCGTCATGAGGTGTTGTCGGCGGCGATGTGTGATGCGGATGCTGTCCGGGCGGAAGCGGCAAAGAGAGGCGTCGCCGACTTCGATCTCCTCCTGCACCTGATTGCGTCGCACCATGGGTGGTGTCGCCCGTTCGCGCCTCCATACGAAGTACGGCCCGACCTCACGGACGAAGCGGTCGAACTTGCGCACGGCGCACTCCGTCTCTCAGCTGCGGCCGCGACCACGCTGCATCGGCTCGACGCCGGGCTGGCCGAACGCTTCGAACGGCTCACTTCGCGGTACGGCTGGCATCAGCTCGCGGCACTCGAGATGGTGCTCAGACTCGCAGACCACAAGGCCAGTGAAGAGGAAGCACGAGACGGAGGCGATGATGCAGACGCTTGAGCTCCGAAGCTTCGATGGGACGACACTCCTGGGTTTCCTTGCATCGGTCGGGGCTGTGCGGCTCCTCGACCTGTGCGGCGTGGCGGACGCGCGGCTGGCTTTCGACTCGAGGACGACCCACGCGCGGCTGCGCGGAACTGCCGAAGACCTTCCGATGACGCTGGTCAAAGGCCTGCTCGCTGACTCGACGGTCGGCCCGTGGACCTTTCGCAACTCGAAGGGAACCGTGCTCACCCAGCCTTCCGACATGGCCGTCGAAGACGTGGCTCGCGAGCGCAGTGAGCGGCTCTCGCTGAGGAAGCACCGCCGGTACGCGGTCGACGTCCTCGGAGCGCTCGTTGCGGGCGAGCCCACCGACGACGGAACGACCGAATCCACGGAGCTGCGGGCGGTTGGAGGTGGCCAGCTGCAGTTCTTCAAACAGATCGCCTCGCTCATCGATGCGCTCGATGAAGAGCAGATCATCCGCACGTTGACTGAACCGTGGACGCACTCGGACAAAGCGGGCGGCCTACGGCTCACTCCCGAAGAAGACCGTTCGTACGCACTCCGCGCGGGAGACCCTTCCCCCGAGGGCGCCTCGGGAGAGCGTGCAGCCAATGTGCTCGCGCTGCTCGGGCACACGGTGTTTCCGGTCTTGCCTCAGCGAGGTGGGGCGACCGTGGGCTTCGACCAGAAGACGAACGAGGTCTCATGGCCGTTGTGGAGCGGATTCGTGGGCGTCGCCACGGTGCAGGCGCTGATTCCTCGCCTGGCGTCCGCATCGCGCGACGAGCTCGAAGCAGCGGGGGTGTTTCGTCTGATGCGGGCTCGGCGGGTCACGCGCGGCAAGTACCGCAACTTCACGCCCGCACAGCCCGTGTGGTGAAGCACGCATCTGTCCCACAGACGACCGGGCCAACGCCACCCTCCCACACGTGGCGCTCGTCACCGCGCCCCTGAGAACCTGCGGGCCATCGAGCAGTGCTGGACATGCGTCAGCCTCGTCCAAGTTGACGCCCGGCTGACACGTCTCTACCGCTGTCGCATGCGAGGGTTCGCACTCTGCCTGCTGCTCGCCGCGTGTGGGCGCCCCGACGAGGCGACGCCCGACTTCGACTTCGGCGAGCG
>JALOQF010000017.1 GCA_025459425.1 Myxococcaceae bacterium | reverse complement strand
CGGCGCCTTCTTGCGCTCCATCAGCAGCGCCGACTCGTTGCGCTTGTCGGCCTTCGCCTCGACGACGACTTCCTTGATGGCGGTCGACTTCGCCTCGAGGCGCACGTCGAGGCGGGTCACCTCGCCCGCCTTCACCTCGACGTTCTGCACCCGGCGGCCCTCGTACAGCGCGTAGAAGATGCGCAGGTCGTACGTGCCGGGCGGCAGCTTGAGCCGGTACTCGCCGTCGACGTCGGTGAGCGCGCTCTTCTTGCCGCCGGCGACCACCTTCACGGTGGCCTCGATGAGCCCCTCGCCCGAGAGCGCGTCGGTGACGACACCGACGATGCCGGTGAAACCTTTCGGGAGCGGCTTCTTCTTCGGCGCTTCGGTGGGGGCCGCGACGGCAGGTGCGCCGGCGTCGGGTGAGAGCGTCGTCTCTGCCGCGAGCATGCCCGCGTCGGAGGGCGTCGCGTCGACTCCCGGCCCTGCGTCCGGTGAGCCCGCGTCGACGGCGTCGAGCGCGCCCAGCCCGGTCGCACCAGCGTCGGCGACGCTCGCCTCGGTCACCGCGCCCGAATCCGGCGCCTCGACGACCTGCGCCGATGCCACGCCCGGCGCCGCCAGCACCAGGACCCCGACCACCACCACGCTGAGCCGCCACGTCGTCATCGCGGGCGGCGATCTCGCCCTGCGTCATGGCGTGGTGCGCACGCACGGGTGACTTGATTGCAAGCAGCCCGTCACGCGCACTTCTCGGTCAGGTCACGGCGATGTGCCGTGACGGAGTCGTCACCGAGGGCGCAGTGGGTCAACCACGCGCAGGAACTTGAAGCGCCGGAAGTCGGTGTCGGGCGTGTAGAGGGTGCGCACGCCGTGCTGCAGCAGGAGGGCCGCCAGGTGTGCGTCCGGCACCAGCTTGCCCCGAGGGTTCACGTCCTGAGCGACCTTCGAGTACACCCGCCAGAAGTCGAGGTCTTCGGTGATGATCCGGGTCTGGGGGAGCGAGAGCAGCTCGTCGACGAGTTCCTCGGCCTCACGAGGACTTCTCGGCGCCGCGAAGACCACCGCGCTCGTCGCCAGCCGGAGGAACGCCGAGAGCGTCGCCCAGGTGAGGCAGAGCGGGTCGGGGTCGGTGGCGCAGCGCTGGAGAAACGCTGCTGCAGCTTCGTGCGAGGGACTCGAAGCGTTGGCTGCGTGGAGGAGAACGTTCACGTCGAGCGAGTAGCTCACCGGCCGCTGTCCTCTCGGTCGAGCAGCGCCTGGAGCGCCACGCGGTCGTCGATGTCGATTCGCGCGCCCATTGGCTTTGCCGTCCAGCGAAGGCTGCGCGGCGCTGGCTTCACCTTCCGGTGACGGAGCGCGTCCTCGAGAAGCTCACTCACGAGCGCCTTGAGCGTCTTGCGTTCGAGTTTCTGGAGTCGCTTCAGGTCCCTGAGGACAGGCCCGTCGATGTCGATGGTCGTACGCATGGGCGTCACTCTCTGGCGCGGGGGCGCCCGCCGTCAACCCGAGCTGCACCTGATGCTCGAGCATCAAGCGTCAGGTGTGTGCGCTGCAGGCACCTGATGCCCTTGCGCGAGACATCTGATGCTCGAACCCTGGTGGGTGAGGCGTCAGTGCGTGACGGTCTGGCTCAGCACTCACGCAGTTCATCGGCGAGCGTCCCGACCCCACGTCGAGCACCAGGACGGTCACCGCGAGTGCCAGCGCGTCGCTGGCCACGAAGAGCACCTCTGAGGGGCAGCTCAGTGGTCCGGCAGCTCGTCCGCGAGCACGGCGAGGGTCTCAACCCCACCGCCGCGCACCACGTCCATCACCTCGAGCGCCTGGCCGTACGGCACGTCGCTCGCCGCGTCGAAGAACACGACCTTGTCTGGTCGCGCGTTCACCATGCGCAGCACGCGGGCCGCGAGCTCTTCACGCGGAATCACTTCGCGGTTCACCTTCGTCACCCCGTCCTTGCCCAGCGTGATGACGATGGGCGCCATCGCGTCGGGCGGCGGCGGCGGGCTGTTCTCTTCCGGCTTCGGCGGCACGTTGAGCCACAGCTGCTTGGTGAGCAGCGGCGTCACCACCATGAAGATGATGAGCAGCACCAGCACCACGTCGACGAGCGGCGTCACGTTCATCGACGGGCGAACGTTGCCGCGCCGCTTGCCTCCACCGTCTCCGACCGACATGCCCATGGCGCGTCTCCCTCAGCTCTGCCGGTTGGCGACGTCGATGACCTGGAGCGACACGCCGGGAAAGCCGATGTCCTGGCAGGCCTTGAAGAGCTCGCGCACCTTGCCGTAGCCGAGCTCCTTGTCGGCCTTCAGCACCACGCGGTTGTCGGGCTTCGCCGCGTGCAGGGCCTTCAGCTCCGTCATCAGCGCCTCGACGGTGCGCTCTTCCTTCTCGAAGAAGAACTTCCCGTCCTTCGTGAGCGTCACCGTCGTCGGCTCGAGCGAGCCGTTGCCCTGGTCGGGGTTGCGAATGCTGGGCAGCGTCACCGACACGCCGGCCTCCATCTGCGGCGTCACCACCATGAAGATGATGAGCAGCACCAGCACCACGTCGACGAGCGGCGTGACGTTGATGTCTGGCGCCACTCCCGCGCGGCGCTTCTTCCCCCGGCTGGGCGCCTGAACGTTACTTCCCATGGGCCGCCTCGCCCTCGCCGTGCCGCGCCTCGAGGAAGTCGATGAACTCGCCGCGGGCCTGCTCGAGCGCGAGCATGATGGTGTCGCCCTGCGTCGACAGCCAGTTGTACGCGAGCACCGCGGGGATCGCGACCATCAGCCCGAACGCCGTCTCGACGAGCGCCTCGGCGATGCCGAGTGAGACCGCGCCGAGGCCGCCCGAGCCTTCCTTCGCGATGCCCTGGAAGGCGGTGATGATGCCGAACACGGTGCCGAGCAGCCCGACGAAGGGCGCGACCGAACCGACCGACGCCAGCACGCCCATGCCACGCTTGACGTCGGCGGCGAGCGACTCGGTGGTGCGGTCGAGCTCGCGGCGCGTCAGCTCGATGGGCGACACCTTGCCGCCCTTCTTCGCCGCGGTGAGGTACGTCTTCGCGCCCGTGCCGAGCAGCCGCGCGAGGTGGCTGTGCTTCTCTTCTTCGGCCTTCTTCACCAGCGCGTCGGTCTGGTCGGCGTCGAGCAGCGCCTTCGCCTCGAGCGCGAACTTGCGCGAGGCCGCCTTCGAGCGCTGGTAGGCGAAGAGCCGCTCGATGAAGACCGCCAGCGAGGCGATCGCCATGAGGAGCAGCACGCTCGCGATGGTCATCGCGGGCACGCCCATGTGGCCGAGGATTTTTCCGAAGTCGAACATGTGGCTACTCCCTGAGTGAGAACTTCACGGGCACGGTGAGGAAGATGGCGATGGGCTGCCCGTCGAGCATCGCGGGGGTGAACTTCCAGGTCTTCACGGCGGCGATGGCGGCGGCGATGAAGGGCTCTTCGCCCTTGAGCACCTGAATGCGGCCGACCGCGCCGCTCTTCTCGACCACCACCTTCAGCACCACGCGGGCCTCCTGGCCGGTCGCTCGCGCGGCCTCGGGGTACTCGGGCGCGGCGTTGCCTTCGTCGGGCTCCGGTGGGTCGGCCTCTTCCGGCAGGTTCACGGGCCCGGTCGCGCCGGCCTTCACCTCGACGGGCGCGGGCGTGTCGTCGTCAGAGGGGGCGATGGGCCCGCCCACGGCCGTGCCGGTGCCATCGCCCGTCCCGCCGACGGCGACGTTGATGGCCGCGACGGCCTTGTCGGACTCGGGCGCGGCCTGCTTGGGCGCTTCCTTCGGTGCCACCATCGCTGCAGCGGCAGGCGGAGCGGCCGGCGGTGCGACGGGCGCTTCGACGACGGGAGCCACCGGCTTGGGGAGCGTGACCTTCTTCGCGGGCGGTGGCGGCGGGGGATTGTCGATCTTCGCCGGCGGCGGGGGAGGCGGAGGCGGGCGGAAGGCCACGTCGACCGACTTCTCCTTCAGCATCTTCGGCGGCTGCACCGACAGCACGAACGTGCCCGCGATGGCCGCTGCGAGCACCGCGATGGCCGCGAGCGACGCCGCGACGAGCCGCTTGTCCCGGTCGGCGTCTGCGTTGAGCTCGTACGCGCTGAACACGGGCGGCCGTGTACGCACCGGCTCGGTCGCCGCCGTGGCGCGTTCGTCGCGATTGCGTCACGGACAGTGCGCGCCTGCGTCACACGGGGCGGTCCGGTGGTCGCCGTGTCACGAATCGGTGGCAGGGTGTTGGTCAGCGCCGTTCAGCGGCCGACGGCTCGAGCGCGCCAACAGGCGTGCGGCGACGTCGGGCCGCCGCTCCGATTCGGGTCGACCGTCGAACGAGGGGAGGTCGACGTGAGCCGTTCGATGGCCAGCCGGGCAGCGGGTGCAGCTCGAGCCACACGCGGTGACGTCGGTGGCGCTCGCGCAGGCGCCGTTGCACGGGTTGAAGCCGCTCGCACAGGTGAAGGCGCACTGGCCCGCGGCGCACACGGGCTCCCGCCATCGGGCGCGACGCAGGCCCGGCAGGCGGTGGTCGAGGTCTCGGGCATGCAGCGGTTGCCGCAGAGGTTGAAGCCCGCGCTGCACGACGAGCCGCACTGCCCCACGACGCAGGTGGCCGCGCCGTTCGCCGTCGTCGGGCAGGGCACGCAGAACGAGCCGCAGGAATTCGGTGAGTCGTCGCGCAGGCACGCGCTGCCGCAGCGGCGGCGCGCGACCGTCGACGAGGGGAGCGTTCGTGCAGCGACATCAAGCGCAAGCGGAGCCGGCTGGAAGAAAGCCCCGGGAGCGCGGCGCGAGGCCGAGAAGCCGCCGAGGCGACGGACGCAGTGTCGTTCCAGGAACGCGTGGAGCGACCTCGACCCTCGGCCCGCGAGGTCGGGGCCGAAGAGGGTGACGGCGCGGGTGGCGCCCTTCGCGCTCGAAGCGGGTAGGGTGGACCTGGCATGCAGGCCGAAGCGCTCGAGACGCTGCTTGGACGTGTCGTGGTCGCGCCGCAGCTCGAGGCGTGGGTCGCGCCGTCGCCCGTGCCTCTGTGGGAAGCCCTCGAGGCCCGCACCGGGAGCCTGCTGCCGCCTCCCTTCTTCGCCCACGCCTGGCCCGGGAGTCTGGCGCTCGTCGAGGCGCTGCGAGCTGACGCCGGGCTCGTCGCCGGGCGCTCCGTGCTCGACTTCGCGTGCGGTGGCGCGCTCGCGGGCATCGTCGCGGCGCAGTTCGGTGCGCGGGTGTGCTGCAACGACATCGACCCGCTCGCGCTCGCGACCGCGCAGCTCAACGCCCGGCTCAACCGCGTCGAGCTCGAGACACGGCTGGGCGACCTCATCGGCGATGACGACGGCTGGCAGGTGCTCCTCGTGGGAGACGTCTTCTACGAGGCGCCGCTCGCCGCGCGCGTCACGGCCTGGCTCGACGGCCTCGCAGCGCGCGGAGCCCTCGTGCTCGTCGGAGACCCCGGCCGCCAGTTTCTCCCGCTCGACCGGGTGTCACTCGTGTCGACGCACTCGCTCGCGCCGAACCCCGCGTGGGACAGCGTCACCGACAGGCCTGCCCGCGTGTGGCGGTGGAGGACGCCTTGAGCCTCTGCCTGGCGTGCGGCTTCTGTTGTGACGGCACGCTGTTCAACCGCGTTCCCCTCGCCGAAGGGGACGACCCCTCGCTGCGCGTCGCGCTGAAGGTCCTCGATGGCCAGCATCACGGCGTCCAGCCCTGCCCAGCCCTCGACGGCACGGCCTGCCGCGTCTACGCGCAGCGCCCGTTGACCTGTCGGCGGTATCGCTGCCTCCTGCTCGAGGCCCATGAGTCGCACGAGGTGTCACTCGAGGGCGCGAAGCAGGTGGTGGAAGAGACCCGCGCGCTGCGTGCGGCGTTGGCCGAGGCGATGGGCACCGCTGACTCGGGCGAGTCGGTCGACCGCGCACGCGCACGGTCCACGAGCCTCTCGGAGCCGGCACGCCAGGCCCTCACGCGGCTCGAGCGTGCGCTCGCCTTTCACTTCCTGGGGCAACGGTCTCAGCGTCGATGACAGGAGCGTTCAACGCATGGTGCTCGTGACGGTGGTGGTGCTGGCGGCCTCGTGGTCAGACGGTGGGCTGAGCCTCGACGAGGTGAACGACGTGGTCGCCTTCCGCGCTGGCGACCTCGTGGGCTGTGCGAAGGGCCGGGTGACGGGCGAAGCCGTGCTCCAGTTCGGTGTTGACGCGAGCGTGTGCATCGCCGAGGCGCTCCGCCAGTGGACGTGGCCCGCGCGGGCGCGAATGACCGCTCACGCCCCCAGGAGCGTCGTCGCCAGCTCGTCGAGGTCGTGGCACCAGTACTCGCGCGGACGAGCGGGCTGACACGTTCGCACGCGCTCGACCCAGCGCGCTGGAATCGCCTCGACGCCGTGGACTGCGCCCAGCAGCGCGCCGGTGATGCACCCGTTGGTGTCGGTGTCTCCGCCGAGCCCGATGACGCGCACCAGCGCCGGTTCGAACGAGTCTCCGCGGTGCAGCTCATGAAACGCCGCCTGCAGCGCGTGCCGCACCCAGCCCATCTGGTGAAAGGCGTCCGCCGGGAGTTCGTGGCGAGCGAGCTCGAGCGTCGGCAGCGCCTCGCCACAGCTCGGCGTCATGCGCGCGAAGGCCAGGGTGGCGTCGAAGACGTCGGGGCCGGCCGCGCCAGTTCGCAGCGCATGCGCGATGGCGAAGGTGAACACCTGACTCGCGGCCACGCACACCTCGTGCGGGTGACTCAACGACGTGTCGGCCGCCGTCAACTCCAACAGCACGTCGGGCTCGACCTTCCAGCCGAAGACTCCCAGCGGGCTCGCCCGCATCAACGCGCCGTTCGCCTGGCTGTCGGTGAAGGCGCGTGAACGAACGGTGCGCGCCACGGGCTGGCCGTCAGGCACCACGCGGCCGAAGGCCCTGCGCGTCGTGCCGCCGACGTCTGGCGGGTTCGCCACGCACCACGCGATGTAGCGCTGCGCGACGTCGTCTTCGTCGAAGCGGCCGCTCTCGGCGAGGCTCCGGGCCAGACACAACGCCAGCTCGGTGTCGTCGGTCACCTGCCCGGGCGCCACGTCGAAGGGCCCGCCTCCAACCACCTCGCGCACGCCCTGAGGGAAGCGCGTCGCAATCGCTTCGGCGCGCTGAAACTCCACCGTCGTGCCGAGGGCGTCGCCCACCGCCTGGCCCCACAGCGCGCCCCGGGCCCGGCTCAACCGCTGCTGTTTTGAGGGAGGTGTCATGTCAAAAGAGTCTCACAGACTCTTTTCGAGGTCAAGGGCTCGGGGCGTCCCCGCGCATCTGCGGCCGGTGACGAGCGCCTCGAGCCCTCGCGTCGAATCGGTCCGTTGGGGGAGTGCCACCCTCCAAGTCGCCGACCCTGCACACGTCGCATGGTCGTGCACGTTGGCGGCGAAGATGTCGACGATGCCCTGCTGCGCTGAACCTCTGCGTCCTGGTGGAGCCACGTGGGCATCTTGCCCGGTGCCCGTACCCAAAGACCGTCGGGGCGCGAGCCGCAGCCGCTCATTCCGACGAGCGCCGCGCCCTTCGTCGCCTCGCGTGCGCCGTGAGCACTCCGAGCGCGAGGACGACCGAGAGCGGGTCGACGCCGCTGCAGCGACAGCCCGAGCGGGCGGTGAGGGGAGGACTGGTGCCTGCGTCAGCGCTTCCTGCGTCGGGCCACGTTCCCGCGTCGCGCTCCGGACCCGCGTCGGGCCCTGCGGTTCCTCCGCCGACTCCGCCTGCGTCGGCCGCCGGCCCCGCGTCTCCGGCAGTTGCACCAGCGTCCACCCCCGCCGCGCCCGCGTCCAGCAGCCCGCCATCGGCGCCAGCGTCCGGTGGTGGAGGGCCAGCGTCCGGGAGCGGTGGACTGCCCCCGTCGGCGAGACACGGCGCCGCCGGGAACGAAGCGTTTCGCGGCGTCGGCGGGAGCGCCTCGAAGTCGTCGGCGTTCCGGTCGGTGTCGAGGCACCCGCCGCCGCGTCGCTGGAGCGACGTCGAGGTGGATGCCGTCGGTGCCGCGACGCCTTCACTGCAGTTCGCCGTGCCTGCACCGACGAAGTCGACGATGCGCGCGGCGTCGGCGCCCGTCAGCGGACAGTCGCCACGGAGCGCCGTCGGGCCGCTCACCAGCGCCACCTTGAACTCCGCACGCCCCACGTTGATGACCGCGTTGGTCGTGTCGGCTGGCGGCAGGTTCGGGCCTCGGGTGCCCATGCCCGCGCTGAAGGCCACGAGGTGGTAGCCGAGCGGCGCCACCGTCGCGGCCGGGTCGAAGTCGGCCACCAGCCAGTTGCTCCCGAGCACCGACGCGTACTGCAGCGTGTAGCCGGCCAGCGCCACCGGCTGCGACGAGAGGTTGCGCAGTTCGACGAAGTCCGTGCGGTACGCCGGCGCTGGAGAAGACGTGTCGCCCGCGCCGTACACCTGGCTGATGACGAGCGACGTCGACGGGAGCGCCTGCCGGAGCGCCCCCTGGTCCATCACGTCTGGTCCGCAGCCCAGACAGGCCCAGGCTGCCAACAGCACGCGTTCAATTCGCTTCACGTCGGCGACCTCATCGCAGAACGACTGCGCCGTCGACAGCGTCGTCCGGGAGCCGCGTCGTCGCTCGACCGTCGGTGAGCGCAGGCCGGCGTCAACAATACCCAGCTTCTGATGCGAGCGATGCGGAGCGAGCCTCGGGCCATCGTTCGCTCCGCGTGGCTCCCCAGCGCCGACTCGGTCGTGGCGTGATGCCTCCGCGCTGGCGTGGCGGGTGAACGCCAGGGCCAGGCGACCACCGCGACTCCCGGACGCGCGGGGCCAGACACCGCGCCTCGCCCCGCTCGGCCTCGGCCTCGGCCCTCTCCGCGCGGGCCCGCGCTCCTCGACGGCCGGTTGCGCCGACGCCTCCGGCGCACCGGCTGCCGTACTGAGCATGCCCTGCCGGCGCCATCACGCCGCTGGCGCGCGGGCCTTCGTCACCTGCTCGTTCGCCAGTCTCCGCACGCCGTCGGCCGTGAAGGGCTTCTCGAGAATGGGCTGGGCCACCTCGTCGAGGAACTCCCGCGCCGACGCGCTGAACGCGCCGCCCGTCATGAACACCATGCGCTCGGCGAGCTTCGGGTGGTTCGCGCGCAGCCGGTGGTACAGCTCGGCGCCCGACATCTCGGGCATCATCACGTCGCAGAAGACGACGTCGGGCGCGAAGTCCGCCAGCTCGTCGAGCGCCTGCGTCGGCGTCGAGAAGCTCTTCACCTCGTGGTGCGGGCCGAGCACCCGCTGCAGCGCCACCAGCACCGAGGGCTCGTCGTCGATGAGCGCGATGCGGCCCCGCAGCGCCGCCGCCGGCTCGGCCTGCGGCACCGGTGACTTCCGGAACTCGGGCGGCGCGACGGGTAGCGTCACCTTGAAGGTGCTCCCCCGGCCCGGGGTGCTCTCGACGCCGATGGTGCCGCCGAGGCTCGTCACGATGGAATGACAGATGGACAACCCCAGGCCCGTGCCCTGGCCCACCGGCTTGGTGGTGAAGAACGGGTCGAAGATGTGCGGCAGCACGTCGGGCTCGATGCCCTGCCCGGTGTCGCGGACCGACACCACCACCCGGCCCTGGGCGTCCTGCGAGGCCGACACGGCGATGGTGTGGTGCGCGACGTCGCCTTCGGGCACCGCGTGGGCGGCGTTGATGAGGAGGTTCAGGAAGACCTGGCTCAGCTTCCCTTCGTTGCCCTTCACCAGCGGCACCTCGTCGAAGCGCCGCTCCAGGTGCGCCCGGTGCCGAATCTCGTTGCGCGCCATCGTGATGGCCGACTCGAGCACCCGCCGCACGTCGACCAGGCCCGTCTGCTCGTCCTGCGCGCGGGAGAAGAGCTTGAGGTCGCGCACGATGGTGCTCACCCGCTCCGCGCCGGTGCGCGCGTCGGTCAGCGCCTCGGCCATCTCGTCGAGCGCCGACAGGCCCGTCTCGATGCGCAGCCGCCCGAGCTCTTCGAGCGCGAAGTGCAGGTTCGAGGTGATCCACGCGAGGGGGTTGTTGATCTCGTGAGCGACGCCGGCGGCCAGGGTGCCCACCGACGCCAGCCGCTCCGTCAGCGCCAGGCGCGCCTGCAGCAGCTGTTGCCCCGAGATGTCCTGCATCTCGCCGATGAGCCGCACCGGCGCGCCCTCGTCGTCGAACAAGAGGTGGCCGCGGTCGATGACGGTGGCCCACGCGCCGTCGTGCCTGAGGAAGCGGTAGGTCGCGGTCCACGTCTTGCGGCGCTCGACGATGGCCAGCTGCAGCGAGCTCGTCACCTGCGGGCGCTCCGACGGGTGCACGCAGGCCTCCCACCAGGCGAAGGTGCGTGGCGCCTTCAGGTCGTACCCGAAGACCTGCTCGAGGCGGGGGCTCCACTCGAGCCGGTCCGTGCGCAGGTTCCAGTCGTAGATGACGTTGGTGCTGGCCTCGGCCACGAGGTGGAAGCGGTCGAGCATCTCGCGCGTCGACTGCTCGTTGCGCGACTGCTCGATGGCCAGCGAGGCGAAGCGCGCCATCGCGCCGAGGAGCGCGGCCTGGGCCGCGGTGGGCAGCGCCGCGGTCGGGCCGTACACGGCGAGCGAGCCGAGGCTCTGGCCAGTGCGCGACAGAATCGGCCACGACCAGCACGAGCGCAGGTCGAGCTGCTGCACCACCTCACGAAACGCCACGAAGCGCCGGTCGGTGCGCATGTCACTGGCGAGCGCGGGCTCGCGGCTCCAGACGGCCGTTCCACAGGCGCCGCGGTCGGGCCCGGGCGCCAGGCCGTTGGTCGCTTCGCGCAGGAGCGCCGGGAGCGACGGCGCAGCCCCCGGCCGCAAAAGCCCGTCGGCTCCCAGGAGCAGCACCGACGACAACAGGCCCGGCAGGCGCCGCTCGCACAAGCGGCAGAGGGCCTCGAGCACGTCGGGCAGGCGCTTGCCCGACGACAACACCTCGGCGAGCTCGAAATCGCCGCGGGTGCCCGGCAGCGTCTCGAGGGTGACGAAGGTGCCCGACGGCGTGGGCGACACCTCGAGGTCCCACGTCTGGCCCGCCAGCTCGCAGCTCACGGCGCCCTGCTCCTGCCGCAGCGCCAGGTGCACCGCCCTCGCGAGGGGCTTGAGCGTCGCGATGTCGGCGAGGTGCACCCCGGCCACCAGGCGCGGCTCGATCGCCGTGCCACCCGGCGTGACGGCGGCGACCGACCCATCGGCGCTCAGGAGCAACGACACGCGCATGGCCACCCCGAGTCTAACGTCAGCCACGGCGCCGTGCGGCCCTGATTGAGCCAGAGAATCGGCGCAAAATCTGCCATGGAGCCGTCGCATGGACGCAGGCCGACGGGAAGCGCCCGGCCCCCTGGCGCTCGACGTGAAAGCGCGCGCGCTGGCGCCCGGTGACGCCGTCAGGGGCCGGGTCACGCTGCACCTCGAGGCTCCGACGCAGGCGCTGCGGCTGGTGGTGGGCCTCGAGGCGCGGCGCCGCTCGGTGCAGGGCGGTGGCGCCGTGCCGCTGCGCTACCGGCAAGACGTCATCTGGCGCACCGAGCGGGCGCTCGACGGCGAGCGCGCCTTCACCGACGGCCAGACGTGGCCTTTCGAGCTGCTGGTGCCCGACGACGCGCTGGCGCCGGGCTTCGGCCCGCGCACCTCGTCGCGGTTTCCGCTGGTGTGGCGGGTCGTCGCGCGCCTCGAGCGCCCGTGGACGTTCAGCCTCAAGGTCGAGGTGCCGGTGCAGGTGACGGCGCGTGCGCCGGTGCGGCCGGCCGGGCGAAGGGCGCGCACACGCCGTGGCTCAGATGGTCCCCGGTGAGGCCCGGGGCGCGTTCCGCATCAGGGCGCGGAACTCGGGGGAGTCGACGCGCATCACCAGCAGCGTCAGCCGCGTGCGCGCGTCGAGCGAGATGGTGCGCTCCTCGCCGTGGAGCAGCCCCAGCTTTCCGCGCGAGCGCCCCGACGGCAGCTCGAGGTCGAGCGAGATGCCGTACCCGGGCCCCTCTTCGTCGGGCTGGAGCAACAGCCGGTAGTCGGGCAGCGCGGCGCCGGGGGTCCACTTCTCGGCGAAGAGCCGACGGCCCTCGAAGCCCAGCAGCCGGGGCGCTCCGACGGGCCGGCCGTCCTGTTCGAGCTGAATGGCGAAGTAGAGCTTCTCGGGAGGCCGACGCGCGTCGGTGGCCGACGCACAAGCGGTGGCCAGCACCGCCAGCACCACGCCGAGCGCGAGGGCCTTCACCACGCGCGTCAGCGAGCGCTCGCGTCGGGCTGGAGTCGGTGGCCGCACCATGAAGCTCCCCGTAGCAACTTCGGCACCAGCGCCCCGCTCCAACGATTCCCGACGTCTGGGCGTGCCGGGGCGGGGGCTGACTGACAGCTTGCGCTCGCGCCACAGGCGCAACGCGGACAAACTGACACGACGGGCCCATCATTCCGGCATTGCCGTGGCCCCGGCTGAAAGGGCGGGCGCCTGCGGAGTCGAGCGAGCCATTCCCTGCGCCTGACAACCGGGTAAGCAGCGCCCATGACGACCGGCTCGGCCACCCCGGGGTGGACGCCAGCGCAGGTGCGGGCGCTCTTTCCGGCGCTGTCGGGCCTCAGTTGGCTCAACGCGGCGGCGTCGTCTCCGCTGTGCACCCCGGTGGCCGAGGCCATGGAGCGCGTCGTGTCGGCGTCGCGTGAGCGGGGCGACCTCGACTTTCCCCGCTGGCTCGCCCAGCGCGACGCGGTGCGGGAGCGGCTCGCGCGCTTCGTCGGCACCACGCCCGACACCGTGGCCTTCACGCCCTCGACGTCGTTCGGCTTCCACGTCGTCGCGCACTGCCTCGAGGCCCGCGGGCACACCGAGGTGCTCACGCTCGAGCACGAGTTCCCGTCGACGACGGTGCCGCTGCTCAAGGCGGGCCTCACCGTGCGCGGCGTGCGGCGGCGGCCCGACGGCAGCTACCCCCTCTCGGACCTCGAGGCGGCGCTGAGGCCCGGAACGACGGCGGTGGCGGTGTCGGTGGTGCAGTTCAACTCGGGCTACCGCGTCGACCTCGAGGGGCTCGCGCGGCTGTGTCGCGACCGCAAGCTGGTGCTGTGTCTCAACGGCGCGCAGGCCATCGGGCACGTGCCGCTCGACGTGACGGCCACGGGGGCCAGCTTCCTGGCGATGCCCAGCCACAAGTGGCTCGGGGCCGGGTACGGCACGGGCATGCTCGTCGTCGCGCGCGAGTTCCACGAGGTGCTGCCCATGGCCGGCTGGTTGTCGGTGCCGTCGGAGCTGCTGTGGCAGGCCTTCCCCGGGGTGACGCGGGTGGACGACGCGGCGGGCTTCACGGCCACCGGCGTTTCGACGCGGCGTGACGCGTCGGTGCTCGAGGGTGGCGGGGCGTCGTGGGTGGGCTGGCACGCGCTCGAGGCGGCGCTCGAGGTGCACGAGCGCGTGGGGCCGGCGACGACGCTGACGCACGTGCGGGCGCTCCAGGCGCGGCTGCGGGCAGGCCTGCGGGCCCGGGGCTTCGTGCCGAACGCCCCCGACGAGGCCGACGTGTCGAGCGGCATCTGCGTGGTGCCCGTCGCGGGCTCGGCCGAAGACGCCGTGCGCGCGCTGCTGCGCGAGGCGCGGGTGGTGACGACGCCGCGCGGCGGCGGGGTGCGCCTGTCGACGCATGTCTTCAACACCGACGACGACGTCGACCGTGCCCTCTGGGCCTTCGACCGGCTCGGGCTGCGGCCAGCGTGAGCCCACGGAGGAACGAATGCCCCTGACGCCCTTCATTCACGTGCGCGCGGCGAAGTTCGGCGTCCTGCCGGGAGAAGCCGACGAGCTGGTCAACGAGGGCATGTACGGAAAGGCGCTGGGCCTGTACCTCGTCGAGGCGCTGCGTCAGCGCGGGTACGACGCCGCAGGTCCGCTGTGTGAGGACTGGGGCTGGTGGGTCGGCCTCGGTGGGTTTCCTTTCTCGTTCGGTGTCACCATCTACGGCGCCGAGCGCGAGGGCGGGGGCCTCGACCTCTACGTCAGCGATGGCGCGACCGACGAGACGCGCTTCAGCTGGCGTCACTTCAAGCGGGTCGACACCGGAGCGCGGCGTGCGGCCGAGAAGCTCCACGCCGACCTCGTGGCGCTCTTCCAGCAGGACGGCGACGTCGAGGTGGTGTCCACGACGCTCAGCGCCCCTTTCTCCGACGGGCCGTGAGCCCTCGCTTCTGGGGCCGTCGGCGCTGCGGGCGCCTCGTGCCCCAGGGCTCATCGAACGTCCGGCCGTGTCAGGAACGGATCTGGTCGTCGAGGTGCCGGCCACGGCGCTCCAGGAGCCCTCGCTTCTGCGTCCTTCCGCGCGCGTTCTTGCTACCGTCTCGCCGTCGCCATGGACCGCACCGAACGCCTGCTCGACCTCGTGGCCCTGCTGCTCGCCGAGAAGCGCCCCGTGTCGTGGCAGCGCCTGCGCACCCTCTTCAAGGCCGACTATGGCGAGGGTTCGGTCGAGGCGTGTGAGCGCAAGTTCGAGCGCGACAAGGCCGAGCTGCTCGAGCTGGGCATTCCGCTCACCTTCGTCCCCCGCACCGACGACGACGAGGGCGGCTACCGCGTCGACCCCGACGCCTACTACCTGCCGGAGCCGGGCCTGTCGGCCGAAGAGCTCGCCGTGCTGTACGCCGCCGGGGCCGCGGCGCTGTCGTCGGGCGCGTTCCCCGGCAGCCAGGACCTCGCGCACGCGCTGCGCAAGGTGGCCTTCTTCGCCGACGGCCCGCTGGCGCCGCCGAAGGTGCGCCTCGAGCCGGGCGTGGCGCTCGACACCTCGGCCCTGCCGGCCCGCCTCGACGCGCTCTGGGCCGCCATCTCCGCGCGCAAGTCCGTCACGCTCGAGTACTTCTCGCCACGCTCCGGCGAGGTGACGCACCGGAAGGTCGACCCGTATGGCCTCGCGCTGCGCCGGGGCGTGTGGGCGCTCGCCGGGCACTGCCACCTCCGCGGCGGGCTGCGCACCTTCTTCGTGCACCGCATGCGCTGGCTCGAGGTGAACCCGGCCCGGCCGAAGTCTCCGGACTTCGAGGTGCCCGCGGACTTCCGCCTCGACGACGTCGTTCCCGTCTGGCCGTGGCACGCGCGCTTCCACGCGCCCATCGACGTCGACGTGTCGCTGTCGGCCGACCTCGCGCCCGTCGCGCGCGCCCTCTTCGGCGCCGACCCGGTGGCGACGCCGGCCGGCCCTCACGTCACGGTGCGGGCCACCGACCTCGACGCGCTGGTGTCGACGGTGTTGTCGCTGTCACCGGGCGCGAAGGTGGTGAGCCCGCCCGAGGCGGTCGCGCGCGCCCGCGCAGTCGCTCGCACGGTGCTCGACGCGCACGGAGGCCAGGGCGCGTGAGCACCGAGCACCATGAGCGGCTGCGCCGGCTCCTGTTTCTGGTTCCGTGGGTGTCGCGGCACCCGGGCCGGCCCGTGGACGAGGTGGCCCGGGCGCTCGGCGTCACCCGCAGCGAGCTCCTCGAGGCGCTCGAGCAGCTCACCCTCGTGGGCCGCCCGCCCTTCCAACCCGACGACTTCGTCGACATCTACGTCGAGGACGACCGGGTGTTCGTCGAGCTCGACCAGCGCCTGTCGGTGCCGCCCCGGCTGACGGCGGCCGAGGGCGTGGCGCTGGCGGCCGCGGCCCGGGTGTTGGGCCCGCTCTCGTCCGAGGCGCTCAAGGCGGCGCTCCAGAAGCTCGAGCGCGTGTTGCCGGCGCAGGCCGTGGCCCGGTTTCGCGAGCTGGGCCACCGGCTCGACGCGGCGAGCGACGGCCCCTCGGGCCTGGGGGCGCTCTCGTGGGCCATCTCGGAGCGCCGCGAGGTGCGCTTCGACTACTTCGCGCAGGGGCGCGGGCTGACGGAGCGGCGCCAGGTGCAGCCCGCCGAGCTCTTCACCCACCACGGCCAGTGGTACCTCGCCGGCCATGACGTCGCCCGGGGGGCCGACCGGCTCTTCCGCGTCGACCGCATGGGCCCGCTCGAGGTGAGCGACGTCCACTTTCCGCCGCGCGAGGTCCCGGTGCGGGCGCACGTGCCGGGCCCAGAGGCGAGCGCGGAGCCGGTGACGGTGGCGTTCGTCAAGGCGCGCGCCGCCTGGGTGCGCGAGCGGTTCCCCGAGGCCCGCGCCCGCGACGATGGGGCCGTCGAGGTGTCGGTGCCCGGAGACAATGTGCGCTGGCTCACCGGGTGGGTGCTGTCTTTCGGCGGTGACGCAAGGGTGGTGTCGCCCCCATGGGCGATTCGCAGCGTTGCCGAGGCCGCGCGGGCCTCACTAGAGTAACCGGCTGGCTCGATGGCATTCCAACTCGTCATTGCCGAAGGCAAAGAGGCCGGTCGCGAGTTCGTCTTCGACCAGCAGTCGGTCGTCATCGGCCGAACGCCCGAGTGCGACGTCATTCTCTACGACGCGGGGGTCTCGCGTCGGCACGCGCGCATCTTCGACGAGGGGGCGGGCTTTCACATCGAAGACCTCGGCTCGTCGAACGGCACCGTCGTCAACGGCAGCAAGGTGGCGAAGCAGCCGCTGAAAGACGGTGACTCCATCGTCCTGGGGCCGGTGAAGTTCACCTTCGCGGCCATGGCCGGCGAGGCCCTTGGCGAAGAGCCCGGCACCGAGGTGCCGCAGGAGGCGGGGCAGCACACCCGCGTGGTGAACGCCGCCGAGCTCAAGCGCTCGCGCAACAAGGGCGTCGCCATGCTGCCCAAGAACGTCAACACCGGGGAGCGCGAGAAGATCGAGCGGCGCTCGACGCAGATGATGCCCGTCATCAGCGGGCCCCGGCCGAGCGCGCCGAAGCCACCGCGGGCGAGCCGGCCGAGCGGGCCGTCACCGTTGATGCGGCCCGACCCGAGCGCCCTGGCCGCCGCCGAAGACAGCAACACCGACTTGAAGCAGGTCGAGGTGGGCGGCGCCGCCCGGGAGCAGCGTCTGTCGGCGGCGGAGCGCGCCCGGCTCAAGCGCCAGGGGGCCAGCGGCGCGGCCATCGTCTTCTGGAAAGAGGCCTCTCGTGGCAAGCGGCTCGCGGTCGCGGGCGGCGGAGGCGTCTTCCTCCTCCTGGTGCTGGGGCTCTTCCTGCAGGCGGTGCTCCCCGAAGAGACGAAGCGCAAGGCGCCCGAGGCCACGGAGCTGTCCGAGCAGCCCGTCGAGCAGGTGTTCGGCGTGGGCCCGAGCGTCGGCTACGAGCGGGTCGACCAGAAGGTGTTCGAGTTCGAGCTCAAGTCGCCCGTCGAGGTGATGGTGGTGCTGCACTACCAGTGCAAGGACCTCTCGGACAACGAGCTGGCCATCAACGTCAACGGCGTCGACATGGGCTTCGCGCCGCCCGACACGCTCGCCGCGAACGAGCTCGACCACGAGCTGTTGATTCCCGCGCGGCACCTCAAGCGCAACGCCACCAACACCGTCACCTTCGACAACACGAAGAACCCGCCCGAGACCGACCCGTGGAGCCTGTGGAACGTCTGGGTCGAGGTGACGGTGCTGCCCGAGAAGGACGAAGACGGCCTCAAGGCCGACGCGGCCGAGCGCTACAAGCGCGCCGAGGGCAAGTGGGAGCAGCGCGACATCGGCGCCTCGAACCGGTGGGAGGCCTACAAGGGCTTCCGCGAGGCGTGGCTCTTCTACGAGGCGATGCCGGCCGACAAGCGCGGGCCGCAGTACCAGCTGGCCCACGACAAGATGATGGAGTCGCGCCGCGACCTCGACAACCAGTGCAACAAGCTGCTGATGCAGGCGCGCGCCGAGTTCCAGCAGAAGAAGTACGACGCGGCGTCTTCCACGCTCGACTGGGTCGAGAAGTTCTTCCCTACCAAGGCGCACCCCTGTCAGTACCGCGCCATCATCGAGCGTGACGAGCTGGCGGCGACGCTCGAGTAGCGCGCGCCGTCAGCGGTAGACCACCAGCCAGCTGCTCATCACGACGTTGCCCAGGTGCTCCGAGATGGGCTGGCCGCGGAAGCGCGCCTGGTAGGTGAGCGTGTTGCGCTGGCCCTTGCGCACGTCGCTGGTGACGTCGAAGGCGACCGGCGCCACGTCGTGCCCCGGGCACCAGCCACCGCGGCCGAAGTACCAGGTGCCGTGTTGGTTCGGCACCACGCCCTCGTCGACGCGCTCGAGGCAGCCGTTGGCAGTCTGGGCCTCGGGGAAGGCCTGGCGCTTCGTCACGCCGTTCACCGAGAAGACGTGCTCGTGGTTGCAGAACTCGGCGCAGTTGGTGGGCATCACGCCGCCGTGGCCGGTGATGAGCGTCACCAGCTCGACCTTCGCCGCGTCGGCGGGAATCATGACGTCCTGGGGGGCCTTCTGGCCGTCGTACGCGGGGTCGAGGCGCCCGCCGGTCCACAGCGGGGTGGCCTGAATCGGCTTCGTCGCCTTCCCGCGCGTCGAGAAGCGCAGGGCCAGCGTGGTGATGTACTCGGTGCGGCGCGGGTCGAACTGGCCGCTCGCGGTCCACCGCAGGTGCACCGGGCCGCCGGGCTTGAGCGCGGCCAGCTGGTACGAGATGTCGGTCACCCAGCGGCCCTCGCGCCAGTACGTCGTGATCCACCGTGCGACTTCGCGGTCGCACCGCCAGTCGGCGCCACCATCGGCGCCGGTGGCGGGGTCGCACTGGTAGAGGTGGCTCAAGTAGTCCCACGCGCCGCAGGTGGCGTTGAGGTGGTCGGGGCAGTCCATCGTGAGGTCGACCTCGAGCGTGTCGAAGGCGTCGAGCTCGGCGCCCTGGGGCAGCACCACGTCGGCGTCGATGCGGTCGTACGCCGTCTGACGCGTGGCCACCTGCACCACCCGCACGTTCTGCTCGGCCATGAGGCGCTGGTCGCGCTGGAACTCGAAGTTGAAGGCCTCGGCCTCTTTCGCGAGGAGCCGCAAGTCGGCGAGCACCCCGTTCGAGCCGAGCCGGCCCAGCATGCCCACCTCACGAATGCGCTGGGCGCGGTCGATGGCGAAGGCCGTCAGCCCGTTGCCGAGGTAGCGGGGCGGCATCGCGCGCCGCGCGCGCATCATGTCGCCCACCCAGCCCTCGAGGACGTCGACGGGCGCGAGCAGGAAGTGCACGCGCGGCACCCAGTGGCGGCGGTCGGCCTCGGGCAGGTTCGACAGCTCCGTCGTCCAGCGGCGGCGCGTGGCCTCGAAGGCCGCGGCGTCGTCGAGCGGCCCGAAGACGTAGTGCACGTTGCGGGGCGAGGCGTCGAGGAGGGGCTTGAGCAGCCCGTTGAAGAGGCTCACCGTCGAGCCCGCGCGGAAGAGGAACAGCACGCTGTCGTCGCCGGTGAACTGCGCCTCGAGCCGGAAGGTGCCGTCGACGGTGGGGAGCGCCACCGGCCCGGCGACGTCCTTCACGCCGATGCCATACGGGCCCTGGGCAAAGGGTCGGGCTGACGGAGCGCGCACGCAGACGGCGGCCTCGAGGCAGTCTTCGCGGTGCTGCGCGAGGCACGCGCGGGTCGGCTCCGCGGTGGCGTCGGCGCAGGCCTGGGCGCAGCGGTCTTCGACGAGGTCGCCGCAGTCGGCCCGCGCAATCGTGCAGCGCTCGAGGCAGGTCGGGCCGAGTGGGGCGGCGCGGGTGACGGGCGCCAGCTCGAGCGAGAGCTGACTGGCCGAGGGGCTGCACCCGACGGCGACGAGGGCGACGACCACGAGAACGCGCATGGCGCGGAATGAACCAGACCCTCGGCGGCGGCGCCATGAAGGCCGATGTGGGTCACGCACGACCACCCGGGTGTGGCGGCCCCAGTGCGCGGCCTCGGAAATCAGGCCCGTGGCGCTGGCGAGCCGCTTGAAAAGAGCGAGCCGCAGACCCGTTGTTCCGGAGGCCGCACGTGGCAGAGACCGTCATCTTCAAGAACGAGAGCGCGATTCTGAAGTACCACTCCGAGGGCATCGTTCATCACGAGTTCCTCACCCGCATGGTGGGGAAGGACTTTCGCGACATCTTGATGCGCGGCTACGAGCAGATGAAGAAGACGGGCGCCACCCGGTGGCTCTCGGACGACCGCAAGCACACGGTGCTCGACGAGGCCGACATGGCGTGGGGCCAGACCGAGTGGTTCCCGAAGGTCGCGGCGCTCGGCTGGCGGTACTGGGCCATCGTCAACCCGGAGCGCCTCGTCGGCCAGATGCAGATGAAGAACTCGGCGAAGACGTTCCAGATGATGGGCAACGTCGAGGTGCGCTTCTTCGCGCAGCCGGGCGAGGCGCTGGCCTGGCTCAAGTCGGTGGGCAACGAGCCGCTCAAGAAGACCGCGTGAGTCGCCTTTCCTTCCGGCGAGGTGAAGGCGCGGTTTTCGGCGCCGTGTGGGGCTTCGGTCACTGGCCACGGCACGCGACGGGAGGCTTTCGCGCCGTCCTCGAGACTCGTCGAGCGCTTCGCGGTCCGCACTCCGCAGGTCGTGTCTCACGTGCCCTGACTCGTTGACGGCGACTTCTCCTGACTCGCAACGGTTCAGCGCCAGGTCCTTCGGGTCGCCCGCAGCGGGGCGTCCGGGGAGGTGTCTGCCGGCCGTGTGCTCGCTCCAGCACCTGACGCGGCGTGGGTTCGGTCATTGGGCGCAAAAGGCCTGGGGCGACGACGGCGGCGCTGGCGACGGAGCGCCTCACCACGAGCACGACGATTCAGCGCGGTCGTTCGACCTCGACGAGGGTGAAGGCCTGGAGCCGGCCGTGTTCTTCGCTGCTGACGCGGCGAGGTGAACCTCGTCCACCAGCCTTGTCGCTCCGCGCTGCTTGCGTCGTGACGCGCCAGTGGCTTGGGCGCGCCCGACGGCCGTCATCGTCGCGCGCGCGCCAGGAAGTCGTCGACGAGCTGGCCAATGAAACGCGGTGAGAGCCGCTCGCGGCGAATGAGCGCCCGGTAGAAGACCGCGCCCCCAAGCTGGGCGACGGCCAGCGAGACGTTCACCTCGAGCTCGCCCGCCTCGACGGCCTGACGCAGGCGCCGCTCGAGGGCGTGGTGGCCCTGCGCCGTGAGCGTGTCGAGCAGCTTCGCCGATGGCTCGTGGTGGAAGCTCCGCTCGAGGAGCGCCGCCACGAAGCGCGCCAGTGGGCCATCGACGAGCCCGGCCCGCAGCGACTCGAGGAGCCCGACGAGGTCTGCCCGGATCGCTCCCGTCGCGGGTGGCGGTGAGAAGCGCGCGTGTCCGAACCCCTCGACCAGCAGCGCGTCACGGTCGGGCCAGTGTCGATAGAGCGTCGCCCGGCCCACCCCCGCGCGCTCGGCCACCGCCTGGTGTGTCACGCCGTCGAGCCCCTGCTCGAGCGCCAACGCCTGCACGGCTTCGCTCACCTTCGAGGCCGTTCGTTCGACCCGCGCGTCCATGTGGTCCGACCCTGCCACAGGTCGTTTCGGTTGCGCAGTCGGCGTTTCGAGACAATATGTCTCAATGAGACATTTCGTCTCACATCAAGAAAGGGCTCCAGGCGATGAAGAAGACGACGTTGGTGGTTCTTGGAAACGGGCAGGTCGGGGTCGAGGTGGCGCGGCGGCTCGCGGAGCGGCATCGGGTGGTGCGGGGCGCGCGGCAGGGAGCGCTCCGGCCGCCTCTCGAGGGCACGACGCCCGTGACCCTCGACCTCGACAAGCCCGAGACGTTCGGGCCGGCGCTGTCAGGTGTCGACTCGATGTTCCTGGCGGCGCCGGGCGAGACGTTTCAGCTGGGGCCGCTCGAGGCGTTGCTCGCGGCGGCGCGCGGGGCCGGGCTCGAGCGGGTGGTGCTCCTGTCGGCGCACGGAGTCGACTTCCGCCCGCACCCGATGCAGGAACTCGAGGCGGCGGTGAAGGCGGGGCCGTGGCGCTGGGTGGTGCTCCGGCCGAACTCGTTCATGCAGAACCTGCTGGGCCCGCTCGGCGCGGGGCTCCGGGCCGAGGGGGTGCTCCGGGAGCCGGCGGGGGAGGGCGCGACGGCGATGGTCGACGTGCGCGACCTCGCCGAGGTGGCGGCGCGGGCGTTCGACGGCGGCTTCGACGGTGAGACGCTGACGCTCACGGGCCCGCAGGCGCTCACGCGTCGGCGGCTGGTAGAGACCCTGTCGCGCGTCACCGGGCGCACCTTCCAGGCCGAAGACGTGCCACCGCCGGTGTTTCGCGAGGTGCTGCTCGCCCAGGGCCTGCCGCCGGTGATGGCCGACACCCTGTCGGGCTTCTACGCCGACATTCGTGAGGGGCGCATGGCCGCGGTCACGGGTGACGTCGCGCGGGTGTTGGGCCGCCCAGCGACCTCGCTCGAGGCCTTCGCGACCGACCACCGCGCGGCCTTCGCACCCCGCTGAGCGAACGAGCGCGCCGGGCCGTTCGGTGGTCAACTCCCAGGCGCATGCGTCGTGTCCTGGTTCTCGCGGTGCTCCCGGCGTTGGCCGCTGCGCAGGGGTTCGACGGTGGCGTGACGAGCGAGGGGGTGGTTCCTGCACCGATGGTGCGGCCCGCGCCCCCCCGCCTCCGCACGTTTCCCCTCGAGCGCAAGGTGGACGAGGCCCGGGTGACGCGCGTGCTCGACTCGCTCGACGTGCGCGGCCGCGCGGCGCAGGTGCTGCTCGCGTACCCACAAATCGACAAGGTGGGCCCGGTCCACGTGGGTGGGGTGCTCTTCCTCGGCACCATGCTGCGGCAGACCGTCAAGGCGAAGGAGCGCATCGACCAGGCCCGCGCGCGCGCGCCGATTCCGCCCTTCTTCGCCGTCGACATGGAGGGCGGCCGCTCGAACCGGCTCGCGTCGGTGAAGGCCCTCAAAGACATGCCCTCGGCGCGGGACATGGCGCAGCTGCCCGACGACGAGGTCGAGGCCTGGGGCCGCTCGGTGGGGCAGACGATGCGGTGGCTGGGCCTCAACCTGAACCTCGCGCCCGTGCTCGACGTCGCTCCCTCGGGCCACATGGAGCGCAACCAGCGCTCGTACTCGGGAGACCCGGCCGTCGTGGTGGCGAAGGCCCGCGCGTACTCGAAGGGGCTCCTCTCGGCGGGCGTGGTGCCCATCGGCAAGCACTTTCCCGGGTACGGCGACATCGACGGCGATTCGGACCACCACCTCGTCACCTGTGACTGGCCGAAGGCGCGCGTGCTGGCCGAGGTGAAGGCCTTCGTCGAGGCCGCGCCGGTGCTGGGCGGGGTGATGCTGGCCAACGTGGGCTACGCCGCGTTCGACGAGGGCCGGCCAGCCATTCTGTCGCCGTCGCTGGTGGCGCTGGTGCACGAGCACGACTGGCTGGCGGTGACCGACGACATCGCGATTCAGGTGTTGGCCGACGCCATCGGAGGCACCGCCGAGGACGTGCTGACGCAGGCCTTCCTCGCGGGGAACGACCTCATCCTCACCACCGCGCCGCCCGACTGGGACAAGGGCATCGACCCCATCGGCGTGCTGACGCGGCTCGCCGAGTCGGACCCGAAGGCGCGCGCGCGGCTCGACGACGCAGCACGGCGCGTCTTGCGCCTGAAGGACCGCATGGGCCTGCTCGACGGGCTGTGAGGCTGCGTTTCAGCGGTGCGTGGTGCACGTCTCGAGCGGACAGGCCGCGTCGGCCCACCCGGCGATGGCGAACCGTTGAAGCGTGCCGTCGGTCAACACGTGCGTGCGCCAGGTGCAGCCGCCGGCCGTCACGCCCTCGCGCCGCTGGTGACAAAGGAGCGTACGCTTGCCGTCGTCGTCCTGCGTGCCCTCGGTCTCGCGGCAGGTGTCGCGACGACCGCGTTCTTTCGGCGCACCAGCTGCGGAGCCGCAGCGACCGACGTTGCCGTTCACACGGCCACTGGTGGTGCGTGCTCCCAGCTCAGCGCCGGGCGACGCGGGCGAAGTGGTGCGCCAGCCGCTCGATGACGGCGCGGTTCTCGACCTCGGCGGCCCGCAGCTTCCCGAGTGAGGCCTTCAGCTCGTCGACGTTCTTCCCGGCGGCAGCGAGCTCGTCGCGCGCACCCTCGAGCCACGCGCCCAGCGCATCGCCGGTCAGCTCGAGGTGGAACTGAAACGCGAACGAGTCTCCGAGGCGGAAGGCCTGCTGGGTGTAGCGGTCGGTCGAGGCGAGCAGCGTCGCCCCCTCGACGGGAGCCCAGGTGTCTTCATGCCAATGGGCCACGGTGGACTTCGGCTTGAGCCCCTTGAGCACGTCGTCTGCGAGCGCCTGCGCCGTCCACCGTACCGGGCCGACGCCGACCTCGAAGCCATTCTTTCCCCGCGTGACGGTGCTGCCCGCGGCGGTGGCGAGGAGCTGCGCCCCCAGGCAGATGCCGAGCGTGGGGCGGCCCAGCGCGAGGCGCTCGATGAGGAGCGCCACTTCGTCGTCGAGGAACGGGTGCGCCGAGGTGTCGGTGACGCTCATCGAGCCGCCGAGGACGACCAGGAGCTCGGCCTCGAGGTCCTTGTGCTCGACGCCGCGGAACCGCTTCACGAATGAGAAGCCCTCGGCTGAGAGGGCCGGCTCGAACAGGCCGAGGCCCTCATGGGCTTCGTGTTGCAGGACGACGCAGCGCATGGCCCCACTCGACCCGCGCGCGTTCGCGCCGTCAATCCTCGCGTGGCGCTCGGAGCGGTGGCGGTGGCCATGCTTCTCGAATGAGTGAGACGGCCCCGCTGACTCCGATTGAGCGGGCGGAGCCACTGCGCTAGCCCGCCTTGTCCATGACGTGGCTCGTTCGTTCGGCGATGTGTGCGCTGTACCCGCGGACGGAGGGCCTCCCCGGCCTCGAGGACTGCGACGTCGACGGCTTCCTCGAGCGCTTCCAGCGGGAGTCTCCGCTGCTGATGTGGGTCGGCGTCCTCGCAGGCGCGCTCGTGTTCCACCTCACGCCCGTCTTCACCGTCTTCGTGCCGCTGCCGGCCTTTCTGCTCCCGGTATCGCTCCTCGACCGGCACTCGAGCCGCATCGCCAGCAGCGACTGGTACCTCGTTCGGCAGGCCATCTTCCTCGTGAAGTTCCCGTGTGGCCTCTGCTGGGGCGAGCACCCCGAGGTGCGCCGGCGCCTTGCTCTCGCGGCCTACCCGCAAGACCCCGGCACGTGGAGGGTCGACTGATGCCGCACGTGTCCTTCAGGGAGCGGCGCTTCGAGGGCGACGTCGACTACGTCGTGGTGGGCAGCGGCGCGGGCGGGGCCGCGGCGGCGGTCGTGCTGGCGCGCGCGGGGGCGAAGGTGGCCCTCGTCGAAGCCGGCGCGTGGCGGGAGCCCGAGCAGTACCCGTCGAGCGCGTACGGCGCGATGCGCGACCTGATGGACGACTGGGGCGCCACCGTCACCATGGGGCGCGCGCTCTGGCCGGTGGTGCAGGCGCGCACGATGGGCGGCACCACGGTGGTGAACTCGGCCATCGCCATTCGTACGCCGGCCGACATCTTCACCCAGTGGGAGCGCGAGCACGGCGTGGGCGGCGAGGGGCTCCGCGACCAGGTGTGGGCCGAGCAGGCGGTGCTCGAGCGCGAGCTGTGCGTGGAAGAGGTGCCGGTGGGCTCGCGCGGGCGCTCCAACGAGCTGGCGATGAAGGGCGCCGAGGCCATGGGCTTCGAGAGCCACTGGATTCGCCGGTACGCGAAGGGCTGCGAGGGCACCGGGCAGTGCTTGCAGGGCTGCCGGAAGCGAAAGAAGCAGAGCACCAACGTGGTGTGGGTGCCCGAGGTGATGGAGCGTGGCGGCCTGGTGCTGTCGTGCGCGCCGGTGTCACGCGTCGTGCTCGAGGGGCGTCGCGCGGTGGGCGTCGAGGGCCGGTTCCAGCACCCGGCCACGCGCGAGCTGGGTGCCTCGTTCCTCGTGCGCGCCACGAAGGGCGTGGTGGTGGCGGCGTCGGTGACGCACTCGCCGGTCTTGCTGATGCGCTCCGGGGTGAAGAACCGCGCGCTGGGCCAGTTCTTCCGCGCGCACCCCGGGACGGGGGTGTTCGGCGTCTACGACGAGCCGGTCGACCAGAACGTGGGCGCGACGCAGGGCTGGGCGTCGACGCACTACCGCGAGACGCCGGGGCTCAAGCTCGAGACGTTGTCGGTTCCGCTCGAGCTGGTGGCCTCACGCTTCGCGGGTGGTGGCGTCGAGTTGATGAAGCGCCTGGGGCAGTACCGGCACGTCGCGATGTGGTGCCACGCGGTGCGGGCCGAGTCGACGGGCACCATTGGCCACGCGCCGTTCAGCAGCAAGCCCGTGGTCCGCTACACGCTCAACGCCGACGACATGGAGCGCTTCCGCCAGGGCATGTACCTGCTGGGCCAGATGCACTTCGCGGCCGGGGCCCGCGCCATCATTCCGGGCATCGCGGGTCTGCCCTTCCAGCTCGAGGCGAAGGACGTCGAGTTGCTGCGCAATGGGCCGACGGACCCGCGCAAGTACATCGCGATTCTGTCGCACCTCTTCGGCGGCTGCGTGATGGGGGCCGATCCGACGCGCTCGGTGGTGGACGGAGAAGGCCGCGTGCACGGCTACGAGGGGCTCGTGGTGGCCGACGCGTCGGTGATTCCCACGAACCTCGGCGTCAATCCGCAGCACACCATCATGGCGCTCGCGCGGCTGTTCGCGAACGCGATGCTGGCGCGGGCCTGACCGGGCACCGCAGGTCGGCGACGTCGTCACTTCGGGAGCCGCACCTCGCACTCGCCCGTCGAGGCGCGCATCACCACGTGCTGCACCGTGATGCCCATTTTGACGCCGGCGTTCTCCAGCAGCGAGAACGCCTCGCTCGTCGACCGCACCGTTTGACGAGTCAGCGCCGTCTCGAGGTGGGCCATGCGGGAGCACGACGTTCTCGCGAGCTCCCCGAGCCCCGCTTCGCCGGATCCCAGGCCGCGGTAGTCGTTGGTGACGGTGATGAAGGTGCCTTCCGGGAGACGGACGTGGCTCCGACGCGGTGTTCGCTCGATGACCGCGAACTGACGGGGGCTGGTGCCGACGAGGAGCATCAGCGCATCACTGGCGACTGGACTGTCGCGCAGCATCTCGAGTGCCGCGCCAAAGTGCGGCGCCGAATCGAGAACGCGCCGCAGGAGGAACACCACCGGCTCCGCTACGATCGCCGGGTCGTCGCTCAGGACGGCATTCAGACTCACGGAGCAGCGGCCCGGCGCGACGCCCGTGAAGCACCCGATGAAGCCTGGCCAGCCGACGAGCCGATAGTGAACGCGTCCCGCGCGAAGGAACGTCATGGTCGTGGTGTGGTCTCGAAGGAGACCGCCGGTGGTCCACCAGTCCAGGTTGCGGCCGTGCACCGGGCCATCGGGAAGGTCGACCGCGAAGGCCGAGCAGCCAACCGACGACTTGATGAGGTCGTAGTACAGGTTGCACAAGACGACCCGCTCGAGTGGTTGGTCGAGCGCCTCGGCGACTCCCTCGAGCTCGAGCATCGTGTCGGCGGGCAGCACCTGCCGGGCAACGTCCGTGATGAAGGCCATCGCAGCCGTGGCACCGCTCCCCAGGTCTCGTTGGTACAGCTCGAGGAGCGCGAGAGCGGGCTCGCGCCAGGAACGCAGTCCGGTCCACCGGTCGCGAGGAGGGCGGTCGAGGTCGATGGTCAGCATGGCAGGCGACACGACTTCCAGCCCCAGCGGGTCCTGACGGCTCCTGGTCGCGCGGCAGGGGCCGCTTGTTCCCGGGCTCGCGCGCCCGCAAGCTGAAACACAGGTCCAACAGCTCCGAGGCTTCCCGAAGCCGTTGAGAGATGCCGCTCGGCGAGAGGTCGAGCTTTCCGTCGAGCCGCCGGTCGGCGCTCAGGTCCGAGGCCTCACTCGCTTCGGCGAGGCGCCGCGTGATGTCGGCGGGCTTCATCGACACGCTCATCGGTCGAGGTCTTTCAGTCGTTCGATTTCATCGCGGACTTGCGGGTGGGCGGCGCAGCCAACACGGCGACGGCGAGGCCACCCACGAGCGCGTCGTCGAGGTGTGCCTGCTCGAGCGCGGCGATGAGCCCGTCGAACTCTTGAGAGAGAGACAGCGCCATGGACAGGGAAGACTCTCGGCGGTGCTGCGGGCGCGGTCAATGCCGTGACCGCGAGACCGGCGCGCTGCTACCGGTCGCGGGTCACCAGCTTCTGCTGCCTCTTCCACGCATCGCTCCGGTGCCGAGCGAGGTGGAGCGGCGTCCACGCGTGCGGGAGGCGGTGCACGAAGTGGTACCGCGCCACGTGGTAGCTCGGGTCGAAGCCGTAGAAGTTGAGGTGCATGCGTTTCAGCTCGGCCTCGCGGTAGCTCGCGAGCGGCTTCTTCGCTTCGTCGTCGACCCGGCGCGCGCGTTTGAGCTCGAGCCGCGTCGCGAAGTCTGGGGACTCGGCCAGTTCGCGGGCGTGCTCCGTCACCCGGGCGACGAACTCCGTGGGTGTTCCGTCGAACGTCACGTCGACCAGGCGGCGTCGCTGGGCCTCGTCGGCCCCGAGCGGCAGTCGCCCCTGCGTCAGCGCCTTCGCCTCGGCCTCGCCGACCCGCTTCGGCAACAGGTACGTCCAGTACTCCGAGCCGTAGAGGTTCCCCATGTTCTTGTAGTGGGGGTTCAAGATGACACTGCGCCGGGCCACCACCTCGTCGGCGGCGAGCGCGAGGAAACACCCTCCGGCGCCGGCGTTGCCCTGTATCGCGGCGATGGTGAGGTGCGAGGTGCACTCGATGACCGCGCGGCACAGTTCGTCCATCGCCTCGATGTTCCGCATCGACTCGTCGGCCGGGCTCGACGCCGCCTCGATGGCGTTCAAGTGAATGCCGTTCGACCAGAAGTCTGCTCCGCCCAGCAGCACGATGACGCGTGAAGGGCGGCGGGTGGCTTCGATGAACGCGTCACGCAGGCTCACGCAATCGGCCGTCGACATCGCTCCGTTCGAGAAGTCGAAACGCAGCAACGTCACCGCGCCCACGTCGGTCGCGACGATGTCCCGTCGCGTCGCGTCCGGAACGAGCGGCAGCTCGGCCCGCACCACCTCAGCGGAGGGACGCTTGAAGGGCCTCGCCTCGGGAGCGTCCACCGGCGCCTTCGTCGGCTGCGCGTGCGTCAGCCACACGGCGCCGTCGCGGGTCTTCCGCAGCAACGCGCCGCGCTCGTCACGACCGAGCAGCGCCCCCGGAGCGCCTGCGCCGTCGACCCCGGCCCGGAAGCCGCGGAACCAATGCACGTCGTGGGCTTCGTCGAGCACGCCGGGGCTCGAGTCCGACGCGCGTACCTTGCGCAGCACCGCCTCGGTGTCGTCTCGCTCCCAGTCGATGCGCCGCTGGGCCTGTCGCATCGGTGGCCGGGCGCGCACGACCGCCTCGTCCTGCGTCAGTGGACGCTCCTCCGCTTCGAGCTTCGTGAGCGCTTCCCGCACCGCGGACGCCGCCGCCTCGGTCACCTCGTTCCGGTACAGGCTGCTCTTCGTCGCTTCGCGCATCGGGAACGTCCTCGATGCCCAGAGGGGCCCGCCGTCCATCACCTCGTTCGCCTGGAGCACCGTGACGCCCCACTCGCGGGCGCCCTCGAGAATCGCCCAGTCGAGGGACGACGGGCCGCGGTCGCCCGGTGGACCCGGGTGCACCACGAGGCACGGCACGCGGCGCCACACCGCCTCCGGAATCGCGCGCTTGAGGAACGAGGCGACGACGACGTGCGGCTCGAACAGCGCGACGGCCTCGATGGTCACCGCGTCGGCGATGTCGAGCTCGAGCGAGACGTCATGGCCCTCGGCAGCCAGGTCGACCCACAGCCGCTGGGTGAGGCTGTTGAAGGCGTGCGCCAGCAGCAGAACGCGCATGTCAGCAGATCCGCGGCAGCTGCTCTCCCGCCAGCCAGTCGACGATGCGCTTGCCGCCGAACGTCGTCTCCATCTGCACGAAGTGGTTCGGGTCTTCGTGCACGGTGCCGATGATGGAGGCCTGGCGCCCGAGCGGGTGCTCCTTCATCGCGGTCAGCAGCGCCTCGGCGTCGCCTGGCGCGCAGATGGCGAGCAGCTTGCCCTCGTTCGCCACATTGAGCGGGTCGAGCCCGAGGAACTCGCAGGCCGCCTTCACCTCGGGCTTCACCGCCAGGTCGTCTTCCCGAATCAGCATGCCCACCTTCGACTGCCGGGCGATTTCGTTCAGCGTCGCCGCCACGCCACCGCGGGTCGGGTCTCTCAGCACGTGCACGTCGGGCACCGCGCGCACCATGAGCTCGACCATCGTGTGCAGCGCCGCCGTGTCCGACTCGAGCGCGGTGGTGAAGCCCAGGCTCTCGCGCTGCGCCATGATGGCCACGCCGTGGTCGCCGATGGTCCCGGAGCAGAGAACGCGGTCACCCGGCCGTGCGCGGTCTCCTGACGGGCTCACGCCCTGTGGCACTACGCCGACGCCGGTGGTGGTGATGAAGACCCCGTCGCCCTTGCCCTGCTCGACGACCTTGGTGTCACCGGTGACGATGGGCACGCCGGCCTCCATCGACGCCTTCGCCATCGAGCGCACGATGCGGCGCAGGTCGGCCAGCGGAAAGCCCTCTTCCAGCACGAAGCTCGCGGCGAGGTAGAGCGGCCTCGCGCCGGCGGTCGCCACGTCGTTGATGGTGCCGTGCACCGAGAGACAGCCGATGTCTCCGCCGGGGAAGAAGAGCGGCGAGACGACGTGCGCGTCGGTGGCCATCACGAGGCGGCCCTTCGGTACGTCGAAGACGGCCTGGTCGTTCTGCTGTCGGAGCCAGGCGTTGTCGAAGTTGGCGAGGAAGAGCTCTTCGATGAGCTGGGCCATCGAGCGCCCGCCCGAGCCGTGCGTCAGGTCGACGCGGCCCGAGGTGAAGTCGATGGGGCGCACGTAGCCGGCGCGAATGGGCTTCATGGAGCGGCCTCCACCTGCGCGTCACGGAAGCGGCCGTAGGTGTAGTGCGCCGCGCAGGCCCCTTCGGACGACACCATGCACGAGCCCATCGGGTTCTCGGGCGTGCACACCGTCGCGAACAGCTTGCAGTCCTGCGGGCGCTTGAGCCCGCGCAGAATCGCGCCGCACTCGCAGGCCTTGTTGTCGGCCACTGACTTCGTCTCGACCTGAAAGCGCACCTCGGCGTCGAAGTCGCGGAAGCTGTCCTAGATGCGGAGCGCGCTGTACGGCACCGAGCGCATCCACCGCCACTCGAAGGCCTTCCGCAGCTCGAACACCCGGGCCACCAGCGCCTGGGCCTTCAGGTTGCCCTCGGGCGTCACCGCGCGGGTGAACTCGTTCTCGACCTCGGCGCGGCCCTCGTTGAGCTGCCGCACCAGCATCAGCACCGCCTGCATCACGTCGAGCGGCTCGAAGCCCGCGATGACGACCGGCTTGCCGTACTCGCTGGCGAAGTGCTCGTACGGCTGGCTGCCGATGATGACCGACACGTGCGCGGGGCCGATGAAGGCGTCGAGCGGCACGGTGCCGTGCTCGCGCACCTCGGGGCTCTCGAGGATGTGGGCGATGGCCGCCGGGGTCAGCACGTGGTTGCAGAAGACCGAGAAGTTGGTGAGGCCGAGCCGCTGCGCCTCGAGAATCGCCACCGCCGTCGGAGGCGTCGTCGTCTCGAAGCCGATGGCGAAGAAGACGACCTGCTTGCCGGGGTTGTCGACGGCCAGCTTCACCGCGTCGGCGCTCGAATACACCATGCGCACGTCGGCGCCCTGGGCCTTCGCCTTCATGAGCGACAGGCCCTTCGACGCGGGCACGCGCAGGCAGTCGGCGTAGGTCGCGAGGATGACGCGGTGGTTCAGCGCGAGCCCGATGGCGTCGTCGACGCGGCCGATGGGCAGCACGCACACCGGGCAGCCCGGCCCGTGAACGAGGCGCACGTTCGAGGGCAACAGGTCGGCGATGCCGTAGCGCGAGATGGCGTGCGTGTGGCCGCCGCAGAACTCCATCAGGTGGTAGCGGCGCGACGGGTCGACCTCGCGCGCGATGGTGGCCGCGATGGCACGAGCCGACTGGCCGTCTCGGAACTCGTCGATGTACTTCATGACGCGAGCGCTCCCGCGGCGGCGATGGCCTCGAGCGTCTTCTGGGCTTCGTCCCGGTCGAGCTTCTGCAGGGCGTACCCGACGTGGAGGATGACGTAGTCACCGACCGCGACGTCTTCGACGAGCGCGAGCGAGATGTCCTTTCGCACGCCGCCCATGTCGACCGTCGCCTGGTCGCCCGGGTGCAACGCGACCACCTGAACGGGAATGGCAAGACACATCGAAGGGCTCCTCGAGGCGCGGGGTTCGAGGGGGGCAAGCACGCGACAGGCCAGCGTGGATGATCGCGTGGGTTGACGGGGCGCAAGGCGCAAAGGCTGCGTGCGGTGCATGGTGCGCGGTCGGGTGCGCACGGTTTGCGTCACGGTCCGGCAACGAGGGGCGGGTGCAGTGCCATCGAATTCCGCGCCCAGCCGCGGGCCGTGGGCTAGGGAACCGGCGGAACCGTGGGCGTCGACCAGCGAGTCATCTTCGTCGCGCAGGCCGAGGGGCTCCTCAGGGGCCTCGGGGCCGACGTCACCGGCCGCCTCAAGCAGCGGCTCAAGGCCGCCGAGCTCGACCCGGACAAGCCCTTTCCGCCCGGGTGGCCTTCGGCGCGCCTCGGGGAGTGGCTCGACATCGCCAGCGACGAGCTCTACCCGGAGCTGCCCCGCAGCGAGGCCCACCGCCTCATCGGGCGCCGCTTCATCGAGGGCTGGCAGGGCACGCTCATCGGCTCGGCCTCGGCGCAGTTCCTCAAGCTGCTCGGCACCCGGCGCGCCCTCGAGCGCCTCACGCGCGCGTTCCGCACGGGCGACAACTACAGCGAGACGTCGGTGACGTTCCCGTCGCAGAACGTGGCCCTGGTGACGGTGAAGTCCGAGCCGCTCGAGCACTACACCGCGGGCATTCTCGACGGCGGGTTGGCGATGATGAAGGTGCGCGGCACGGTCGCCATCGAGCGGGCCGTCGGTGGCGTCATGGTGTTCCGAGTCGAGTGGGAGGGTGGATGAAGCTCAGGTTCGTGTGGCTGCTCGTGGGGCTCGTCGGCTGCGTCACGCCGAAGGCGTCGGGCGTGGCGTTCCAGAAGGTCGACCTCGACGCCGAGCTCGACGCGCGCATCGTCGCCGAGGACCGCGGTGACGTGGCCGCCGCCGCGGCGAAGGACGACGCGCTCAAGGGCCGCATGGCGCGCTGGTCGGTCTTCGTCTCGGACATGAGCGGCTTCTCGAAGCTCACCCGCGAGAAGGGCATCGCGTGGTTCCTCTCGCAGATTCGGCGCATGGAGCGCGTCGCCCTGCCGCTCCTCGAGAAGCACCAGGTCGAGCTCGTGAAGCAATACGGCGACGACCTCTTCATCGTCTCGAAGGACCCGGTGCGCCTGGTGGCCTTCGCGCGCGACTTCCTCGCGGCGCTCGAGGCCGAGAAGGTGAAGGGGCACGCCCTGCGCGTCTCCATCGGCATCGCCACCGGAGACGTCTTGCGGGTGGGCAACGACCTGTTCGGCGACCCGGTCAACCGCGCCTCGAAGCTCGGCGAAGACCTGGGCGAGGCCGAGGAGCTGCTGCTCGGCGTCGAGGTGTACGAGGCGCTGCCCGAGGCCTCGAGGGCCGGCTGCGCGCTTCAGCCCGAGGGTGTGCGCGAGTCGAAGTTTCCCTTCGTGCTGTGCGCCGCGGGGGCCTCGAAGTGACGGCGCCGGAGCGGTCGTTCTCGGTGGGGCGCGACGGCGTCGACCTCGAGGGGTTCGAGCGCGAGCTGCGGGCGATGCGCGCCGAGGCCGTGGCGAACCTGGGCCCCGAGGACGTCGCGCACCTGAAGAAGCTCGAGCGCTGGGGCCACTGGTGCACCGCCGCCGGCTACGCCACCGCGTGGGTGTTCCCCAACCCGCTCAGCATGGCGCTGCTCTCGCTCGGCTCGACCTCGCGGTGGACCATCGTCGCCCACCACGTGCTGCACAAAGGGCTCGACCGCATCGACTCGGCGCCGGCGCGCCTCACCTCGAAGGGCTTCGCGAAGGGCTGGCGCCGCCTGCTCGACTGGCCCGAGTGGATGGAGCCCGAGGCCTGGTGTCACGAGCACAACGTGCTCCACCACGCCTACACGAACGAGGTGGCCGACCCCGACCTCGTCGAGCACAACCTCGAGGCCCTGCGCCGCGCGCCGTTGCCGAAGGTGGTGAAGCAGGCGCTGCTCGCGCTCTCGGCCGCGACGTGGAAGCTGACCTACTACGCGCCCAACACGCTCCAGGTGCTGCAGCGCCGGCGTCGTCGCTCGAGCGGCGACGGCAGGACCCAACGTGATGACGGCCGCGGCCCCGAGTCGATGCTCGAGGCGTTCGACGTGCGTACCACCGAGGGGCGGGAAGTCTGGGGCGCGCTGCTCCCGTACGCGGCCTTGCGCTTCGTGGGCCTGCCGGCGCTCTTCCTGCCGCTGGGGCCGCTCACGTCACTGTCGGTCGCGCTCAACTCGCTGGGCGCCGAGGTGCTGTCGAACCTGCACTGCTTCGTCATCATCGTGCCCAACCACGCGGGCGACGACCTCGAGCGCTTCGATGGGCCGCCGGCCTCGCGCGCCGAGTGGTTCGTTCGTCAGGTGCGCGGCTCGGTGAACTTCAAGACCGGCGGCGACCTCAACGACTTCCTGCACGGGTTCCTCAACTACCAGGTCGAGCACCACCTGTTCCCCGACCTGCCGCCGCGCGCGTACCAACGGCTCCAGCCGAAGGTGAAGGCGCTGTGCGAGAAGTACGGCGTGCCCTATCGGCAGGAGTCGGTGTGGAAGCGGCTCGGCCAGTTGGTACGCATCGCCACCGGCGAGGCCTCGATGCAGCGGCGGGAGCTGGCGTCGCGATAGGCCCGGGCCCGTCGGGTCGGTCTCGCCACGCACCTCCCCGTGTGGTGGCGTCTCGCTTCCCGAGCTGCGAGTGACGACGAGATCCATCGATCGCCGAGTCGGCGGTGGTGGAACCTCGGCCGTGTGCGCCGCCGCTGAAACCAGCTCAACGCGGCGGTGCTGCCAGTGGCTTTCCGATGATGGCGCGCAGCACGGGCTCGATGCGCAGCGGGTCGAGGCCCTTCGCCGTCGCGCGCTCGAGGAGGCGGCGCAGCACCGTCTCTTCACGGCCCGTGTCGGTCCGGTCGAGGCCCTCTTGCGCCTTCCACGCCCACAGCGCGGCCACCACTTCGGCGCGCTGTGCCAGCAAGTCGACGAGCGCGTCGTCGAGGTTGTCCAGCAGGCGCCGCGTCGTCTCGAGGTACTCGTGGTGCTGAGGCGTCATGGGGTTCCGTCTTTCTGGAGGAGCGCGAGGAAGCCTTGATCGAATCGGCCCGGGGACGCGACGGTCATCAAGCAGCGTCGTCGCGTCACCTCGCCCCACGCGGCGGTCAGCAGGGGGGCCGCGAGCACGACCAGCGCCACGTCGAACCAGGAGAAGGTGCGCTCACCGCTGCGTGCCGCTCCCACGGTCGCGCAAGAACGTCGCCAAAGGCCGCCGTTGCCTCTGGCCACCGGTGGGCTACGGGCGCTCCGCGATGGTCCTTCTTCGTGTCGTCCTTCTGGCCGGGAGCCTCGGCCTCGTCTCGGCCTGTGGCACCTGGGTGTGCGACCGCAACTCGTGCCCGACTGGTTGCTGCGACTCCATTGGCACCTGCGTGCTGAATGGCGGCGCTGGCGCGTGCGGAACACTGGGCGCCGCCTGCAGCTCGTGCAGCGGAGGCTCGTGCGACGCCGGCGTGTGCGCGTGCCCTGCGGGCCTCGAGCTCTCGGCGGGCCGCTGCCTGTGCACCGCCAGTTCCTGCAACGGGTGCTGTGACAACGTGAACATTCCATCGGTCTGCCGGGGCACGGCGAACAACCCGGTGTCCTCTCAATTCTGTGGCGCGCGCGGGGCTGCGTGCGTGGCCTGCTCCGCGGGCTCGACGTGCACCAGCGGGCAGTGCTGCATCACCCGGGGCTCGCGCTGCTCGAACATCGCCGGCTCGGCGCCGTGCTGTGGCCAGACGCTGTGCGCCTTCAGCACCGCAGCGGGAGAGTTCCGATGCCAGTGACCGCGCTCCTCGGCCTGGCGATGGCCATGCTGCCCAGCTGGGACGTCACCTTCACCCCCAGCGCCTCCGCGTCGTACCTCGACCGCCCGAACCTCGCCGTCGTCGTGGTGGCGGCCGGGCCGGTGAGCCCCTCGACGCAGGCTGCCGCCGCCGCGCTCGCGCAGGCGCTCCGGACGAGCCAGCGCACCCGCTTCGTGATGACCGGTGAAGGCCTGGCGGTTCAGCCAACCGACCCCGACGTGCGCATCGTGCAGCTCTCCGCCGCGCTGCCCGTCGACGTCGTGCTCGTCGTTCGCACCTTCCCGGGGCCCACCGAGACGGCCGTGGTGGTGCTGTACACGAAGGAGGGCGCGGCGCTCACGTCGATGGCTGGCACGCTGGGGCAGCCGCTGCCCGCGAGGGGGGTGACGCCGCCACCACCCGCTGCTGTGCCACCGTCCCCGGTTCCGCCGCCTCCTCCGCCGCTCGTCACGCCGGCTCCCGCGGCCGCCGCCGTCACGCCCGAACCGCAGCGCCCGGCGGCTGCCTTCGGGTCCGTCGACCTGCGCATCACGCCGTCCCGTCGAGACCCCGACGTGCTCGTTCAGCGCGGCAAGCCGCTCGAGGGGAGCGACCTCTACGACGCCGTCGGGCGCCCCGACTTGAAGAGCCAGTACGGGAGCCGGGTCGTCGCGAAGGTGTTGTCCCTCGTCGGAGGCGGTGCGCTCCTTGCCGCGGGCACCATCACCTTCCTCGTCGGCCTCAACGACCGCTGCGCCATCTTCGACGCCAGCACCCGCGTCTGCCTGCGAGGGCAGACCATCGCGCAGCCGAACATCCTCGCGGCCGCGTTCGGAGTGGCGGGCCTCGCCGGCATCGTGTTCGGCATCGCCTTCCCGGCGCACCCCCTCAATGGGGACGAGCGGCGTCAGCTCGTCGACGACTTCAACAAGCGGCAGGACGCGGGCCAGAAGAGTGAAGCCCCGTCAGCCCGGCTGCGCGTCGCGATGGGGCTGTTGCCCGGTGGCGTCTCGGGGCTGCTGCACGTCGAGTTCTGACATCAACTCCTGCCGAGGCTGACGCTGTCTCGAGCACTCCGCGCGAGCGGCCTTCCGTCGTGCCGTCGGCGGTGTCGAGGCCGTGCCAGGTCGAGGACCCCTCACGGACCCCAGGCCGTGGCGAGGTCACCCCGTGTCTACCCGTTCGACGCCGACGAGCGAATCAGCGTCGCTCGTGCGGCAGCTCGCGTGACGCCTCGAGCGTCGTCAGCACGCGCATGGTGCCCGCGGTGACGCCGAACTGCTCGTGCACGGCCAGCCGCTTCACCACCTCGGCTGGAGCGGCCTTCCCCTCGACGAGCGCGCGCCACGCGTCGAGCACCGACGCCGTGGTGGCCTGGTCTTCCCAGACGAACTCGAGGCGAAACCGGCGCACGCCCGCGGCGAGGAGCTTCGGCACCGCGCGCGCGGCCGTCTGCGCCCTCGCGTTGAAGACGGTGTTCCGGCAGCCCACGTCGACGACGACGGGGTGGTCCTGGCCCTCGCGGTCCTTCAGGGCCACCTGATGCCGCTCGCACGGTCGGCCGCAGGTGCGGAAGTCGCGGCCATTCGAGAGCGTGTGCGAGTACACGCAGTGCTCGGTGTGGAAGGTGGCGATGTGGTGGTGGCCCACGATGGTGACGCGCTCGGCGGGCACGCGGCGCAACAGCTCGTGCAGCTGCGTCTCGTCGAGGTCGTGCGCCGCGGTGAGCGAGTCGCAGCCCATCGCGAGCAGCTCGTGCGCGGTGACCGAGTTGGTGACGTTGAGCGAGAAGTCGCCGTGGACGACGGGCCGCTCGGCCAGCGTCGAGAAGTGCACCAGCCCGCCCCAGTGGCGCACCAGCATCGCGTCGGGCTTCAGCCGCGCGAGCCGCGAGTCGATGCCCTCTTCGCCGGGCTTCTGCACCCGCGTGGTGGCGACGGTGACGAAGAGGCCGGCCTCGCGCGCGCGCCGCACGGCCTTCTCGAGGCCGACGAGCTCCATCCAGTCGAGCTCGACCTCGCGCAGGCCCGCCGCGACGACGGCCTCGAGCTGCTCCGGCCGGCGCACCAGCGGCACGAGGGTGGGCGTCGTCGGTGGCGTCCACCGCTGCGTGGGTTGACGCCGGGCCGAGTCGTCCTTCACGGCCTGCGCCATGGGCCGCTCGGTCACCGCGTGACGCGCGCGCGCCAGCACCAGCGCTTCGAGCGTCGGAATCAGGCTGCGGCGGAGCGCCTTGAGCGCCGACACGGGCACGTGGAGCCCGGCGCCGAAGCCCTCGAGGTCGACGGCCGCGAGCCGAAACGGCGTGCCGCCCAGCCCGCCGAGCTTGTCCGAGAGCACCTCGACGCCCAGGCCCGCGCCGGTGGCGACCGCCAGCACCTCGCTCGTCTCACCGCTGACCGAGACGTTTCTTCCCACGGCGCCGGTGGCGGTGAAGGTCGCGCGCAGGGGCGCTCCGGCCTGCCCGGTGACGACGAGCGTGACGGGAATGCGGCCGGTGACGCCCTTCGCGCCCACCTCGACGGCGGCCTTCGCGTCGGCGGAGAGGCGTGGGTCGGACGAGAGGAACACCTGGTGGCCGGGCTTCACGCGGGACAGGTCGGGCCCCGGCTTGCCGAAACGAAGCCACCACCCCCTAAGTGCCGGCTCGACGCCGAAGAGCGGGCCGCCCGGCTCGTCGTCCTGGGGACGGCCGGTGTCGAAGCCCACGCCGCAGCCGGGAATCGGCTCGGGCACGTCGAGCGGTACGCCGCGCGCGTCTGCGGACGAAGCGCCACCGATGACGGGCAGGGCCACCTTCGTTGCGCCTGAGGGCGTTGACGGAATGCCAAGCCCTACGCCCCCCGAAGGCCGCCGCTCGGCCCGCTCGATGCGCACCGCGCCGGGCTTCACCTCGGCCACGACGCCCAGCAACGCGCCACGGTGCTTCGGGAAACGGCCCTCGACGAGGTTCTGGTGGTCGGAGCCCGCGAAGAAGCCGTCGGAGAAGCCGCGCGAATACGCCACCGCCATGCGGCCGAGGTCTCGCTGGAGCTGCGCTTGCGCCGCTGCCGAGGTCTGCTGCTTCGACAGCACCGCCTCACGCCAGCGCTTGTAGCCCTCGACCGCGCTCATCACGTACGCCGGGCCCTTGAGGCGGCCTTCGATTTTCAGGCTCGCGACGCCCACGTCGGCGAGCGCTTCGAACGCGCGGGCGCCGGCGAGGTCGAGCGGGCTCAAGAGGTAGGCGACGTCTCCGAGTGGACGCACGGCGCCGTCGACGACGAGCTCGTAGGGCAGGCGGCACGACTGGGCGCACTGGCCGCGGTTGGCCGAGCGGCCGCCCCAGGCCTCGCTGGTGAGGCACTGGCCGCTCCACGACATGCAGAGCGCGCCGTGAATGAAGACCTCGAGCTCGAGCGGCGTGCCCTTCGCGAAGGTGCGAATCTCGTCGACGGACAGCTCGCGCGGTACGACGACACGGGTGACGCCGAGGGCCTGGGCGAAGCGCGCGGCCTCGGGGCTCGACACCGTCATCTGCGTCGAGGCGTGCACCTCGAGCGTGGGGGCGACGGCGCGGGCGAGCAGGGCGACCGCCGGGTCCTGCACGATGATGCCGTCGACGCCGGCCTTCGCGCAGGCGCGCACGAGCGTCTCGACGGCAGGCAGCTCGTTCTCGAAGACGAGCGTGTTGAGGGTGACGTAGGCCCGCGCGCCGGCGCGGTGAACGTGGTCGATGGTGCCGGGCAGCGAGGCCACCGAGAAGTTGGTGGCGCGGGCGCGCGCGTTGAGGCCCTCGTCGAGGCCGAAGTAGACGGCGTCGGCGCCGGCGGCGAGGGCGGCGTCGAGGCTCTCGGCGTCTCCGGCCGGGGCGAGGATTTCGGGTGTCGTAGCCACGGGCGGGTTTCTACGGGAATCGGAAGGACTCGGGCAGCTCCCCAATTCGCCATGAGCGTCACGACCCGGGCGCGAACCAGTCGAACGCCGCGAACGGGCACAGCACCAGCGGGAAGAAGCTCCCGACAAAGCCCGTGAGCGGGTGCGGCAGGACCCACGGCAGCGCCGCCAGCACCACCAGCGACGTGGGAACCGCCGCGAGCAACCCCGCGGTCGTCACCAGTGAGTGCAGCCGGCTCTGGCCCCTGAAGACCCAGCTCAGCCCGACCGCCGCGCCAGCCGTGGCACCGACACCGACCGAGACCAGGAACGTCGCCCGCTCGGCCAGCCCATCGCTGCCGGAGCGGACCGTCTCGACGAGGACCTCCAGCGCGAGAAGGGTGACGCTGACCGGGAAGACGAGCAACCACCGCATCCTCGAGTTCGTAACGGCCGGCCGCGCGAGGCGCCTGTCACCGTCGCCGAGCCGCGTCGACTGCTGCTTCGATGGCGTCGCGCGGCACGTCGAAGCGCAGGAGCGCGCGTCGGGAGAGCTCGAGTGCAAGCTCTACCTCGCCGACGACGGCCTCGATGGCCCCACGCTCCTCCAGGACGTCGCGGTCGGCGGTCGTGTGCGTTCGGGCCAGCACGGTGATGGCCGGGTGGAGTCCCTTGGCGACATCGAGCGCCCGTCGGGCCGCCAGTCGGTCGGGCACACACACCACCAACAGCTTCGCGTGCCGAACCCCTGCGCGCTCGAGCACGACCTGTTGGCCGACGTCGCCGACGAGCGCCTCGACTCCGGCGCGTCGCAGCTCGCGCACGAGGGCCTGGTCCTCGTCCACCACCACCACCCGAACGCCCTGCGCCCGCAGGAGCGTGCCCACCAGCTGCCCCACCCGGCCGTATCCGCAGATGACCGCGTGGGCCGCTTCACTGGCGCTCGAGGCTTCGTCAGCGTCGCCCGGTCGGAACCGGCTGGCCAGGCGCGCGGCCAGGGCGTTCGTCGCGGGCGCGAGCACGATGCTCAGTACCGTCGCAGCCAACAGGACGTCGAAGCGCTGCGTCGACAGCGCGCCCGTACTGCGG